>JAVBUY010000097.1:0-4890 GCA_031554855.1 Eubacteriales bacterium
ATACCAGCAGATCAAACGTGCGCTTGAGCAGCAGTTGGCCGCGCTTTTTTTGTAGTTGTTGTTGGGCTTGTTGCAATGTGTTCCTCCGCGTTATGTCCGATAAAAATAGGAGTAGAGCACCATCAGCGGCGCAGCCAGCCGGTATTTGATCAGCCCGTATTTGAGCGCCAGTTTGGGCGGCAGATGACGTAGCCGTACCGGGGCAAACGCGGCGCGCGTGCCCTCCTCGCGCAGGAGGGCGCGGATCGCCGTGACACGCTTGATCGGCGGATAGGGCGTGCCGGGCAGACACAGGTTGATGACGGTGGTCAGGATGTTGCGGCGTTGGCGAACGGCCAGCCGGGGTTGGTTGACGGCAAGTTGGTTGTGCGCGGTCAGCGCGATGGACAGCGCCAGTTGGCTCTTGGTCAATGAATCCGGGATAAAGACAGAATAGCGCTTGGTGGTCGCCCCGGCGTGGAAGCGGTAGTGGTACAGCGGCGCGGCCACAGTCGCCACGCGCTCCGCCCGAAGCAGCGCGCGGATGATGAACAGCAGGTCTTCGGCATAGTGGATGTCACCGCGAAACATCAGGTCGTGGAGCAGCGAGCGGCGAAACAGGTTGCGCGGTGTATAGCCGCTGATCGGCAGATCCTCACCGTCGGTGGGCAGTGAGATCATGTTGGGGATCAGATGCTCGCGGATGGCCTGCGCATCCAGTATCTCGCCATCGGCAAAGGGCAGCGGCACGACCTCGTTACCGGCGGCGCGGTGTTTGACCACCGCGCAGAACGCTACCTGCGCGTCGGCGTGGACGGCGGCTTCATACAGTGCGGCGTACATGGTGGGGTCGGTCCAGTCGTCGGCGTCGCAGAAGCCGATGTAGTCCCCCTTGGCCAGTGCCAACCCAGCATTGCGCGCCGCCGACACGCCCAGGTTTTCCTGCGTGCGCACCACCACCCGCGCATCTCGCGCGGCATAGTCGGCCAGGATCACGGGGCTTTGGTCGGTGCTGCCGTCGTCGATGGCGATCACCTCGATGGTGGTCATTGTCTGCGATAGCAACGCGTCCAGACACGCGGACAGATAGGTCCCGGCGTTGTACACCGGCACAATGATGCTGACCGACGGCATCACGGCGCGGCCTCCGGTGACAGATCGGCGCGCCACAGCATGCCCTGCGTCAGCAAATAGGCACAGCCCACCACCGAAAATGGCGCGTACACCGATTCAAACAGGCTCTCCAGCACGAACACACAGGCGATTAAAAATGGCAGAATGGCCATCGGTTGGCTGCGGCGGCGCCAGTAGTAGATCCACGCGCGCCAGGCGGAGAACAGCACATAGGCGATCAGCAGCAGCCCGGCGGGCCAACCATTGTTATACGCGACGCCGATAAAGGAATTGTGCGCGTTGCGGCGGTTCCAGCCGCCGTTGATCTTGACCCACTCCTCGACCACAGCGGTCGGGTGCCCGTTCCAGGTCAGATGCGTCAGCGCCTGTTCCCAGATCTCCGTGCGTGAGGAGGAAAAGTCCTTGATTTGCAGCGTGTATTCGTCTGGGTTGGGCTCGACGATGCCCCAGTGATTTCTTTCGTCCATCTTGATGGCGATTTCGTAATTCTCGCGGATGGTTTCCTTGGCCTTGATGTAGGAAACTGTCGCGATCGCGCCGCCAAACACCAGTGCCACCGCGCATAATAGCGCCACCACGCGCCCTACATGCTTGGTGCGTCCCATCAGGATGCCGCCGAGCAGCACCAGCATGGCCGCCGCGTATGCCACCCATGCCGAGCGGCTCATGGTCAGCGCGATGGCGAACGAGCCGAGCAGGAAGATCACGCCATACAGCGCGACGGCGGGCAGCTTGCGCTTTCGCCAGCTCGCGTAGCACAGCAGCATCGCGCAGGCGGTCATCACGTTGCAGCACATGGCCAGGCCGTTGGCATTGTAGAACACGCCCGACCAGCCCGGATAGCCGAACACCAGCGGCTGGCCGACAAACGACCAGATCAAAAACGGCAGAATGCCGAACACCGCGCCGCGCGAGATGGCATACAGCGTGTTCTCGTCCTCGCGCGCGGTGAACACCGCGAACATGAACGGATAGGCGACCAGCAGCGCCAGCGACTCGGACAGCCAATCTTCGTAAAAGAAGCCGGATAGCAGCATCCAGCCATGCAGCGCGAACCACAGCCCGACCATCACAGGATGCCAGCGGATGCGCTGTCGCATCTCCGGCGTGCGCGCCACCATCGTCACGAACGCGATCAGCACCATGCCCAGCGCGACAAATTCCATCCAGCGGCCGGGGAACTTGCGCTGGATGAACAGCGTGCAGTAAAACATCACCGAGGCGATGGCGACGGTGAGCAGGCGGGGATCAAACACTTCGATGAGAATGCCGGACGCCTTGTCGAACCATTGCAACAGGCGGCTGGGTGCGGTCTTGTTATCGGTCATCAGGAGCGCCTCCTTTGGGAGATGGGGTGTGGGCGATCAGCCGTTCATACAGCGCGGTGCAGCGCTGCGCATTGTGCGCCCAGGTCAGCGCGCGGGCAGTCTGAATGCCGCGCGCGCGGAGGGTTTCGATCGGTTCGCCGCCCGATAGCATGCGGCGCAGCACCGGGATCAGTGCGGCTACATCGGCGGCGGGCACGAGAAAGCCGTTGTCGCCGTCTGCGATCACGTCGGCGATGCCCTCGCCACGGCTGGCCACCGCCACGCAGCCTGCGGCCATGGCCTCGATATAGACGATGCCGAAGCCCTCGGCATAGCTGGGCATGATGAACGCATCGGACTGCGCCATCAGCGCCAGCGCCTGCTCATGCGGTACGAAGCCAACCAGTCTGACCCGCTCGCCCATGCTGTGTGCGGCAATCTTGGCCTCCAGCGAGGCCCGTTCCGGCCCCTCGCCAAAGATGGTCAGCGTGGTGTCGGGGAACTCATTCGCCACCGCAAGGAACGCGTCCAGCGTGGTGTGCATGCACTTGCGCGGTTTGAGCGTGCCGCCGGACAGCAGTGCGCGCGGTGTGCGCTGTGCTTGCGCGGGAATCAGCGACAGATCCACACCGTTGGGCACGACCTCGACCGGGCGGTCGCGATAGGGCTGCACTTTCGCCGCCAGGAAGGTGGATACCGCCATGACCAGGCCGGTCTCTTGCGCGACGCGCGCGTTGCGCGGCCAGGGCGCCCGATCGGGCAGGAAGTATTGCAGCACGTCGGTGCCGTGCACGGTCAGCGCAGTGGGGATGCCCAGCGCCTTGCCCAGCAGCAGACCGGCGTGCCCCTCGATGGGCAGCATGTGCGCATGGAGGAGGTCGAAGGGTTTCTGCGTATGCAGTCGGCGCGCGGTGCGCAATATGGCGCGGTACATCGGCCAGCCGCCCAGGCGCTTCGCGCCGGTATTACCCAGCGTCAGGTAGCGCGGAAAATGCACCGGCACGCCGTCGTAGGTCGCTTTTGTGGGCGTTGCGGCCATGATGCGCGCTGCCTGTGGGCGCAGTCGGGACAGCCCGGGCAGCACGCCTACCGGTGAGAGCACCACCACGTCGTGCCCTTCGGCCATCAGCGCCCGCGCCTGCTCATGCACATAAAAGCAGTAGGGGCTGTTGTCGGCCTGGCGGTGAATCAGCACAAGAATGCGCATATAAACTCCTTACGCCTGGTAGAGATTCAGCCAGCGCTGGGCGACATGCGGCCAGGGCAGCGTGGCGGCCTGCCGGATACAGCGCTCGCTGCGCTGATCATAGCCGTCCAACGCTTGCTGCATGGCCTGCGCAATGGCCTGGGGGTCTTTCGGATCGACCGCATAGCCGACCTCACCCTCGGGAAACTGGCCGTCGAAGCCCTGCCCGTGCGTGTACAGCACTGGCAGGCCACGGCTCATGGCCTCCAGGTACACCAGGCCAAAGGTCTCGGACAGCGAAGGCAGCAGGAACAGGTGACACGCGTCGTAAAATGCTTTGAGCTGATCCTGCCCATTGATACGGCCATGCAATATGACCGAACCGTCTTTAACCTGCGGCAGCATCTTCAGCGCCGCCTCCAGCGGGCCGTCTCCTGCCAGGTGCAGGGTGACGCGGCTATCGGGCAGCAATGCTTGCAGCGCTTGCGCAGCCTCGACACACTGCCCGGGGCGCTTGTTGCGCTCCAGCCGTCCGGCAAAAGCGATGTGCAGCGAATCGCCGCTGCGCCAGCGTTTGGGGCTGCCGTCCAGCCAGGACGGCGCGATGCCGTTGGGGATGACCGCGCTCTTTAACAGCAGCGTGTCGCGCAGTGCGACCGGCACGAAGCGAGAGAACACCGCGTCGCGGTGCGCGGGCGAGATAAAGATGATGCGCCTCGCGGCCGCCAGAATGCGCATCGCGTGGCCGGTCAGGTGCGGCATATAGCGAAAGAAAAACTCCACATCGGTGCGGCGGACGCTGACCACATAGGGTGTGCCTTGGCGCTGATGCAGTCGGTATGCGATGCCGCCGTCGGTGAACAGCGTGTGCGCGTGCACCAGGGTATCGGCATCCGGCGGAGCGACGGATAGCAGGTCGGGCACGGCGCGCCGCGCCTTGGTATGATATAGGAAGCGATCCCACGGCCTCACCACCGCGCGGTAGGCGATAGGCAGGTCGTCGCGGTGCGGGTCGTTCTTGCCCGCGTAGGATGCGCTCTTCATCGGCACATACACGCGTTGCACGATGCCCAGATCGGCCAGTGCGCCGAACAGCGACTCAAACGCGCGCGTCGTGGTAAAGTTGCAGCAGATGTGCAGCAGATTCACGACTCCGCCTCCTTTGCCTTGCGCCGCTTGTCGCGCATCAGCTTGGGCAACTTGAGCAGCCCTTTGAGCGAGCCGACGCCGTACGCAAGGTGGAACGCCGGATAGATCACCGGCAGCACGGGCAGGTACTTTAGG
>JAVBUY010000185.1:0-12942 GCA_031554855.1 Eubacteriales bacterium
GAAGAAGTACTGATATTCGGCGATCTCTTCGGGGGTCTTGGACTCCATCCAGGAGGTGAACAGGGTCTTGGCCTTAGCGCCGTCCCAGCCGGTGTAGTCGGTCTGCTCGATCGCGGCCAGCTGCTCATCAGTCCAGCCCGCTTCCTTTAGCGCCTGCTTGTAGCCTTCGGTGCGCCAGGTAGGCACGTCAGAATTGTCGCCAGGGATGATCAGGACTTTGCCACCGGGCTGGAGACCGGAAGCTACGTGGCGCTTCGCCGTCTCATAGCCGATACCGTTGTTGTCACCCATGGTGGAGGCGACAGCCTTGTCCGCCGCGGCGGTAACAACACGATCAAACATCACGAACGGAATGCCGGCGTCGGCAACCTTCAGCATGGTCGCTTCCAGCGACAGATCATGCGGCAGGATGACGATGTTCTTGGCGGACTTGTTCTCGATGACGTCTTCCACCTGCGGGATCTGGGTGGCGGCGTCCGCAGCGGCGATGACCTTCGCGGTGTACTTGCCACCGGCGTTGATCTCAGCGGCCTTCTCTTCGGCGTAGGTCAGCACAGCGCCGGTCCAACCGTGGTCAGCATTCGGAACAAAGATCGCGATGTCAACGGGATCGGCGGCGAAGGCAGACGTGGCGCCCAGCACCAGAATGCTTGCCATCAAGATAGCCAGGAGCTTTTTCATGGTTGGTTCCTCCAAATTTTTTATTTTTATTGGCAACGGATTGCCAATAAATACGGGAGAAAGGGGTTACAGGTTGACCCACGCGGCGTTGTTTTTGCCGCTTTCGATGACCGCGTGCACGAACTTGACGCCGTTTAGGCCGTCGGCGGCAGTGGGGAAGTCCAGGTCGGCTTCGGTGGGCTGCTGCCCGGCCTTGACCTTGATCACCGAGGTGATGAAGTTGCGGTAGATATTGGCGAAGGCGACGAACAGTCCCTCGGGATGGCCGGACGGAATGCGGCTGCCCTTGCCTGCGGCCTCGGCGATGTAGCCGCAGCCACGGCTGAGCATCTGCGGCGCCTGGCCTTTGGGCGTGTAGCGCACGTAGTCGGGGTAGTGCTGCTCCCACTCCAGCGAGCCCTGCGTGCCATAGACGCGGATCATCAGGCCGTTGAGCTTGCCCGCGGCGATCTGCGAGCACCAATACGCGCCGTTGGCACCGTTGTCATACTCGACGATCATGTTGTCGTTCAGATCCAACGCCTTGCCAAAGGTGTTGGTGGTGGCCAGCAGGCGCTTGATGTGCAGGCCGGTGACATAGTGCACCGCGTATTCGATGTGCGTGCCGATGTCGCCGCAGCAATTGGAGATGCCGGTGACCTTCGGATCGGTGCGCCAGACCGACAACTTGGTGGTGCCGGTATTGGCCTCGTCCAGCTCGTCAATCAGCCACTCCTGCACGTACTCGGCGTTGACCGACACGATTTTGCCGATTTTGCCAGCCTGGACCATCTCGCGCATCACCTTGACCATCGTGTAGCCCGGATAGGTGTAAGTGACGCCGAACAGCAGCCCTTTGTCGCGGGCCAGCTTGACCAGTTCCTCGGCCTGCGCAACGGTGAAGCATAGCGGCTTCTCGCACACGACGTGGATGCCATGCTCCAGGAAGCACTTGGCGATATCGTAGTGCGTGTTGTTAGGCGTGGTGATGCTGACAAACGCGATGCCGTCGGGGCGGGCAGATTCTCTGTCGGCCATTTCCTGGTAGTTCTTGTATACGCGGCTCATGTCCAGGCTATACGCCTCGCCGGTGTCGATGTTTTCTTGTTCGATGATGCTAAAGCAGCCTGCGACCAGCTCAGCGCGGGGATCAAACGCGATGGCCTTGCGGTGCACTTCGCCAATGAAGGCGTTGATAGCGCCGCCGACCATGCCGTACGCGAGTTTCTTGCCCATGGTCATCGTCTCCCTTGCTCTTTCTGCTGTGTGTTAGTTGGCGATCGCGTCGTCGAACTTGAAGTCCGAGGCCTTGAAGTCCACCTTCTTGACGAACGCACAGGCTTCCGTGGCGCCGTCGATGCGATCCATGCCGCTATCCTCCCACTCCACCGACAGCGGGCCGTCGTAGCCGCCAGCGTTGAGCACGCGGATGATCTCCTCGAAGTTCACATCGCCATGGCCCAGCGAGCGGAAATTCCAGCCGCGGCGCAGGTCGCCGAAGTCGATGTGCGAGCCGAGAATGCCGCTGCGCCCGTCCAGCGTGGTGGCGACGTCCTTCATATGCACATGGTACACATGCTTGATGAAATCTTGCAGGAACAGGTGGGGCTTGACGCCCTGCCATTGTAGATGGCTGGGGTCAAAATTCAGGCCGAACTCGGGGCGGTGCTTGAAACAATCCAGCAGCCGCTTGGTGCTGTAGTAGTCGAAAGCGATCTCGCCGGGATGCACTTCCAGCGCGAACTTGATGCCTTCTTTTTTGAATTCGTCGAGGATCGGCTCCCACAGGCGTACGATCTCGGCAAAGCCCTCGGCCACCATCTGCTCGGTGGTCTGCGGGAAGGAATAAAGCCACTTCCAGATCGGCGAACCGGTGAAGCCGGTGACCACATAGCAGCCTAGCTTCTTGGCGACCAGCGGCGCTTTCTTCATGGGGTCGCTGGCCCACTTGCGGAGTGCCGCGGGGTTGTTGGCGCAGGCGGCGGGCGCAAAGTTGTTCAGGCGCACGTCGGGCGCGTCGCCGACGCACTGGCCGATGATGTGCGTGGCCAGCGCTTTGCAGATCAGGTTGTGCTTCTTCATGGTGTCTTTGAGGGATTGGACATAGGCATCGTCGGTGTAGGCGCGGTCGATGTCCACACAATTGCCCCAGGTGGCGAGTTCCAGTCCGTCATAGCCCATCTTGGCCGCCAGCGCGCACAGCTCGTCAAACGGCAGGTCCGCCCATTGGCAGGTGCACAGCGTGACAGGTCTCTTTCCCATAACAAAACCCTCCTATACAATCCATTCTTTTGAACGTTTTTGCAAACGGTTCGGATAAGTGAAAGGCATATCGGCAAAGAGGGGGGCAAGGGCAAGCGGCCGCCAGGGGCGTAGACCCTTGGTAATGCATGAAAACCCTGGATGTGCGCGGGCACATTCGATGAATTAAGAAAAACCGTCTAGAATTTCTACTTGAATTCTAGCATATGTGTCCGCCCATTGTCAACCGCGCGCACCAGAAACAACCTGGAATGAGAGGAAGAAATTGTGCGAATTTTGCAGGGGACGGATAGGCAAGAAATGAGCGATGATTAATCGATAGAAAAATATCAAAGCTGCATGTGCAACAAGCGCGAAAATTTTTTCCGATCGAGAAGGTCGCGCTGCTTTCTTGGCATCCATGGTGGTACGCGGAAACCCAAAACACTGTCTTGACAGCGCGCGAAAAAATGCCTATACTCGTAAGTAGCATGAAATGTGCCCGAGCACATGCACCGTCGTCAGAACGACTTTGTTTGCGCATATGCTAACCGACACGATCCGCTAGGCGTATTGACCGGGTATATTGACCGGGTATATTGAAAGGAGCGATTCCCATGGCAGAGATTTTTGCGAATTTGAACAAGGTACCCTACGAAGGCCCCAAGAGTAAGAACCCGCTGGCATTCAAGTACTATGACGCGGACAAGAGCATCATGGGTAAGCCCATGAAGGAGCACCTGCGCTTTGCGATGGCGTGGTGGCACAACCTGTGCGGCACCGGCAGCGATATGTTTGGGCCCGGCACGGCGGACAAAACCTTTGGCGCGCGCCCCGGCACGATGGAGCATGCCAAGGCCAAGGTGGACGCCGGGTTTGAGTTCATGCAGAAACTGGGTGTGGAGTATTTCTGCTTCCATGATGTCGATCTCGTGCCCGAGGCCGACACCATCTCCGAGACCAACAAGCGCCTGGACGAGATCACCGACTACATGCTGGAGAAAATGAAGGGTACCAACCTCAAGTGCCTGTGGGGCACCGCCAACATGTTCAGCCATCCGCGGTTCATGAACGGCGCGGGCTCGTCCAACAGCGTGGATGTGTACTGCCACGCGGCGGCGCAGATCAAAAAGGCGCTGGAGTGCACCGTCAAGCTCGGCGGCAAGGGCTATGTGTTCTGGGGCGGCCGCGAGGGCTACGAGACGCTGCTGAATACCGACATGAAATTCGAGCAGGAGAACATCGCCGCGCTGATGAAGATGGCGGTCAAGTATGGCCGCAGCATCGGCTTCACCGGCGACTTCTACATCGAGCCCAAGCCCAAGGAGCCCACCAAGCACCAGTACGACTTCGACGCGGCGACCGCGATCGGCTTTGTGCGCCAGTATGGGCTGGACAAGGACTTCAAGATGAACATCGAGGCCAACCACGCGACGCTGGCCGGGCACACCTTCCAGCACGACCTGCGCGTGTCGGCGATCAACGGCATGCTCGGCTCCATCGACGCCAACCAGGGCGACCTGATGCTGGGCTGGGACACTGATCAATTCCCCAGCAACGTGTATGAGACCACGCTGTGCATGTACGAAGTGCTCAAGAGCGGCGGATTTACCAACGGCGGCCTGAACTTTGATGCCAAGAATCGCCGCCCCAGCTACACCTACGAGGATATGTTCGAGGCATTTATCCTGGGCATGGACGCCTTTGCGCTGGGTCTGATGAAGGCAGCAGAGCTCATCGCGGACGGCCGCATCGACGGGTTCGTCCAGGAGCGCTACGCCAGCTACCAAGGCGAGTTGGGCAAGAAAATCCGCGGCGGGCAGGCGACGCTGGAAGAGCTGGCTGCGGTCGCAGAGAAGAACGGCGCGCCCAAATTGCCGGGCAGCGGCAGGCAGGAATACCTCGAATCGGTCATGAACCAAATCCTGTTCGGCTGAGGCGGCCCATCAGCACCCTCTCGGGGTGTCGATGTGGCATCGACGACATCATGTGCCTCGGTCGGATCGGCTTGCATCTCCTACCGCTAGGGCACTTCTGAACCTCCTCAAGAGGCGGCCCATCAGCGCCCTCTCAGGGTGTCGATGCGGTGCCGACGACATCATGCGCTTCGGTCGGGTCGGCTTGTATCTTCTCCCGGCGGGACGCTTGCGAGCGCCGCAAGCAACGCGCGCAACCCTCAAATAAGGAGGAAACCCCATGTCCTACTTACTTGGCATCGACATCGGTACCTCCGGTACCAAGACCGTGCTGTTTGACGCGCGGGGAACGGCACTGGCGTCGCACACGGTGGAGTATCCGCTGTATCAGCCGCACAACGGCTGGGCAGAGCAGGACCCCGCCGACTGGTGGCGCGCGGTGTGCGAAACCAGCCAGGCGGTGGTGAAGCAAAGCGGCATCAAGCCTGGCGACATCGCGGGCATTGGCCTGTCGGGACAGATGCACGGCCTGGTGATGCTCGACGCGCGCGGCGAAGTGCTGCGCAAGTCCATCATCTGGTGCGATCAGCGCACCGGCAAAGAGTGCGACGAGATCACGCGCGCGGTCGGAGCGGAAAAGCTGATCGCGATTTCCGCCAACCCCGCACTGACCGGCTTTACCGCGTCGAAGATTCTGTGGGTGCGAAATAACGAGCCGCAGGTCTATGAGCAGTGCCGACACATCCTGCTGCCCAAGGACTACATCCGCTATAAACTGACCGGCGAGTTCGCCACCGAGGTCTCCGACGCATCGGGCATGCAACTGCTCGACGTGAAGGGGCGCAAGTGGTCGGATGAGCTGCTTGGGCTGCTGCACATTGACCGAGCGCTGCTCGGGCAGGTGTACGAATCGCCCGATGTGACCGGCAAGGTGACCCGTGAAGCGGCGACGCTGACCGGCCTTTCCGAGGGCACCGTCGTAGCCGGTGGCGCGGGCGACAACGCGGCGGCCGCCGTAGGCACCGGCACGGTGCGCGACGGCAAGGCGTTCACCACCATCGGTTCGTCCGGCGTGGTGTACGCGCACACCAGCAAACCGGTCATCGACGACCAGGGCCGCATCCATACCTTCTGCTGCGCCGTACCCGGCGCGTGGCACGTGATGGGCGTGACGCAGGGCGCGGGGCTGTCGCTGAAGTGGTATCGCGACACGTTCTGCCAGGCCGAGATCGAGACCGCGCGCGGCATGGGCGTCGATCCCTACGAACTGATGAACGCGGAGGCCGCCCGCATCCCAATCGGCTCGGAGCGGCTGCTATACCTGCCCTACTTGATGGGCGAACGCACCCCGCATTGCGATCCGAACGCACGCGGCGTATTCTTCGGCCTCTCGCCGATCCACGGCAAGGCGCACCTGTTGCGCGCTGTGATGGAGGGCGTCAGCTACTCGCTGCGCGACTGCCTGGAGATCATCCAGGGTGTCGGCCTTGCCCCCAAGGAAATGCTGGTCTGCGGCGGCGGCGGGCGCAGTCCGCTGTGGCGGCAGATGCTGGCCGATGTGTGCGACATCCCGGTGGCCACCATCGCCAGCGCGGAGGGTCCCGCGCTGGGCGTGGCAATCCTGGCCGGCGTCGCGTCGGGCGTGTATGGCAGCGTGCCCGAGGGCTGTGACGCGGTCATCCGCACCAACCCCGCGCAGCAGGCCGACCCCGCAGCTGGTGGAAAGTACGCGCCGTTCTATCAACTATATACTGAGCTGTATCCGGCGCTGAAAGCGCAGTACGCGCACCTGAGCCAGATCGGGTAGGCTGGCGCGAGACAGACCCACAATGGCCACCGGGCGCTTTGCCGCTCGGTGGCATTTTTTTGCAAATCAGTGCTTTCTGTATATTCGTTTGTACTTGCGCGCAAAGGCTTGTATTGTCCGGCAAGGTGGGCTATAATAAACGGCGTATGGGCAAATGAGGAATGTCATTTGTCACCTTTTGCGCGAGGGCGCAAGATTATCAGGAAAAGTAGGTGTCTTGATGTCTCTGGATGTGATGGAACAGATCCGGCGCGCCGAGCAGGCCGCCGACGAAGTGCGCCAGGGTGCGCAGCGCGAGGCACGCGAGATGATCAAGGCGGTGGAGGAAGCGGCGCAGGCGCACCAGCGCCAGGCCGCTATTGAGCAGCGCGAGCGCCTTGCGCGCACGCTGGAGAGCATGCAGACCAAGGTGCAGGGCGAAATCGAGCAAGCCAGCGAGCAGGCCGCGCAGACCGACGCGCAGCGCATGGCCAAGGCGCGCGAGCATTGCGACCAGGCTGCCCGCATCATCTTTGAAAGGGTTGTGAACGATGGCCATCGTTGAGATGAAGCATCTGGCGCTGCTGGCCGTTCGTTCGGATAAGGCGCGCGTCCTGCGTCTGTTGCAGCGGCTGGGGTGCACCGAGATCGAGCAGTTGCCGCTGGAGGAAGCGCCATTGGCGCGTCCGGCGTCCGAGGGCGAGCTAAACGTGCTGGAGGCGCGGATGACGCGCATCGGCTGGACGATCCGCCAGCTGACCAAGTATGCGCCCAAGCCGGGCTTTTTGGCTGGCTTTGGCGGGCCGGAGCCGGTGTCGCCCGAGGCCGCCCAGCGTGTGCAGGACCGCGAGGACGAGCTGATGCGCACCGTGGAGGCCGCCGAGGCCTGCGAGCGGCGCGGCGGCGAGCTGCACGCGCAGGAAGCGCGGCTGTTTTCCAGCGTGGATCAGTTTCGCCCATGGACGGCATTAGACGTTCCGCTGGAGCAGATCGGCAGCACGCACAACACGCGCACCATGCTGCTGACCGTGCCGGGCAAGAACATGCAGGCGTTGCAGGATGCGCTGGTGCGTGCGAATCTGCCCGCCGCAGTGCGTACCGTGTCCTCCGACCCATCGGTGTGCTACCTGTGGGCGGTGTGCCACGTCGGCGCGACAGACGCGCTGCAAATGCTATTGAAGGAAGCCGAGGCCACGCAAGTCAACTTCCCGGGCGTCACCGGCACCGCCGAGCAAAACAAGCTGGCGATGGAGACACAGCTGGCCGAGCTCTCCGTCGAAAAGGCGAACATCCAGGCCGACTGGACCAAGCTAACCGGCGATATCGCTGACCTGAAAGTGCTGCACGATCTGTGCCAGGCGCGCGTGATGCGGCTGAGCGCCGCACAGCGGTTTGTCGAGACCGAACAGACCTTCTATGCGCGGGCGTGGGTGCCCGCCGTGCAGGCCGAGCCGCTGGAAAAGGCGCTGCGCCAGACCTCGCCGACCTGCGCGGTGGAGATCACCGACCCAGCCGAGGACGAGAAACCGCCGACGCTGCTAAAAAACAACTGGCTCAATACGCAGTTTGAGGGCATTGTGGACGGCTACTCGCTGCCCGATCCGCGCGGCCTCGACCCGACGTTCATCATGGCACCGTTCTTCGCGTGCTTCTTTGGGCTGATGCTGTCCGACGCGGGCTATGGCCTGTTGCTGGCCATCTGCATCCCGCTGATCGTCCATTTCATCAAGCCCAAGAAGGGCAGCCAGCGCCTGCTATGGGTGCTGGCCATCGGCGGCGTGTTCACGGTGTTCTGGGGCGCGATGCTCAACACCTGGTTCGGCATGGCGCCGTGGCCAGTGCTGCTCAACCCCATGGAGCAGCCGATGGAGATGATGGCGCTCTGCCTGGGCTTGGGTTTCATTCACCTGCTGACTGCGATGGGCATCGCGGCCTACATGAACATTCGCAGCGGCGATTGGCTGGCGGCGGTCATCGACCAATTCTGCTGGATCGCGATCCTGTTCGGCATCGGCATGATCTTCCTGCCGCCGACCGCGCTGATCGGCAAGATTCTGGCCATCGGCGGCGCGCTGGGCATCCTGTTCTTCGCCGGACGAGACAAGCCCAAGTTCATGAGCCGCCTGATGAGCGGTGCGGGCGCGCTCTACGGCATCTCCAGCTGGTTGGGCGACATCCTTAGCTACTCGCGCCTGTTCGGCATGGGTCTGGCCACCGGCGTCATCGGCATGGTCATCAACATGCTGGGTGCGATGGTGCTCAAGAGCGGCCCGGTTGGCATGGTCTTTGGCGTGATCGTGCTGATCATCGGCCACGGCTTCAACATGGCGATCAATGTGCTAGGCGCGTATGTGCACGCCTGCCGCTTGCAGTACATCGAGTTCTTCAACAAATTCTATCAGGAGGGCGGCGTCGCGTTCAAACCCCTGAAGGGCGAAACGCGCTACGTCGATCTGTCTCGTATCGAGTCCTGACGTACCTCATGGCAAGGGTTTGCCTCAATCATATAAGCAATTGCAAGGAGGATACAAGCATGGAAGTTGGTCAGATTTTGGCTTTGGCGGGCGCCGCGGTGGCGGTTTTTCTGGCGGGATTGGGTTCTGCGTGGGGTATCGCGATCGCGGGTCAGGCCGCAGCCGGTGTGACCGCCGAGGATCCCGATCTGTTCGGTAAGGTGCTGGTGATTCAGTTGCTGCCCGGTACGCAGGGCCTGTATGGTTTCCTCATCGGGTTGATCGTGCTGTTCAAGGTTGGTTTCATTTCCGCCACGGGCATGATGCCGGTGTCGGTGGATCTGGGCATGCGCATCCTGATCGGCTGCCTGCCGATCGGCATCGTCGGCCTGGGCTCGGCGGTATATCAGGGCATCGTCGGTGCTGCTGCCATCAACATGGTTGCGCGCCGTCCTGAGCAGTCCGGTAAGGGCATCACCATGACCGTTACGGTCGAGACCTACGCGGTGCTGGCGCTGCTGGCTTCGTTCCTGCTGGTTCAGTTCGCGTAAGCGTTGTAGAGCGATAGGAGTAATGCACATGAACATCGACGCCATCGTAGGGAAGATCGCCGAAGATGCGCGCGCTGGCGCGGAGCAGACGCTGACCGCAGCGCGCGGCAAGGCGGAAGCCCTGCAAAACGCCGCCGAGCAGCAAGCCCAGGCGCAGCGGGAGGCCGCAGAGCAAGCCGCGAAGGCGCAGGCTGAAGAGCTGCGCGACCGCATGCTGCGCATGGCGGCGCTGGAGCAGCGCAAGGCACAGCTTTCGGCCAAGCGCGCCGAGATAGACCGCGCGTTTGAACGCGCGCTGGAGATGATGCGCGCCATGCCCGAGCAGGATGCCGAGGCGCTGCACCTGCGTCTGCTGATGGGCAACGCGCGCGGCGATGAGCAGCTTTTGATTGATGCCGCAGACGTTTCGCGGTTTGGCGATGCCTTCATGAAGCGCGCCAACGAAGCGCTGGTGAAGGCCGGCAAGCCGGGCAAGCTGACGCTGAGCAATGCCCACCGTCCGATCGGCGGCGGGTTCATCCTCTGCCGCGATGGGCTGGAGGTCAACTGTGGCTACGAGGCGCTGTTGCGCGAGGCGCGCGGCGACCTGGAAGGCGAAGTAGCCGCCATTTTGTTTCCGGCTTGATAGTGCCTTGTACCACCTCATCCACAGGATATGGCGACCGCTTTTTCCTTTCTGCGATGTCGCTGTTCGCTGGACGTAGCGCTGCTACGCCTGCGCGCTTGCTTCCTGCAGGAAGAAAAAACACCTCGCCATATCCCGCGTCTTCGATGACGCAAGGCACAAATCGGACCAAGGACGAGAGGAGGGCTGCGCTTGCCACAGGATAGCATGGCATTTGCCGCCGGACGCATCAGCGTATTGATGCGCGACAAGCTGGACGACGCGAAGCTGGAGCGTCTGATGGGCACGGCGACGCTGGCCGAGGCCACGCGGGTGTTGCAGGAATTCGGCTGGGCGGGCGAAATCGGCGAGGATTATGAACAGCTTGCCGCGCGGCACGCGCAGCAGGCCTATGCCTTTGTGCACGAGGTGACGCCCAACCAGGACGTGACCGACTGCTTCCTGATCCGCCTGGATATCCACAACCTCAAGATGCTGCTGAAGGCGCGCTGCCTGGGACAACCGGCGGCGTACCTGATGGCCAGCGGGCTATATGCCATCGAGGACTTGCACCACATGACAGAGGAGCGCCGCTACCGCGCGCTGCCCGCTGTGCTGGCTGAGCCGCTGGATGCGCTGGAGAAGCGCCTGGCGGTGCGCGAGGACCCGATGGACATCGACGTGTCGCTGGATCAGGCGATGTACGCGTTCATCTTCGCAAAGCTCAAGGACGCGCATGCGCCGGTCATCCGGCAATATTTCGCCGGCAAAGTGGACATGACCAACGCGGTGACGCTGCTGCGCACGCTGCGCATGGACAAAGACAGCACGTTCTTCGCGCCGCTGATCATCGATGGCGGCAGCATTGGCGTGTCGCAGTGGCTGGCCGCCATGCAGCAGCCCGAGCAGATGCCGCGCATGCTGTCGCGCTACGGCGTCGATGTAGTGAGTGCCGCGCAGGCCGCCGTGCAGGATGGGCCGGTCGCCGCGCTGGAAAAAGCGATGGACGATTATCTGATGAAACTGTTCGTGCCGCATCGGCACGATGTGCAGAGCATTGAGCCGGTCATTGGCTACCTGCTGACGCGCGAGCGCGAGGCGGCGGCGGTCCGGCTGATCCTGGCGGGCAAGGCCAACGGCTTCCCGCCGGAGGCTGTGCGGGAAAGGTTGCGTGAGTTGTATGCCTGATGCTGCGAAAATGGGCGCGGTCGGCGAGCGCGACGCCGTGCTGGCCTTCAAGTCGGTGGGCATGCAGGTCATCGCCGCCGATACCGCGGAGGAAACAGCCTCCGCTGTGAAAAAACTGGCCCGGGAGGGCTGTGCGGTGATCTTCATCACCGATCATGCCGCCAGCCTCATTCCCGAAACCTTGCAGCGCTATCAAACCGAGCCGCTGCCTGCCATTATCCCCATTCCAGGCAGCCGAGCCGCCGAGGCGATTGGCATGAAACGCCTGAAACAAAACGTGGAAAAAGCCATCGGCGCGGACATTCTATTTCAGAAAGAGGGGTAAGCCACCATGCCACAGGGAACCATCGTCAAGGTCGCGGGACCCTTGATCGTTGCGGATAATATGGCGGATGCGCGCATGTACGACGTGGTGCGTGTGTCGGACAAACGCCTGGTCGGCGAGATCATTGAGTTGCGCGGCGATCGCGCGTCCATCCAGGTCTACGAGGAAACTTCCGGCCTTCGCCCCGGCGAGCCGGTTCAGTCCACCGGCATCCCGCTGTCGGTGGAACTCGGGCCTGGCCTGATCGAGTCGATTTTCGACGGCATCCAGCGTCCGCTCAACAAGATTCGTGAGCGCGCCGGAGATCGCATTACGCGCGGCATCGATGTGCCTGCGCTGGATCGCGAAAAGCAGTGGGCCTTTGAGCCGCGCGCCAAGCAGGGCGACCGCGTGGCCGCCGGTGACATCCTGGGCATCGTGCAGGAGTCGGCGGTGGTGGAGCATCGCATTCTCGTGCCCTACGGCATCGAAGGGGAGCTGACTTTCCTCCATAGCGGCGCCGCGACCGTCACCGACACGGTGGCGCGCGTGAAGGGCAAGGACGGCAAAGAGCAGGAGCTGACCATGCTGCAGCGCTGGCCGGTACGCCGTGGCCGCCCGTATGCCGAAAAGATGGCGCCCCAGAGCCCGATGGTCACCGGACAGCGCGTCATCGACACGTTCTTCCCGGTCGCGTCCGGCGGCGTGGCCGCCGTGCCCGGCCCGTTCGGCTCGGGCAAGACCGTCGTGCAGCACCAGCTGGCTAAGTGGGCTGACGCAGACATCATCGTGTACGTCGGCTGCGGAGAGCGCGGCAATGAGATGACCGACGTGCTCATGGAGTTCCCGGAACTGCACGATCCGCGCACCGGTGAGTCGCTGATGAAGCGCACCGTGCTGATCGCCAACACTTCGGACATGCCGGTGGCCGCGCGTGAGGCGTCGATCTATACCGGCATCACCATCGCCGAATACTTCCGCGACATGGGCTACAAGGTCGCGATCATGGCCGACTCCACCTCGCGCTGGGCCGAGGCGCTGCGCGAGATGTCCGGCCGCCTGGAAGAAATGCCCGGCGAGGAAGGCTACCCGGCGTATCTGTCCAGCCGCATCGCCGAGTTCTACGAGCGCGCCGGTCTGGTGCGCTGCCTGGGCGCGACCGAGCGCTTTGGCACCATCACCGCCATCGGCGCGGTGTCGCCTCCGGGCGGCGATATCTCCGAGCCGGTGTCGCAGGCT
>JAVBUY010000045.1:0-5169 GCA_031554855.1 Eubacteriales bacterium
GAGAAGCTGCAAGAGCGCCTGGCCAAGCTGGCCGGTGGCGTGGCGGTGATCTCGGTCGGCGCTGCCACCGAAGTGGAGATGAAGGAGCGCAAGCTGCGCATCGAGGATGCGCTGGCCGCGACCCGCGCCGCTGTGGAAGAGGGCATCGTGCCCGGCGGCGGCACCGCGCTGCTGGCTGTGCTCAGCCGCGTGGCAGGCGAACTGGCCAAGCACACCGGCGACGCCAAGACCGGTGTGCAGATCGTCCTGCGCGCGCTGGAAGAGCCGATCCGCCAGATCGCCGCGAACGCGGGCATCGAGGGCTCGGTGATCGTCGAAAACATCAAGAAGAGCGACAAGCAGGGCTACGGCTACGACGCGCTCAAGGGCGAGTATGTCGATATGGTGTCGCGCGGCATCATCGACCCGACCAAGGTCACCCGCTTCGCGCTGCAAAACGCGGCGTCGGTGGCGGCGCTGGTGCTCACCACCGAGTCGCTGGTCGCCGACCTGCCCGAGAAGAACCCCGCCCCGGCGATGCCGCAGGGCGGCGGCATGGGCGGCATGTATGAATGGGCGCTTCGCGCTTGGCGTGAATGCGTAGCGCATTCACGCCAGTTTACGGGCATGATTTCCTCCGCGTTGCTACGGAAATCGCCCCGCGCGACCAGAAAAACCAGGTGAGACGAATGGATCTACATCCAAAAAGCCGAGAGGGCATTCCCCTCTCGGTTTTTTGTTACAAAAACTTCATACAAAATATTGCAAACTGATTGCGGGGTTCATGCGTCTAATAAGGAGATTGCTATTTTCATAACAATTGCACTTATCAGCTGCCCTACAACATGGTATACTGTATCTTGTGCGCCCGCACACCTTGCGAGCGAGGATGGTGAAGCATGATCCGACACATGCGCAGCATCGCGGTGGTCTTGGTCTGCACGGCGGCGTTCCTGATCGGGGGCGCCTGCTTTGGCGCGCTCGCGGACTTTGCCGCGCCCACGCGTGTGCTGCTGGTCGGCTGTGAACATTTCTCCGAGCAGCCCAGCCTCGCCCCCGTCACCTCCGGCAATATCGAGATGCTGGCGAAAACCTTTGAGCGCGCGGGCGTGCAGCAGATCGACACCGCGATCAACACCGTCGCCACCGCCGAACAGCTAAACTACGCCATCGCCTCCGCGTTTTCCGGCGCGGGTATGGGCGACCTGAATATCCTGTACATCGCCACGCACGGCGAGTACAACCCCGCCAAGCCGCACAAACCGGCCACGCTGACCTTCTCGGATGGCCTGGCCGATACCGAAGTGACCGCCGAGCAGCTCCAGGCCATGCTGGACAACGTCGGCGGCAAAAAAATGCTGATCATCGACGCCTGCTTTTCCGGCGCGATGATCGAAAAGGGCATGCCCGCCGTCCTGCGCGGCACCAAGCCGGTGCCCTTCCAGCGCAGCGACTACATGGCGCTGACCTCGTCGGGCGGCCACGAGCTCTCTTGGGTATGGAGCGGCGAGGATACCAGCGGCTCCATGCTGATAGGCAACTCCTACTTCGCCGATGCGCTGGCCAGCGGCCTCGGATACCAGGGGCAGTATCCCTCAGACACCAATCGCGACGGCACGCTATTATTCAGCGAGCTATACGGCTACCTATATAAGCAGGTGGCCAGCTCCACCGTGCAGGTGTACCCGCAGCAAAGTGACTACGTGCTGCTCACCTATGACCGCGGTGTGAAAGCGGTGCACCAGCCCACGCTGTCGAATTTTTCTTTTTCCGACGACCTGCTGACCGAGGAAGAACCGACCATCGAGTTCTCCTTTACCGCGCACACGGCCACGCGCATTCAATATCAGCTGGTCTACCGCAAGATGGGCCTGTGGGACTGGCCCAACGCGTATGTGTTCATGGACAGCGCAGAGTCTCCCGCCGATGCGGCCGCCAATGGCGGCACGGTATCCGCCGGGCGCAAGGAACGCTCGCTGGCCATTGCCGATATCGAGGAGGAGCTGTCCGGCTATGCGCTGTTGCAGGTGATCGCGCTGGAAGCCGACGGCCCGCACATCTACACAAATAAGCTCATCGCGCTGCGCCCGCCGCAGGGCGACCCGGATCTGTCCATCGAGCCATTGCCCGCCTCATTCCTGCCCGCCGAGGGCGCGGAGCTAGCCGTCCAGGTTTCGCATGCGTTCCCGCTGCATCTGACGGTGCGCATGCTGGACCAGAGCGGCAAGACGGTGGCCAAGCTGGCGGAGCGCCAGCTTTCGCATCCGCTGACGCTGCGCCCGGACGGCAGCCTCTTCTATTGGAGCGGGCGCAACCAGGACGGCTCCTCCTGTCCGCCCGGCCGATATATCGTGGATGTGACGGCGCAGGTCGGCAACACGCGCTACAGCGCCCAGGCGGATTTCTGGCTGGCGCTGGAATAAGCTGCGCGGTGCCCGCGAGCGCCCGTTTATGGGCGATATTCGACAAAGCCCGGACCGCCCAGAAATGGTCTATCGCAAAGAGGCGCAACCGAGGCGCGAAGGCGTATCGGGACATACGCCGACAAGCCGAGTGCCGCGCCGATGCGGCGAGAGGCCGTTTATGGGCGGTCCGGGAAAAAAGGCAGCACGCGCCCCTGCCGCCCCTCCCCATTGCCCCATGCGCGCTTTAGGCGCGGCAGCGCATCCAGCGTCGCGCTGTATCCGGCCTGCACGCACAGGCGCAACGCGCTGATGTGATCTGGCCGCATCATGTCGGGCACGTGCGGGGTGAGCAGCTGCCACGCCTCGGGCAGCACCGGCTGCCCCTCGGGTGCGCTCAGGGCCAGCGCGGCCATCTCGGTCAGCGAATACGGCGGCTTGGGGCGCTGGCGCATCGGGTCGATGACCAGCACATGCCGCGCGGATACCTGCCCCAGCGCCGCGACCGCCGCGGTCAGTCCCTGCGGGGCAATCAGCGGCACGCCCATCCAGTGCGCCGGACGCATCAGCACCGGCACGGCCATCGCCGCGCGCATCGCCAGCGCTACGCTGGCCTGCTCGGTCCACACCATCTCGCCATCCTCCGGCGGCGCGCAATTGGAAAACACCAGCGTGCGCCGCGTGGGCAGCGCCAACGCCGGAATGATCAAATCGCGCGGCGCGTCGGCCAGCATGCGGTGATCGGTCTGCCGCTCCATCAGCGCCATCAGTTGCGCACCGCGCATCAGCCCGGCGCTGCGCATCTGGCCGCACAGCATCGCCATCACGCCCGCGCGGCTCACGTCGCGCAGTTTCCCCTGCATCGCCATCGCAGCTTCCATCGCGTCCAGCACCGAGTCCGCGTGCGGCTCGCAGGCGTACAGCCCGGCGATCCACGCCCCCGCCCCCACGCCTGCCAACACCGTGGGGGCCATGTCATGCTCCTCCAGCGCGCGCAGCACGCCCAGCTGCGCCGCCGCGTATACGCCCATGCCCGATAGCAGCACCGCCAGCCGCAAGCAAACGCCCCGCTTTCCATCGCCCTATGCCATCCATAGAAGGTATGCGGCGGGATAAGCAGCTCATGTCGCGGGCGAGCTTGCCAAGAAAGAGAATAATTTTCATGAAACATTGTCAAACTGTAGAACGTCCTATATCGTGTGTGGTATAATATCAAGAAGTGCATAACGACTTATGGAAGGAGGAAGCCCCTCATGCCGCAGAAAAAACGAGCCCCGGCCAAACGCAAAACCGCGCGAGCGGGCATTGTACTGACGCTGGTGATCCTGGCCGGTGCGTTGGCCGCGATGGTGCTTTTGTCGTCGCTGGTGCCCACGCCGGACGTATCCTCCGCCACCAATGTCGATCCGAGTACCGGCGAGGTTTCCTCCGCCAGCCTGCATATCACCGAGGTCATGGCCTCCAATCAAGCGGCCTATCCGGACGAGCGCGGCAATTTCTCCGACTGGGTGGAGCTGACCAACACCTCGGACAAGCCCATCCCGCTGAACGGCTACGGCCTGTCCGACCGCGAGGACAAGATCCTCTTCACCTTCCCCGAGCAGACGTTGCAGCCCGGCGAGCGCGTCGTGGTGTTCTGCTCCGACGAGTCCAATAGCATCTCTGGCCAGCCGTTTCACGCGCCGTTCAAGATTTCCTCCGCGGGCGAAACGCTGATCCTGTTCTCGCCGGAGGGCAGCGCCATCGAGCGCGTCACCGTCCCGGCGCTGGGCCATGACATGGTGTACACCTACACCTCCAATGGCTGGATCGTCTCCGAGATGTTCACCCCCGGCTATCCCAATACCCAGCAGGGTCTGGAGGAATTCCGCTCCTCCACGCACATCGAGGCCGGCGCGTTAATCATCAATGAGCTCGTGCCCTCCAACCGCACCACGCTGATGGACGAGGATGGCGAGTTTTCCGACTGGATCGAGCTGCAAAACACCACCAACCGCGCCATTGACCTATCAAACTATGCGCTGAGCGACAACCCCGAAAAGCGCGTGAAGTGGCGCTTCCCGCAGGGCGCGGTGATCGAGCCGCGCGGCTTCTACCTAGTCTTTGCCTCGGGCAAGGATAAGTTCGACGGCGCCCAGGGGCATCACCCGCACACCAACTTCGGCCTCAGCGCCGAGAAGGGCACGCTGCTGCTCAGCGACATCCAGGGACGGCTGCTCGATATGGCCAGCTACGACCTGGTGCCCACCGACGCCGCCTGGGGTCGCCGAGAGTCCGGTGACCGCCCGTGGCAGATCTTCAATCACCCCACGCCGGGCATGGCCAATAACCACCAGGGCGCGCTGGAGATGAACCGACAGCTCATGGCGCGCAATCCGGTCGGCGTGGTCATCACCGAGGTCATGAGCTCCAATGTCAACACCAAGCTGCCCAGCGGACGGACCGGCGTCGATTGGGTGGAGCTGTTCAACTTCTCCAGCCAGGCCGTAGACCTCTCCGGCTACGGCCTGTCCGATTCCATCAGTCGGCCGCGCAAGTGGCAGATCCCCAACGGCGTGGTGATCGGGTCAGGGCAATACCTGCTGATCGCCTGCGACGGCACCGGCACCCCCACCAAGGACGGCCAGCTGCGCGCCAGCTACCGCATCTCCAGCGCGGGCGAGACCATGTGCCTAAGCGATCCGAGAGGCAACATACTGGATAAGCTGGTGGTTCCGCAGCTTCTTCCGGACATCACCTACGGTAGGACGCCGGGCCAAGACGGCCTTTTTTATTATGCGCAGGCCAC
>JAVBUY010000141.1:0-3819 GCA_031554855.1 Eubacteriales bacterium
GTCCACCGACGTCGCGGCGCGCGGCATCGATGTGGACGACGTCGAGGTGGTGATGAACTACGACCTGCCCGACAAGAATGAATACTACCTGCACCGCATCGGCCGCACCGGCCGCGCCAAGCGCGCGGGCGTCAGCTTTTCCTTCGTCAGCTATTCCGAGTCGGTGCGCCTGGACGAGATATTGAAATACATCGACGCGCAGCCCATCGCGCTGGCGTTCGATGCCTTCGGCACGCTGCGCTACAAGGCAGACGAGAAGGCGTTCTTCGATTCGATTTAACCACCAATGAGGAGGGCACAGCATGAACGAAACCACCGTCGCCGCGCTGCAAAAGGACGAGAAGTTCGAGGGCTTTCTGCTGGTGCGCACCGCAGAGCAGCGCATGTCCAACGCCGGAAAAGGCTATCTGGACATGACGCTGGGCGATCGCTCGGGCAACATCAGCGCCAAGATGTGGGACGGCACCGTGACGCCGCCGCCTTCGGGCAGCGTGGTGAAAGTGCGCGCCACCGGCAATGAGTTTTTGGGGCGCATCCAGCTGCGCGTGGAGAAGATCCGCGTCGCCGAGCCAGACGACATCATCGACATGGCGCTGCTGGTGCCCAGTGCGCCCTTCGCGCCCGAGGCGATGATGGCCGAGGTAACCGCGGCCATCGACGGCATGACCGATGAAAATCTGGCAGGGCTCACGCGTGCGCTGGTCGAGCGCGCGGGCGAAAAGCTGCTGTCCTTCCCCGCCGCCAAGCAGATGCACCACGCGCACCGCAGCGGCCTACTCTATCATGTGACCACCATGCTCAAGGCCGCCAAGGCGTTGCTGGGCGTGTATACGTATCTGAACGCCGACCTGCTGCTGGCGGGCGTGATCATCCACGACCTGGGCAAGCTGACCGAGATGGAGGCCGACGAGACGGGCGGTGTGACCGACTACACCACCGATGGCAAACTGATCGGCCACATCGTGCGCGGCGTGGTGGATATTCAGCTGGTTGGCCAGGCCGCCGGTGTGGACGCCGCCACCATCCAACTGATGCAGCACATGGTGCTGTCGCATCACGGCATCCCCGACTTTGGCAGCCCGGTTGCACCGAAATTCCCCGAGGCCGAGCTCCTGCACACGCTGGACACGCTGGACGCGCGCCTATACGAGATGAACGAGGCGCTGGCGCGCGCGCTGGAGGGCGGCTTCTCCGACAAGGTGTGGGGGCTGGACAACCGCCAGCTCTACCGCATCCCGGGCTCGAGGGTGTGCGGCGAGGACGCGCCGCCCCAGCCGGAATGACAAAAAATGCTTTTTCCCGGCACGCCGCCGTGCTACAATAAGGATACGGAATCACCCATTTGATGGAGGGATGCAGGATGAAAAAGCGCATTGGTCTGTTGACCAGCGGTGGGGATTGTCCCGGCCTGAACGCCGCCATTCGCGGTGTGGCGCGCGCATCGTTCGAAATGTTTGACATGGAGCTGATCGGCATTGTCGATGGCTATCGCGGCCTGATCGAAAACGAAAGCCGCGTCATCGACAGGCGCGAGCTGTCCGGTATCCTGACGCTGGGCGGCACCATCCTGGGCACGTCGCGCCGTCCCTTCTCGCAGATGCGCGTGGTTGGCGAGGACAATGTGGACAAGGTCGAGGCGATGAAAAAGACCTATCATGACCTGAAGCTGGACTGCCTGGTGACGCTGGGCGGCAACGGCACGCACAAGACCGCCAACCTGCTCAGCGAAGAGGGGCTGAACGTCATCGGCCTGCCCAAGACCATCGACAATGACATCTATGGCACCGACGTGACGTTCGGCTTTCACACGGCGGTGGACATCGCCACCGACGTCATTGACCGCATCCACACCACTGCGGCCAGCCATGGGCGCTGCATGGTCATCGAGATCATGGGCAACAAGGCAGGGTGGCTGACGCTCTATTCCGGCCTGGCGGGCGGCGCCGACGTCATTCTGCTGCCCGAGATTCCCTACGACATCGAGAAGGTGGCCAAGAAGGTCGAGGAGCGCGCGAAGAACAAGAAGAATTTCTCGATCATCGCGGTGGCCGAGGGTGCGATGAACCGCATCGAGGCCAACCTGAAGAAAAAAGAGCGCGTGCAATATCGCGAGGATCAGCGGTTCTCCACCATCTCGCAGCGCATCGCATCGGACTTGCAGCAGCTCTGCGGCGTGGAGGCGCGTGTGGTCATCCCCGGCCACGTGCAGCGCGGCGGCAGTCCCTCGGCATACGACCGCGTGCTGGCCACCCGCTTTGGCGTGCATGCCGCCGAGCTGATCCGCGACGACCTTTACGGCATGTCGGTCGCCATGTTGGGCAACACCGTCGGCCACAATCCGCTCAGCGAGGTGGCGGGCAAGACCAAATTCGTGCAGCCGGGCGGCGAGACCGTCACCGCCGCGCGCGCGATGGGCATCAGCTTTGGAGATTGATCCTCTTGACGGGCGGTCGCCCGTCCTTTGCGCCTATAGCTCAGCCGGATAGAGCGTCCGCCTCCTACGCGGAAGGCCGTGAGTTCGAATCTCGCTAGGCGCGCCACAAGCCCCGATTTCGGGGCTTTTTTTGCAAAATTATTACTTTTTTACTTTTCCATGAAGTAAAAACGACTTCTATTTCGTAATGTTATTAGACAGGTCTGTATTCATCCGTATGGAGACGTAATGAACTGTTCATGATAAACACACAAACGTGGGGCCGCCCACTCGAAAGGAGCTTTGAACGATGGCAAGAAGAAGACGGCGCACAACCATGAACAAAGCGTATATGGTGCTGCTGCTGCTGCTGGCGGGCGTGCTCGCCCTGGTGCTATATACGATCACGCGCAATGCGCAGAACGCGAACCAGGCGCTGGCGATGGCCACGTTTCTCCCCTATAACGGCATAGCGCAGCCGACCAGTCCGCCAGTGAAAAAGGAGCCGACCGCCGAGCCTGTGGCGGTAGTCGCCACGCCGCAACCGGCGGTGGTGACGTCGGTGTGGACGCCGCTGCCTGGCTTTATCGTGGAGACGCCCGCGCCGACAGCCGGCGGCGTGCTCAAGCGCGGCGCTGAGGGCGAAGAAGTGCGCGTCATCCAGCGCCGCCTGCGCGAGCTGAAATACCTGTCCGGTTCGGCGGACGGTTCCTTCGGCGAGGCCACCGAATCGGCGCTGATCGCGTTCCAGAAGGCCAACGGGCTGTCGGCAGACGGCGTGGCCGGTCCGGCGACACTGAAAAAGCTCAATTCCGACAGCGCCAAATCCAAGCCGAGCGGCAGTTCGTCGAGCGGGGGCACCAGCGGCAAGGACACATCCAGAGCAACCTCGATGCCTAAGCCGAGAACCTATGTCGCGTCCGAAGCGACCGACTATCGCTATCTGCAAAACGGCTCGTCGGGCAGCGACGTGAAAAAGCTGCAAAACCGCCTGATCCAGCTCGGATATATGAGCGGCAGCGCTTCGGGCTCATTTGACGACGAAACCGAGGAGGCTGTGCGCAACTTCCAGGATCGCAACGGACAATGGGTGGACGGTGTCGCCGGGCAGGATACGCAGTCTATGCTCTTCAGCTCCAAGGCGCTGGCCGCCCGGGGCAGCAGCTATAGCGGCGGCAACGACTAATTGGATCGGTAAAGCCCGATGCCCGTGCGGCACCGGGTTTTTTCTTGCGCAAAGGCGGCTTTTGCGGTACGATAAGCAAACCAATGAGAGGATGACGCATATGGCACACAGGATTCGGTTGGCGGCGGAGGATGACAGCGAGGCATTGCTGGCGGTGTACGCGCCGTACGTAGAGGGCTCTGCTGTGTCCTTTGAGCTGACTGTGCCAACCGCCGAGGCA
>JAVBUY010000102.1:0-3443 GCA_031554855.1 Eubacteriales bacterium
TGAGACCGCCGCGAAGGTCATGGCGGAGAAGGGCAAGACCATCACCTACATGGTGGGCACGATGATCGAGATCCCGCGCGCCTGCCTGATCGCCGACGAAATCGCCAAGACCGCCGAGTTCTTCTCCTTTGGCACCAACGATCTGACGCAGATGACCTTCGGCTTCTCGCGCGACGACGCCGGCGCGTTCCTGGGCGAGTACTACGAGAAGAAGATTTTCGAGTCCGATCCCTTTGCCCGCCTGGATCAAGAGGGCGTGGGCCAGCTGGTGAAGATGGCCGCCGAAAAGGGCCGCAAGACTCGCCCCGACATCAAGCTGGGCATCTGCGGCGAGCATGGCGGCGATCCGTCGAGCGTCATCTTCTGCCACAATGTCGGCCTGAACTACGTGTCCTGCTCACCGTTCCGCGTGCCGATCGCACGCCTGGCGGCGGCGCATGCCGTGCTGATGGCGAAGTAAGATTTTTCGTGAAAGAGCGCCTTTCTAGGCGCTCTTTTTATGTGCCTTTCATTAGATGAAACGCCATTCCGTCAGACAAATATCAATGGTTGTGGTTCCAGGATTTGTCTGATAAGATGTGGGGGACAATGACTGGGGGAGGATCAAGATATGGACCCGAATACACTGAAAATCATTGTACTGGTCTTGTTCGTGCTAACCTACATTTCGCTGATGGTTTTTTCTAAGCTGCGCGCGTATATCGCCGTGGCAGTGGCCGCCATCTATGTGCTCATCGGCGCGATGCCGATCGGTAAGGTGTTGCCCACTGTAAATTGGAATGTGATCATGATGATCGCGGGCACGATGGGCACGGTGTATCTGTTCATTGAATCCAAGATGCCCGCGCTGATGGCCGACGCCATCATCGACAAAATGCCCAATGTCAAGTGGGCAGTCATTTCGCTGGCGCTGTTCGCGGGCATCATCTCCGCCTTTGTGGACAACGTGGCCACGGTGCTGATGGTCGCGCCCATCGCGGTGGTGGTGGCGAAGAAACTCAAGATTTCGCCGGTGCCCGCGGTGATCGCGATCGCCATTTCCTCGAACCTGCAGGGCGCGGCCACGCTGGTCGGCGATACCACGTCCATCCTGCTCGGCGGCTACGCGGGTATGGATTTCTTGGATTTCTTTTGGTTTCAGGGCAAGGTGGGTATGTTCTGGATCGTGCAGCTCGGCGCGCTTGTGTCCACACTGGTGCTGATGTGGTATTTCCGCAAGGATAACGCGCGCATCCACATGACCGACCGCACCGTCGTCACCGACTTTTTCCCGTCCTGGATGCTGCTGGGCACGGTGCTGCTGCTCATCGTCGCGTCGTTCTTCCCCAATCTGCCCGATGAGAAGAACGGCTACATCTGCCTGGCGATTTTTGCCATCGGCCTCGTTCGCGAGTACATGCGCAAAAAGAGCTTGAAGCCGATTGTCAGTGCGCTCAAAGAGATCGACTACTTCACGCTGCTGTTGCTGGCCGGTCTGTTCGTGGTCATCGGCACGGTCACTGAGGTGGGCATCGTGGACGACATCGCGAAGCTAATTGTGCGAATCAGCCGAGAGCCGTTTGTCATCTATACGCTGATCTGTTGGTCGTCGGTCATGCTGTCGGCCTTCATCGACAATATTCCGTACATCGCCACCATGCTGCCGGTGGTGCAGGCCATCTCCGCCGACCTGGGCATGGATCCCAACCTGTTCTACTTTGGCTTGCTGGTCGGCGCCACATTGGGTGGCAACTTGACGCCAATCGGCGCATCGGCCAACATCGCAGGCCTGGGCATCCTGCGCAAGGAGGGGCACGAGGTCAGCCCCGCCACTTTCATGAAGCTCAGCGTCCCCTTTACCCTGGCGGCGGTGATGACCGGATACCTGCTGGTGTGGTTTATCTGGCGATAAAGGCGACCTAAGCCTTGTATATGGCGGCTGTCGGGGTTCCGACAGCCGTCTTTGCGTAAAAAAATGTTTTGGGAATAGGGATTTAGGGCATGCATATAGAATGATTCTATAGTGCTTTTTGCGACAGGGGGTGTGGGCATGACGGTTCGGGAGCAAATTGAGGCGCGCGAGGTGGACATCCTGTCACCGCATGCGATGCTCAGCGTTTCTTCGCGCGGTCGGGCACGCGCCGAGCAGCCCTGCACGCTGCGTACCTGCTTCCAGCGCGACCGCGACCGCATCCTGCACTGCAAGGCGTTTCGTCGGCTCAAGCACAAGACCCAGATGATGCTGTCGCCCGACGGCGACCACTACCGCACCCGCCTGACGCATACGCTGGAGGTATCGCAGGTGGCGCGCACGCTAGCACGTTCGCTGTTTCTCAATGAGGATTTGGCCGAGGCGATCGCGCTGGGACACGATCTGGGGCACACGCCGTTCGGGCACATGGGTGAGCGCTTGCTCGATAAAATCATGCCCGAAGGATTTACACACAACCAGCAGAGCCTGCGCATCGTCGAAGTACTGGAGGCTGACGGCGGCCTAAACCTGACGTACGAGGTGCGCGACGGCATCCTGCACCACTCCGGCGAGGTGAAGCCCATCACGCTGGAGGGGCAGTGTGTGCACCTGGCCGACCGCATCGCCTACATCAACCATGACATCGATGACGCGATTCGCGCGGGCAGGCTGTCCAAGAGCGAACTGCCCGCCCGATGCCTGGCGACGCTGGGCGACACGCATACAGCGCGCATCAACACCATGATCTGCGATGTGGTGGCGACCAGCACCGGGCAGGACTTTATCCGCATGTCGCCGGAAATATGGGAAGTGACCGACCTGTTGCGCGATTTTCTGTTCGAACGCGTATACTATTCGGACTGGAAACGCGATGAGGAGCAAAAAGCTGGAAATATGCTCGAGGCGTTGATCGGCTACTGCATGCAAAATCCGACGCAGATGCCGCTGGAATATGTCGAAATCAGCTACAAAGAAGGTACCGAGCGCGCGGTGTGTGATTTCGTCGCCTGCATGACCGATCGGTACGCAATGCGTTGCTATGAAAAGTGGATTCTGCCCGATGCGTTCTTGCATAGTGTATAAAACATAATAAATTGGGAAAAAGTTGTGCAAAAATGTTGCGCAAAAATGAAGGAAATGTGCGCATTTCGGCGAATGAATAGGACGGTGAAACGATGGCTGGGCGATTCTCTCCTGCGTGGCTAGACGAGCTTCGCGCACGCGTGGACATCGTCCCCATCGTGTCCGAATACGTTGTACTCAAGCAAAATGGGCGGCGCTACTGGGGACTGTGCCCTTTTCACAACGAGAAAACAGCGTCGTTCAGCGTCGATAGCGACCGCCAGATGTACTACTGCTTTGGCTGCAAGGCAGGCGGAAGCGCCATCCAGTTCGTGATGGAGATGGAGCGGCTCGACTTTCCTGAGGCGGTGCGCCGCCTGGCCGAGCGCGTGAATCTGCCCATCCCCGAGCTGCGCGAGGACCCCGACTA
>JAVBUY010000213.1:0-9756 GCA_031554855.1 Eubacteriales bacterium
GGCCGTCCTGGAAGAGCATCACGCAGGATCCGGTCACGACGAAGTTCAAGTATAGCTTCAACGCCGCCGCGGATGCGGACGGTCACCTCATCGAGGCGAAGCAGACCGGTGTGGTATACGACACGCTGGACATCAAGACAGGGACTACGGGGACCGCCACCAAAGTATTCGCTGCCAACAAGTACGACTTCGTGGTGCGCGCTTATCGCGTGGTCGGAACGATCGGAACCGTGCAGCAGAAGTGCTATACGATACCTCACACGGGTGCGCCGAGCGTGATGCCGACCGCACCGACCAAGTCCACGACCGCGTCCGCGTACAATCTTCTGTTGCGCAGCAACGTCATTTATTGGACAGCGCCGACGCTGCCGACGTATGCTTCCGGGTATGTGCAGACCTTTGAAGTGCAGCGCCGGGACAGCACCGCTGTGGACTTTGCGACAAAGGCAACAGGATTAACGACCGGCAAGTATACGGATGCTTCCCCGAATTTAGGGGTGCCTCAATCGTACTACCGCATCCGCACCTGCTATACCAAGGGAACAGAAAAGCTCTATAGCGCATGGCTGAGCGTGACGCTGACGATGCCGAGCACCAAGTATCGCGCGCTGCTGATTGGCGAAACAGCCTATACATACAATGGCAAGCCGGATCCCTTGCCCGGTCCGGACAACGACGTCGCCGCGATGGCCACCGTGTTAGCCAAAACCCGAGTGGACGGCAAAGCCTATGCGATTACGAAGAAAGTCAATTTGAAGGGCGCTGATCTGCAGAGCACGATCAATGCCACCTTCGCCGGGGCCACGAGCAACGACGTATCGCTATTCTACTACAGTGGTCATGGATGTCCGGGCAGTTCTAGTTCCAGCATGACGGGCGCGCTTGCCTTTATCGACGATAAGTACATTACGCCGAAGATGCTGCGCTCTTACCTGGATAAAATCCCCGGCACGATCATTGTCATTCTGGATAGCTGTGGCAGTGGCGGTGCCATTGGCAAGGCGACCTCCGGTCCTAGCGTGATGACAAAATCCGCGGAACGCACATTTGACCCGCAGCAGTTTAATCAATCGGTGGTAGACGCATTCGCCTCCGGTGACCAAACGATAACACCGTTGGCGAGAGAAGAAGGCATGATGATGACGCCGAAGTTCGGGGACCTGGCAAGCTCGAAGTATCATGTCATTACCGCCAGCGCCTACTATGAATACTCGTATTCGGCTTCGTTCAGTGATTCGACAGCAGGTTACTATGGCCTTTTGACAGATAACCTCTGCTGGGGAACAGGCTATGACCCGCGCGCAAAAAAGTGGTATAGCGAAATTATGGCGGACGCAAACGATGATGGGCGCGTCACTATCCACGAAGCGTATGTGGACGCGAGATACTACCTGGATGGGATTCAGTCGGTTCGGGTGTACCCGTCTAACTCCACGCTGACCTTGTTCCAACGCTAACCACCCATAGGACGCCCAAAGGACACCGCACAAAGTGCGGTGTCATTTCATAATCTTCATTTTTTGAATATGATGCCTGCTGAACAAAATTCACGATTTTTGTGGAATAAATAAACTATTTTCCAGAAAATTTGCCATTTCGATTGACATCGGCATGCGGATGTGATTATACTGTGTCAATACATCCAACCTATGAAGGCATAGGGGTGAGCGCATGGCGGATTGGCAGTCGATACGCGGTGTGGTGCGCTTTGCGCAACCGGTTTCTTCAGAGACGCTCGGCGGGCTGGTGCGTCAAGGTCTGCATGTGGCGTTCGCGCCGTATGCGGCGGGTGAGGCGCTGTGCGAGCAGGTATTCGCCACTACGCGTGAGGTCTTTCGCACGATGAATCACCCGATCGGCCTGATGCTCGAAGGCGCGACGGATTGCCTGGCGGAGAGTTGGCGCTTTGCGTGTGAACACCAGGCAGATTTTTTTCTCTTTCCCGCTGAACACGCCGATGTGATGCCCGCAGAAGGGGCCGATGGCCCCGCGCTGTGCGCCCGCATCGCATCCACCGATGAAATCGAACCGCTGGGTCGGCTGCCCTTGCGCGGAGTTTTGCTGACGCGCTGGGCAGCGGAGCTGCTGCCCGCGATTGCCGCATGGCGCGCGCAAGGCGTTTTTGTATGGGTCGAGGCCGATGCGCCCGGCTGGGCAGGGGAGGCCGTCGATGGCATCGTCTGCGGACCGGAGCGACTGAGCATACCCCAAACCCTTCTACATGCGCCGCTGCTTCCTGCTAGCATGTTGCAGCAACGAATCGAACCGCTCCTGCATCAAGATATAGCTGCGCTGCTGGTGCTGACCACAGACGGCGAGAATGTGCGCCATATCGCCTCGCTGTATCCGACCATGCCGCTGATCGCCATCGCGCGCCGTCCGGTGTACGAGCGGCTGCTGCTTTCGCTGATCGCCCATTGGCAGGTCGTGCCCACCGCGATCACATCCATTCCACCGGCGACCGAGCGGCTGGACTTCGCCGCCTACATCGCCGGGCTGTATGGTTTCACCCAGGGCCGTGTGCTGGTCTGCGGCCAATGCTGGGAGAATATCACCGATCAAGATCCCTGCGTCATTGATCTCGCCGCCTATGGCACCCCCGCGAAATAGGAGACAGAGAACAATAAATATGGAAGAATGGTAGGAGGAATCGGCATGAAGAGAACCCTCAAGTGGACCGCCCTGGCGCTGTGCGTACTGATGGCAGTGGGCATGGCGCTACCCGTCGCCGCAGAGCCCGAACAAGTGCTGCGCATCGGTTTGGAACAGGACATCGAAACCGTTGATCCCCAGCAGAACACCGCCGCTTTCACCTGCGCGGTGGGCGAAGGCATCAGCGAGCCGCTGCTGCGCGAGCAGATGGGCGAGACGCTGCCCGGCCTGGCCGAGAGCTACACCACCGAGGACAACATCGTCTGGACCTTCAAGCTGCGCGAGAACGCCGCTTGGAGCGACGGCACGCCCATCGTGGCGTCGGATCTGGTCTGGAGCTATCAGGAGATCTTCACCCGCCCCGTGTGCGCGAAGGTCTATGTGCTGTTCCAGGGCGTGCTGGGCTATGACGAGCTTATCGCCGCCATCGAGGGCGGCAGCGACGCCGACACCATCCGCGCCATGGCGCAGGAAAAGCTGGGCGTCGTCGCCCAGGATGATCACACCCTGGTGGTTACGCTGCAATCGCCCCGCCCCTGGTATGTCAGCACGTTCTGCTGCACTGCCTGGGCGCCGCTCAAGCGCGACCTGTATGAGCAGTATGGCACCACCTATGGCTCCTCCAAAGAAGCCATCGCCAGCAACGGCCCGTTCGTGATCGCCGAGTGGGCGTACAACGAGAAGGTCGTGCTCGCGAAGAACCCGAACTACTGGAACGCCGCCAATATCGCCCTGGACAAGGTCGAGCTGGTCATCGTCAAGGGCGACGAGCCCCGCGTGAACATGTTCAAGGAAGGCAAGATCGATGTGGCGCGCGCGCCCAGCGAGTATCTGGCCACCATGCCCGATCAGGTGCTGGCCGTGGAAGGCACCAGCTGGTCGTATCTGCTGGTCAATTCCTACCGTCGCAACGCCGAAGGCGCGTTGGTGGATGAGGCATCCAGCAAGATGCTGGGCAACCGCAACTTCCTGGCCGCGATGAACAACGCCATCAACCGCGAAGCGCTGTTTGGCAACGTCGTCGTCGATCCGGCGCGCCGTGCCACCGGCTATTGCATCCCCGGCAGCGTCAACAGCAACAACGTGGCGCGCCAGACCGTCGGCGAGCTGCGCGGAGACAAGTATGTGGACGTCGCGCCGACCACCAAGAACGTGGAAGCTGCCCAGAAGTACCTCGACGCCGCGCTGAAAGAGCTGGGCTATGCCAGCGCCGCCGATCTGCCGAAGCTGACGCTGGTCTGCGCTTCTAGCGCCGATCCAGTTGCGATCTGCGAATACCTGAAGAACGCGCTGGAGCAGGGCCTGGGCATCTCGGTCACCGTCGAGCCGGTGGAGTTCAACGTGCGCGACTCGCGCATCATCTCCGGCGACTACGACCTGCTGTACATGGGCTGGGGCGCCAGCACCGACGACGCGCTGGATTACCTGCAAGTGTGGACCGATGACCTGTTCGCCACCGGCTGGCCGCAGTCCGATCCGGAAGGCCACGCGAAGTTCTGTGAGCTGCTGACCTTCATCGGCAACACCGACGACGCCGACGCGCGCGCCGCGAAGATCATCGAGGCCGAAGAGCTGCTGATGCGCCAAGGCCAGATCATCACGCTGTCCAACGCCGGTACCGCCGCGCTGGTCTCCGACCGCGTCGAAGGCTTCACCATGCGCAACTTCAACTCGCTCTATGACTTTGCCCACGCAAAAATCGTGAAGTAAGTTTTCAGGCTGATGGTTTATCGCCCCCACGGACGCGCATGCGTCCGTGGGGGCATATTCAGACTTTTGGCGACCGATTCGGAAAGGAGCATGCCGATGCTCAAGTACACGCTCAAAAAAGTGCTGACCGCGCTGATCACCATTTTTATTTTGGTGACCATTACTTTCTTTTTATTGAAATTAATCCCTAACGGCCTGTTTTCCGACCCCAAAATCAGCGCCACCGCGCGCGCGAAGCTGATGGCGCAGTATGGACTGGACAAGCCGCTGTGGCAGCAATACATCTTCTACCTGCGCAATCTGCTGCGCCTGGATTTAGGCGAATCCATCGCCTACCCGGGGCGCAAAATCGCGACCATGATCTTTGATCCGTCCACCGGCAACGGCCTGCCTCAGTCGATGAAGCTGGGGCTGTGCGCGCTGCTGTTCTCGCTGCCGGTCGGCGTCGGATTGGGCGCGGTGGCTGGCCTGAATCGCAATAAGTTCTGGGACAAGCTGACCATCGGCATCTCGCTGATCGGCGTGTCGGTGCCTTCGTTTGTGGTGGCGACACTGCTGGTGACGGTGTTTGGCAACATGCTGGGTTGGCTGCCCACCACCGGATTTTCTACGCCGATCGAGATGCTGCTGCCCACGCTGTGCCTATCGCTGGGCACCATCGCCACTATTGCGCGCCTGACGCGCACCAGCATCATCGAGCTAGAGACCGCCGATTTCATCAAGACCGCCAAGGCCAAAGGTCTGAAAAAGCGGCACATCGTGCTGCGCCACCAACTGCGCAATGCGCTGCTGCCGGTGGTGACGGTGCTGGGCCCGCTGACCGCGACGCTGCTTACCGGCACCTTCGTCGTGGAGAATATCTTCAACATCAAGGGGCTGGGCAGCTACTATGTGGAGTCCATCAGCAACCGCGACTATGGGCTGGTGATGGGGCTGACGGTGCTGTTCGGCACATTCCTGGTGGTGTGCAACCTGCTGGTCGATATCCTGTATGGGCTGATCGATCCGCGCATCCGGCTGAAACAATAGAAAGGGGGAGAACACATGGTCAACCAGAACCGCGAGAATGTCCTGGCCGAGGACGCGTTGTTCGTCCCCAGTGGGCCGGATGCGGTGGCAGGCATTGGCGCGATGCCGCGCGTGTCCTATTGGGGCGACGTGTTTCGCCGCTTTACACGCTCGAAATCGGCGGTGTTCTTTAGCATCCTGCTGATCCTCATCGTGCTGGGCTGCTTCCTCATCCCGCCGACCATCGGCAAGCCCATCACCGGCGTGATGGAGGAATCGATCAACGCCAAACCCTCCGCGCAGCACTGGCTGGGCGCGGACAAGTTGGGGCACGACGTATTCACCAAGGTGTGGAAGGGCGGCCAGGTGTCCTTCACCGTCGGCTTTGTGGCCGCGATCCTGCAAGCGCTGATCGGCGTGCTGGTTGGCGCGGTGGCAGCGTTTTACGGCGGTTGGATCGAGAACCTGATCATGCGCGGCGTGGACGTGCTGATCTCCATCCCGTACCTGATCATCGTGCTGTGCATCCGCATGGTAGTGGGACCGAGTGAGGGCACGATCATTTTCGCGCTGGTGGTGACCGGTTGGATGAACACCGCGCGCCTCACCCGCGGACAGATCTTGCAGCTGAAAAAGGAAGACTACGTGACCGCCGCGCGCTACATGGGCGTGTCCCCGGCCAGCATCATGCTGCGCCACCTCATCCCCAATACGCTGGGCGTAATCATCGTATCCTTCACGCTGGCCATTCCGCAGGCCATGTTTTCCGAGGCGTTTTTGAGCTTCATCGGCATGGGCTCGACGGCGGTGAGCTGGGGCTCGCTGATCCGCTCCGGCATGGAGATCCGCTTCACGCGCCCGTTGCCGCTGATCGTGTCCTCCGGGCTATTGGCGCTGACCATGCGGTGCATTCAGCTGGGTGGCGATTCCCTGCGCGACGCGCTCGACCCGAAGTTGAGGAAGTGACCGCATGAGCAAAGAGAAGCAAACACAACAGACACCAGCGCAGCCGGGGGAAAAGCTGCTCGATGTGAAAAACGTCGGCGTGCGGTTCCATACGCATGCGGGGGTTATCACCGCCATCCGCGATGCATCGTTTCATGTGAACCCGCACGAGGTGATGGCCATCGTGGGCGAATCCGGCAGCGGCAAGAGCGTACTGACGCAATCGCTGCTGAAACTGCTGCCCTCGCCACCGTCAGAGATCACCGGCGGCCAGGCGTTCTTCGGCGGGCAGGATCTGCTGAGCATGCCGGAGGAGCAGCTGGAAAAGGTGCGCGGCGGGCAGATCAGCGTAATTTTCCAGGACGCGATGACCGCGCTGAACCCGACCATGAAGATCGGCGAGCAGATCACTGAGATGCTGCGCGAGCACGGCGTCGCGCCGCGCCAAGAGCGCGAGCGTGCATTGCAACTGCTGGAGATGGTGAAGATCCCGAACCCCGCCAAGTGGCTGGATCAGTACATTTTCCAGTGCAGCGGCGGCATGCGCCAGCGTGTGATGATCGCGATGGCGCTCAGCTGTCAGCCCAAACTGATCATCGCCGACGAGCCCACCACCGCGCTGGATGTGACCATCAAGGCTGAAATCCTGTCGCTGCTGATGGACTTGCAGCGCGAGCTGGATACCTCGGTGGTGCTGATCACGCACGATCTCGGCATGGTGGCCGCCTGCGCGCACCGCATTGGCGTGATGTACGGCGGCGCGTTCATGGAGACCGGGACCAGCCACGAGATTTTCTACCAGCCCAGCCATCCCTACACACTGGGTCTGCTGGAGGCAGCGCCGCGCCTGGACATGGCGCAGAACGACGCGCTGGTCGCCATCCCCGGTACGCCCCCTAACCTGCACCACATGCCTGCGGGCTGCCCGTTCTCGCCGCGCTGTGCCCACTGCATGGCGATCTGCTACACCCAGAAGCCGCCGCAAACCCAGCTTTCCGATACGCATAGCGCGGCCTGCTGGCTGCTCGATGCCCGCGCCGGAGAGAATCGGACGGCCTTTGTCCAGCGAAAGGAGGCGCGCGCATGTCCCAAAACCCGCTGATCAGTATCCAGGATCTGTGCATCGACTTTCGACTGAATGCCAAGCAGACGCTGCATGCCGTCAGCCATGTGTCGCTGGACATCGCGCCGGGCGAGACTGTTGGGTTGGTCGGCGAGTCCGGCTGCGGAAAGACCACGCTGGGCCGCGCGGTCAAGGGCATGTATCCGCCCGCGTCGGGTCGCGTGCTGTTCGAGGGGCGCGATGTGTTCGCCCTGACCGGCAAGCAGCGCATGGCCTATCTGAAGGATTCGCAGATGATCTTCCAGGATCCGTATTCCTCGCTGGATCCGCGCATGACGGTGCGCGAGATCATCGGCGAGGGCATGAAGGCCCACAAGATGGGCGATGCCGAAGCGCGCGTCAAGCGCGTGGACGAGCTGCTGTCCATCGTCGGTCTGAGCCCGGAGCACGCCAATCGCTTCCCGCATGAATTCTCCGGCGGCCAGCGACAGCGCATCGGCGTGGCGCGCGCACTGGCGCTCAGCCCGCGCTTCATCATCTGCGATGAGCCGACTTCGGCACTGGATGTGTCCATCCAGGCGCAGATCGTCACGCTGCTCGCCGACCTGCAAAAGCGGCTGGGGCTGACCTATTTGTTCATCTCGCACGACCTGGCGATGGTGAAGTATATCTCGAATCGCGTGGCGGTGATGTACCTGGGTGAGATCGTCGAGATCGCGCCGTCGCACCGGCTGTACGACGCGCCGCAGCATCCGTACACCCGCTCGCTGCTGTCGGCCATCCAGGTGCCCGATCCCATCTTGGAGGCGCAACGCGAGCGCATCCGGCTGACGGGCGATATCCCCAATCCGATCAATGTGTCGCCGATCGGCTGCAAGTTCCGCGGCCGCTGCCCGTATGCCCAGCCCGCCTGCGCGGAAAAGACGTATGAACTGAAGCAAGTGGCCGAGGGCCACTACGCTGCCTGCACCTGCGGCAGTGAGCCGCAAGCCTAGCGCGAGGAGGATGAACCCATGCGAAATACATCGGACGCTACGTACCTGCGCCAGAACGCCAGCGACCTCTCGCAGCTGCATCGCAAAGTATTGCCGCTGCGCGAGCAAATGCGCCTGAAAGACGAGCTGCTCAGACAGCGCCTGGAAGTGGTGTTGCCTAAGGCCATGGCCGACGCGGATATCGACTTCTGGCTGGTGATTACCGCCGAGAATAACGAAGATCCGCTGACCGCCGCGCTGCTGCCCGCCACGCTGATGGAGCCGCGCGGCAAGATGCTGCTGGCGTTCGCTAAGCAGCCCGATGGCAGCGTGGAGCGCATGAGCCTCTCCATGCCCGCCGGGGTGGAGCACCTGTATATCAATCCCTGGTACGGCGTCTACACCACCGAGTGGAAGGGCATTCAGTTCAAGAAGCCCACCAACACGCAATTCGAGTGCCTGCGCGAGCAATTGGAGCGCCATCAGCCGACACGCATCGGCATCTCGCTGGACGACACGCAGCCGGTGGCCAATGGCTTGCGCCATGGCGACTACCTGTCGTTGGCCGCCGCATTGGGCGAGGACTGGATGCACAAGATGGTCAGCGCTGCGCCGGTGGCGGTGCGCGTGCTGGAAACCCGCCTGCCCGCTGAGCAGCGGCTGTACGCCGCGGCGGTGCAGATCGCGCACGCCATCGTGGACGAGGCGTTCTCCAGCCGGGTCATCACCCCGTATGTGACCACCAACGAGGACGTACGCTTCTACATGATGCAGCGCGCCATCGAGCTGGGCTTGCCGTCCACCTTCGATTGCTCGGTGGCGGTCTTCCGCCACGGCCTGCCCGGCATGCACAACGAGGAGCTGGTGATCTTGCCCGGCGACGTAGTGCATTGCGACTTTGGCGTGCGCTACATGAACCTGTGCACCGATACGCAGGAGCTGGCCTATGTGCTGCGCGAGGGGGAGAGCGACGCGCCACAGGGGCTCAAGCACGCGTTGGCGCAGGCCAACCGCCTGCAAGAGATCGTGCGCACCGCATATGTGCCCGGTCGCAGCGGCAACGACATCCTGCGCGAGGCACTGGCGAAGGCCAACGCCGAAGGGCTGCGCCCTTGCGTATATTGCCACCCGATCGGCTTTCATCCGCACGCGGCGGGCACCTGCGTCGGCCGGTTCAGCAACCAGGCAGCCAACCCCGCCGGGGAGTATCCGCTGCTGCCTGATACCGCGCACGCACTAGAGCTGAACAACACCTGTGCGGTTCCCGAGTGGGGCGGCCAGGATCTGATGACCTGCCTGGAGACCGAGATTTTCTTTGACGGCGAACAGGCGCGCTATCTCGCCGGACAGCAGACCGCGTTTCATTTGGTGTACTAGGGCAAATGCATCAAACGTAGCACATAG
>JAVBUY010000036.1:0-5652 GCA_031554855.1 Eubacteriales bacterium
GTGAAGCCCAGAATGCCCGTGCCGATCACGCCCACCGCCACAAAGAACACAAACATCTTCTTCTTGTAGCCGGGGAAGTCGCCCAGCGAGCCCAGAATGGGCGCCAGCAGCGCGGAGATAAAGGTGGCCCGCGACGTCGCATAGCCCCACGTCAGCCCACAGCCGGTGGCGCAGCGCCAGCGCCGCGTCCAGTGCATCCATGTCAGTCAGCTCACTCTGCCCGCCCTCCACCAGCAGCCGCTCCACCAGCGTATGCTCGCGAATGGCCAGGCAGTCCACCTGCCTGGGCAGCGCCTCCAGCACCACGCGCAACGCCTCGGCCACCTGGTGCGCCGAGATCGGCTTGCGCGGCACCGCCTGCCATGCGCCCTCAATGCGCTGGCGAAGCTGCTCGTACGTCAGCCCTATCAGCGCGCCGTCGCGAATCTCTTCCATCCCATCCACCGCGCGCTGCCAGCGAATCTGCTGCATCGCGCTCAGCGTCTTACCGGTCCAGTCGATATCTTGCACCGCATTGCGAAACAAGTGATCGTCCCTCCTTCGCGTCCAAACCCGCTGTATTTCGCTGGGTTTTTTGCCCATTTTCTCTCCAGACATGCAAAGGGCGCCCCCGTGGGCGCCGATGTTCCCGTTTACTGCGATTGGATGCCGCGATGTGCCATGTGCTATTCCTCCGCGCGGGTGTGTATGTGCCGCGCATATGTTCATTTTGCATCATTGTACGATGTGCACGAACACACCGTCAAGCGCAAAAGCCTGGCAACATAAGCAATAACTGGTCCATAGATGTTTCCCTTTCTTTTGCCAGCAAAGTGGCGTATAATAATTGTATTATATTCAGAAGTTCAAACAACTTTGTCAGGAGGGACATCCATGCTGAAACAGTTTTCCAAGGCTGAGCGCGGGTGGATCATGTACGACTGGGCCAAGTCCGCTTTTTCCGCCATCATTTCGGCTACGCTGCTGCCGATCTTCTTCAGCGTGATGGCCACCGGCGCGGGCATGGCGGACAACCACGCGCTGGCCATGTGGGGCTATGCCACGTCGCTGGCCACCTTCATCTCCGCGCTGTTGGCGCCGGTGCTGGGCTCGCTGGGCGACTTCCCTGGCTACAAGAAGAAGATGTTTGTGTTCTTTGTGGCGGTCGGCGTGATCGGTACGGGCATCCTGGGCTTCACCGGCAGCTGGCAGGCGGTGTTTATCTTCTACCTGGTCGCGTCGGTCGGCTTCAACGGCGCGAATCTGTTCTACGACAGCTTCCTCAACGACGTCACCACCGAGGACCGCATGGACAAGGTCTCGACCTACGGCTACAGCCTGGGATACATCGGCGGCTCGACCATTCCGCTGGTCATCGCGTTCCTGCTGCTGCTGTTCGGCGACAGGATCGGCGTGAGCCAGGTGATGGCGATGCGCATCGCGTTCGTGATGACTGCGGTGTGGTGGGCTATCTTCACCTGGCCGATGCTGCGCGACGTGCACCAAATCCACAGCGTGCCGCGTGAAGCGGGCAAGAGCATCATTGGCCAGTCCTTTGGCCGCATCGCCACCACCTTCAAGGAGATCGTCAAGCACAAGGGCGTGCTGTTCTTCCTGATCGCATACTTCTTCTATATCGACGGCGTGGGCACGATCATCCACATGGCGACGATCTTCGGCACGGCCAAGGGCATCGACAGCACGATGATGGTGCTGGTGCTGGTGGTGGTGCAGCTGGTGGCCTTCCCCTGTGCCATCGCCTACGGCGTGCTGGCCAAGCGGTTCTCCACGCGCACGATGATCCTGGTGGGCATTGTCACATACCTGCTGGTGTGCGTCGTCGGCGTACAGCTACAGACGCTGACGCACTTCATTCTGCTCGGCGCGCTGGTCGGCACCGCGCAGGGTGGCCTACAGGCGCTGAGCCGCAGCTATTTTGGCAAGATCATCCCCAACGAGCGCGCTAGCGAGTTCTTCGGCTTCTTCGATATCTTCGGTCGCTTCTCGGCAGTGCTGGGGCCGTTCCTGTTCGGCCTGGTGGTCGCGGCCTCGGGCAACAAGCCGGAGAACGGCGTGTTCGTCGTGCTGGCGATGTTCCTGATTGGCGGCTCGGTGTTTATGTTCTTGGTGCCCAAGGTGCAGCGGCAGATCCAGGAAAAGAGCACGGATTCGTAATATCCAAGCACATGTTCAACGAAAAAGATTCCTCGCGACGCGTGGGCGTAGCGAGGAATCTTGTTTTTTATGCGTAGATTTCCGGATTCACTACATGCTCTGGCCTCTGCCCTGCCAGTGCCTGCTCGATATGCCGCACCGCCTGCGCGCACATCGCGGCGCGCGCCTCGTAGGCGTTGCAGCCGATGTGCGGGGTGAGCACCACGCTGTCCAGCTTTAGCAGCGCGGCGGGCACATGCGGCTCATCGGGGAACACATCCAACCCCGCGCCGCCGATGGCTCCATCTGCCAGCCTGACGGCCAGCGCGTCGTAGTCCATCACCGCGCCGCGCGCAGTATTGATGATCACCGCGTCGGGCCTCATGCGCGCCAGCTGCGCCGCGCCGATCAAGCCGCGCGTGCCCTCGGTCAGCGGGCAATGCAGCGTCACCGCGTCGCTTTCCTCCATCAAGGCTTCCAGTGGCAGATACGCCGCGTCCCCCGCCAATTCCGGCGGCAGCGGGGCTCTGTTGTGGTACACCACGCGCATGCCGAACGCGCGCGCCATGCCCGCCACCAGTTGCCCAATGCGGCCCATGCCCACGATGCCCAGTGTGCGCCCATAGAGGCAATGCCCCATGTTTTTGCCCATGCCAAAGGCCCGCTCGGGAGCAGCGGCGCGCAGCACTCTGTCCTGCTCGGCCACGCGGCGACTGACCGCCAGCAGCAGCGCCATCGCCACCTCGGCGGTGGGCGCGGCGCACTCATCGGGCAGATTGGTCAGCGGGATGCGTCGCTCTGTCAGCGCCGCTACATCCACCGCGTCGTAGCCCACGCCGTAGTTGCTGACGACGCGCAGCTTACCCGCCGCCTCGACGAACGCGCGCGACACGCGCCCGCCTGCCAGCACAGCGTCGGCCTGCGGCGCCAGGTCGAGCAACTCCTGCTCGGTGTAGGCATACGCCTGCGGGTAGTGCACGGTATATTGCGCCAGCAGCGTCTCCATGCCCTGCTGCGGAATGCGGTGGGTGACGATCACCGTTGGTCGCATGGAAAATCCTCCCTCGTATTGCTTGGTTTATTTTATCAAACCGCTGTCCAACATGCAAGGCGTGGTGATCAATCGCTGCCCGATTACATACGCTAGCGATGGATTTCATAGAAAAGGGGGCCCTTCATGAGCGGAATCACGGGTATCCTCCACTTCACGCGGGACCTGACTGACCCGGCGCTGGGCAGCGGGGAGCTGCTAAAAGACATGGCCGAGGCGATCGCGCATCGCGGCGGCAAATCGCATCACGTATGGCTGGGCGAGCATGCATGCTTGGCGCGCCTGGCCGGACCCACCGAACGAACGGTGTACGCGCTCAAAAAAGGAGACGCGCTGTACGCCGTAACCTGCGACAGCCTGTTGACCGATACGACAGCTCTGCGCCAGCAACTGTCAGCATCCGGATATTGCTTCGAGACGCAGGACGACGCGGAGCTCATTCTGGCGACCTATCTGCAATACGGCGAGGACTGCCCCGCGCAGCTATCGGGCGGCTTTGCTTTCGCGCTGTGGGATGGGGCGCGGCAATGTGCGCTGATCGCCCGCGACCCGATGGGCACGCGCCCGTTCTTCTACACCACCGCCGATGCACACGTGCTGTTCGCGTCGGAAATGAAGGGACTGTTCGCGCACCCGGCCTGCACGCCCGCCATCGATGAAACCAGTCTCTGCGAGGTACTGAGCATCGGCCCTGGCCGCTCGCCGGGCAGCGGCGTGTTTCGCGGCGTGCATGAATTGACGCCCGGACAGATGGCGCGTATCGACGCCGACGGCATTCATCCGCGTGTCTATTGGCAGCTGGTCAGCCGCGAGCACACCGAGTCGGTGGCCGATACAGTGGCGCACACGCGCGAGCTGGTGCTGGCCGCCATCCGCCGTCTGCTGACCGGCGACGTGCCGCTGTGCACGCTGCTGTCCGGCGGCCTGGACTCCAGCGTGGTCACCGCAGTCGCCGCCCAGCACGCGCGCGGCCCGCTGTCCACCTATTCCTTCGAGTACATCGACAACGCCGCGCATTTCACCGGCACCAGTTTCCAGCCCGAGCTGGACGCGCCATATGTGGAGATGGTGCGCGACCATTGCGGCACGTCGCACGCGATCTTGCAGCTCGACAGCGACCTGCTGCCCGGCGCGCTGACTGCCGCCATGTGTGCGCGCGATCTGCCCGGCATGGGCGACATCGATGCATCGCTGCTGCTGTTCTGCGAGCAGCTCGCGCAGCGGCACACCATCGCGCTGTCCGGCGAATGCGCAGACGAAGTGTTCGGCGGCTACCCGTGGTTCCATCGGCCGGAGTATATGGCCGCCGATACTTTCCCCTGGAACACTGATCCGGCGGCCCGGCGCAAGGCGCTGCGCCCCGAACTGGTGTCCTCGCTCAATCTGGACGCGTATGTCGCCGCGCGCTATGAGGAGCAGCGCGTCGCCACGCCGCGCCTCATCGGTGAGTCGTCGGAGGATGCGCGCCGCCGCGAGATCGCCTACCTGAACCTCTATGGGTTCATGCAGACGCTGGTGGATCGCGGCGATCGCATGAGCATGGCGCATCACGTGGAAATCCGTACGCCATTCGCCGATCCCGAGCTGGTGCAGTATGTGTTCAACGTACCGTGGCGCATCAAGGCGCTGGGCGGAGAGCCCAAGGGCCTGTTGCGCGCTGCTGCCGAGGGGCTGCTGCCCGCCGAGGTGCTGCACCGCAAGAAGTGCCCCTTCCCCAAGACGCACCACCCGCACTACGAGCAGTTGGTGCAGCGACAGGTGCTGGATGTGCTCAACGACGCGCGTTCGCCGGTGCTTCCGCTGCTGGACACCGCCGCCGTGCGCGCGCTGTGCGGGGGGCATGCGGACTATGGCAAGCCATGGTTTGGCCAGCTGATGGCCGGGCCGCAGCTATTGGCCTGGATCTTGCAGCTCAACGCCTGGCTGACCACCTACCACCTGAGTGTATGAAAAAAGCCTCGCCGCGCTTTGCGCGGCGAGGCCTTTGTTTTATCCGATCAAATGCTCGACCAGAATCTTCACGCCGATGCCGATGAGGATCAGGCCACCGACCAGCCCCGCGCGCTGCTGAATGCCCTGACCGACGCGCTTGCCCAGCCGCACGCCGAGCAGCGAAATGACAAACGTGATCGTGCCGATGACCAGCGCAGTGGCCACTACATTGACCTGCGTCATCGCCAAGCTGATGCCCACCGCCAACGCATCGATGCTGGTGGCGACCGCCAGCACCAACATCGTGCGAAAGTCTGTCTTGAGCTCGCGCGGCGTCTCGGCATCGGCGTGCAGGTTGTCCCACACCATCTTGCCGCCCAGCACGCCCAGCAGCGCAAAGGCGACCCAGTGATCCGCCGACTCGATCAGCGAGCGCACGCTGCTGCCCAGCAGCCACCCGATGGTCGGCATCAGCGCCTGAAACCCGCCAAAGAACAGCGCGAGTTTGAGCGCGGTCTTGCCGTCCCATTTTTGCA
>JAVBUY010000073.1:0-20540 GCA_031554855.1 Eubacteriales bacterium
TTGAAGCCATACACCCAGATCTTGGTGCGCGCCACCGACAGACCCATCAGCTTGGCCGATTGCTCGTTGCCGCCAATGGCGTAAATGTTGCGCCCCAGGCGGGTCTTTTGCAGGATGACGATGCCGACCAGCAAAATGACCAGGAAGAAGATCACGTTCAGGTTGATGTAGGCAATGGGCTTGATCTTCACCCATTCCCCATCCACCAGCCGCATGAAGTTCATCTTCCAGCCAGCCAGGCCGTCGATCAGGTCGTTCTTGATGGAGATGGATTCACGGCTGATCAGCGAGCACGCGCCGCGCGCCAGGAACATGCCCGACAGCGTGGCGATGAACGGCGGCACGTTCAGGTATTGAATCATCGCGCCCATGCCGATGCCCATGCCGATGCCCACGACAAACGCGAAGGCGATGCACAGCAGCGGGTCGATGCCCAGCACACTCGTGCCATACGCGATGAACATGCCGGTCAGCGACGCGACCGCGCCTACCGACAGGTCGATGCCACCGGTGATCAGCACCATGGTCATGCCCACCGCAGAAATGCCGATGTAAGCATTGTCGATGAACATCAGCATGAAGGTGCGCAGCGTGGTAAAGCCCTTATCGGCATACAGCAGCGCGCCCACCAGATACGTCAGCAGGAAGATGCCCACCGTGGCATAGACCATCAGGTATTTGGGGTTGGAGATCGCATTGGTCAGCCGCACGCGCCGGGCTTTGAAGTCATTGGCCTTAAGCACGAGCCACACCTCCCAACGCCGCCTTGCGCGTTTCGGCACGATTGGCCATCCACTTGCGCACAGGCTCGGATTGCAGCACGATCACCACGATGATGATCAGCGCCTTGATGAACATGATGGCCTCGGCCACCACGCCGAAGTAGAACATCAGCGTCGTGATGGTGCGGATGATGATCGAGCCGATGACCGTACCGGCTAGGTTGAACTTGCCGCCGGTCATGTTGGTGCCGCCGATGACCACCGACAGGATCGCGTCCAGCTCATAGTTGACGCCCGCATTGTTGGAATCGCAGGACTTGATGCGGCTGGAGAAGATCAGCCCAGAGATGCCCGACAGGAAGCCGATCAGCGCGTAGACGATCAGGATGATGCGATCCGAGCGCAGGCCAGACACGCGGCTGGCGTTGCGGTTGATGCCCACCGATTCGACAAACATGCCGAACGAGGTCAGCCGGGTGAACAGCGCCACGCCCGCCACCACCACTGCTGTGATGAGAATCGGCATGGGCAGGAACAGGAAGCTGCCCTGTGCGATGGACTTAAAGGGGATGAATTCCGTGGTGAACTGCTTGCCGTTGGTGATGATCTGCGCGATGCCGCGCCCGGCCACCATCAGCACTAGCGTGGCGATGATGGGCTGCATCTTGAACTTGGCGATCAATACACCGTTGAACAGGCCCATCACCAGGCAGACCAGCAGCGGCACCACAATGGCCAGGTAGAAGGGCTGCACAGAGTAGTTGCCCGGCGTCGGGTAGAGCGTCACGTCCCAGCGCAGGAACTTCAGCGCCATCGCGCCCGCCACCGCCACCAGCGCGCCCACCGACAGGTCGGTACCGCCCAGCGCGATGACCAGCGTCATGCCCATCGCGATGATCGTGATCTCCGACGAACGGTTTAGGATGTCGATCAGCGAGCCGAACAGCATGCCGGTTTCCGGCTGGTACTCGATCTTGAAGAAGTCGGGCCGCAGGATCAGCGCGACCAGCAGGATCAGCGCCTCGGCGATGATGGCCCACACCAGCTTGGATTTGAAGATGGATTCGCGGCTCTTCATGCGGTCACCCCCACTTCCCCGGCAATGATCTTCATGATGTCGGCTTGGGTGCAGCCCTCGCCAGCCAGCTCCGCGGCCTTTTCGCCGTCGCGCATGACCAGGATCTTGTTGCTGCAACGGATGATCTCGTCCAGCTCGGAGCTGATGAAGATAACCGACATGCCCTGCTCGCACAGCTCCAGCATCAGGCGCTGAATCTCGGCCTTCGCGCCGACGTCGATGCCGCGCGTCGGCTCGTCGAGGATCAGCACGTCGGGATCAGTCGCCATCCAGCGCGCCAGGATGACCTTCTGCTGGTTGCCGCCGGACAGCTCGCCCACGCGCTTCTCCGCGTCCGGCGTGGCGATGGCCAGCAGCTGGATGTACTTATCGGCCAGCGCGTTCTGGTCCTTGCGGCTCATGGGCTTGAGGAAACCGTTCTTGGCCTGTACCGCCAGGAAGATGTTTTCGCGGATGGACAGGTCGCCGATGATGCCGTCCTTTTTGCGATCCTCCGGGCAGAAGGCCATTTTCTTATTGATGGCGTCCAGCGGAATCCGGAACTTCACCGGCTCGTCCTTGAGCTTCATGCTGCCGTGGGCGGGGCGCTCCACGCCGAAGAGCATCTCGGCGGTCTCGGTGCGGCCGGAGCCCAGCAGCCCGGCGAAGCCCAGCAGCTCGCCCTGCTTGACAGAGAAGGACACATCCTCTACCTTGCCGGGGATGCCGATGTGCTCCACATCGAGCATGCACGGCGCGCCGTCCTTTTGCGCGGCGCGCTTGAGGTTGAAGATTTCGTTGATATCCTTGCCGATCATGTGCGACACCAGTTCCAGCTTGTTGATCTCGGCAATGGGGAATTCGCCGACCAGATGCCCGTTGCGCAGCACCGTGATGTGGTCGGAGATCTCGAACACCTGGTCCAAGAAGTGCGTGATAAAGATAATGCCCAGCCCTTGATCACGCAGGCTTCGCACCACCTCGAACAGCTGCTTGACCTCGTTGTCGTCCAGCGAGGAGGTCGGCTCGTCCAGAATCAGCACCTTGGCCTGCACGTCCACCGCGCGCGCGATGGACACCATCTGCTGGATGGCGGTCGAAAAATATGATAGGGGGCGCGTCACGTCGATGTGAATATGGAAGCGCTCGAGCAGCTCGTTGGCGCGCCGATTGATTTCTTTCCAATGGATTTGGCCGTAGCGCATGGGCTGGCGACCAATAAAGATATTCTCCGCGACGGTCAGATTCGGGCACAGATTGATCTCCTGGAACACCGTGGAGATGCCCATCTGCATGGCGTGCTGCGGCGTGGTTGGCTTGATCTCGACGCCGTCCAGCTCGATCTTGCCCGCGTCCATGTGGTTGACGCCGGTCAGGCATTTGATCAGGGTCGATTTGCCTGCACCGTTTTCACCCAGGAGCGCATGCACCTCGCCACGCCGCAAGGTGAAATCCACTTTATCAAGCGCTTTCACGCCCGGGAACTGGATTTCGATTCCCCGCATGGTCAAAATGGTTTCATGATCCAAGCTAAATCATCCCCTTGTTGTGGTTCTAGTGTGCGTTGGTTATACATCCTGAAGCAGCGGATGGGAGATGCTTCCCCCATCCGCTGCCACAGCAACCTATCGCTTAGCAACAGCTAAACAAGGTATGGTTCTTAGTACACGCGCTGCGCGATCACATCGGCAGCCTTGATGGACTGCACGCTGCCATCGGCAGTGTACGCGATGCCACCATTGGTGTCGTAGCAGAACTCAGCGGGGTGAATGACGTCGCGGTTCCACTCGGCGCCAGCTTCCAGCTCGTTGATGAGCTTGATGATGGCGGGCGAATACAGCGGCGTGCACTCGATGGTGGCGTTCATTTCGCCAGCCACGATGGCATCAAACGCGGTCTTGACAGCGTCGCAACCCACGATGATGATGTCCTTGCCCGGCACCTTGCCGGCGGCCTTGATGGCTTCGATCGCGCCCATCGCCATGCCGTCGTTCTCGGCCAGCAGGATGTCGATCTTATCCTGAGACTTCAGGAAGCTCTCCATGACCGCCTGGCCCTCGGCGGGGGTGAAGTTGCCGCTCTGCGAGGCGACGACCTTCATGTTCGGATGGTTGGCCAGCACTTCGTTGATGCCCGCGGTGCGATCCATGGCAGCCGAGGAACCGGTGGTGCCTTCCAGGACCACGATGTTGACATCTTCTGCGTCACGGCCAACGCTCTTGAGGTAGTTGACGGTCCAGTAAGCCATGCGGCGGCCTTCCTCGATGAAGTCGCCACCGAACGCGCCGGCGTACTGAATGTCGTTGATGCAGTCGGGCATACGATCCATCAGGATCAGCGGAATCTCGGCTTCGTTGACTTCCTTGAGTACCTCATCCCAGCCGGTGTTCACAACGCCGGTGAACAGGATGTAGTCAACGCCCTGGGAGATGAAGTTGCGCAGCGCCTTCACCTGGTTCTCTTGCTTCTGCTGCGCGTCGTCGTACACCAGCTTCCAGCCAGCGGCTTCGATAGCAGCCTTCATGTCGTCGGTGTTCGCCGTGCGCCAGTCGGACTCTTGGCCGATCTGCGAGAATGCGACCACCAGCTGATCGGCGGCCATCGCGATCGTCGCGGACAGCGCCAACACCAGCACCAGCATCAAAGCAACCAGTTTCTTCATGATCAATTTCCTCCGTTCTTTTTTGTGGAGTTTGGTACTCCTTTTGCTCGATTATAGAGCACTTAGCACAAAACAAGAAACAGAGAGACTTCGGGAATTATATTCATAATTTTCCGATCATGGACGCGCGGTTTTCTTTCAATTGCAAATGCGGAATTTTTTTCCGGTAAAAAGGTAATTTTTTTCCGAAAAGGACTATTTTTTGTTCGCCGCGCGGTAATCGCGCGGGTTCAGGCCGGTGTGCTTCTTGAACAGATAGCGGAAATAGTGCGGGTCGTTATAGCCGATGCGCTCGGCGATGTCCACCGAGCTGAGATCCGTGGTTTTCAGGAAGTTTTTGGCGTTTTCCAGGCGCAGCTGCGTCAGGTGCTCGATGAAGGTCATGCCCATCTCCTGGCTGAACACCGTGCAGAAGTGGTTGTTGCTCAGCGCCACATGCTCGGCCACGTCGCGCAGCATAATCTCCGGCTTTTGATAATTGGCCTCGATGTACTGGCAGGCCTTGCGCACGGCGGCGCTGAGGTGGCGCGGAGCATGCTGGTCGCGGCAGGCCAATGCGCGCGTCAGCAGCCCGCCGACAAAGGTGATCAGGTCCTCGGTGGTGTGGATGTCGCTGAGCAGGCTGTTGACCTGCCCGATTTCCGGCAGCACCTCGGCCGGATCGAGGCCGCATTGCTCCACGATGCGCGTCGCGGCCAGCAGGATGTCGATGATCACATAGTTGGTCATCAGCGCCGACTGCATCAGCGCAGAGCCCAGCGGCTCGAGATAACCGCGCACCACCGCCAGCGCGCCGCCCGCATCGACGTATTGCAGCTGCTCGTACAGCGGCATCATGTTCAGCTGCATCAGTTCCGGCGGCACGCGCGGCCCTTCGTCGGTCGTGCCGATGATCTGGTTGCGCTCGTCGGTAGCGGCCAACAAACGCGTCGCGCTGGCCAGCGACTGCCGCAGCAGCGAAAGCCGCTGCACCGACTCGCCGATGACCACGCGCAGACCGATGTCGCCATTGCGCTCGGCCTCGTGTTTCACCGCCTGGGCAAACGCATACGCGCGCTCCTCCAGGTCGGTCACGGTGTCGCCCATCACCAGCGCGGCGATGTGGCTGCCGCGCACGCACAGATGCACCGCGCCGCCATAGTTCTCGGCAATGCGCTCGGCCACGCCGCGCGTCGGCAGAAAAGCGTCCTCTTTGCCGAGGATGACAAGCATCATCAGGTAGTAATTGGCTAGCAGGTTCATGCGCAGTTTTCGCGCCTGGGGCAGCACCTCCTGCTCATCCGCGCCGTCGAGCAGGTTGGCCAGGCAGTTCTCCTGAATGAGGCGCGAGGAGGTGTCCAGCTGGCTTTTCAGCGCGTTCAGGTCGGCCTGCTGGGCGCGCTCGCGCTCGATACTGGCGGCAATGCGCGCCAGCACCGCTTCGATCTCGTGCACACTCACCGGCTTGAGCAGGTATTCCTTCACCCCCAGGGTGATCGCTTCCTTGGCATAGGCAAAGTCGTCGTGGCCGGACAGGATGATGGTGTGCATCCACGGCATGGTGTTTTTCACGCGGCGGCACAGCTCCAGCCCGTCCATGAACGGCATGCGGATGTCGGTGATCAGGATGTCGGGCTTCATCTCTTGCAGCATGGACAGCGCGATTTCGCTATCCGGCGCCTCGCCGCACAGCACCAGGCCGATGTCGTCCCAATGCACATTGTTGCGAATGCCCTCTCGAATCACGATTTCGTCATCGACCAAGAATACCTTAAGCACCGTCCGCCCCCCTGACTGGCACCCAGAATTGCACCACGGTGCCCTCCCCTGGCGCGCTATCGATGGCCAACCCTTGGCTCTGATTGTAGTAGAGCTTGATGCGGCGGTCCACGCTGGACAGGCCGTACCCGGAGTCCGTGCCCAGCGGCTCGGACAGCGCCAGCGCCTCGCGCACTTGCGTCAGCCGCTCGGGCGTCATGCCCGCGCCGTTGTCGCGCACCGACACGCGAATCCGATCGCCCTCGGGCTGCAAGGACACTCGCAGCAGTCCGCCGCCGCGCTTGTTCTTGATGCCGTGGTACAGCGCGTTTTCCACCAGCGGCTGTATGAGCAGCTTCAAGATCTGCCCATCGGCCAACCGCTGGTCCACGTCGATCTCGTAGCGCAGAATGTCGCGGTAGCGCACCTGCAAAATGGTCAGGTAGCCCTCCAGGTGCTCGCGCTCCTGACGAATGGTGATCCAGTCCTGGCCGCCGCTGAGCGACGTGCGGAAAAAATTCGACAGCGCGCGGGTCACCTGCACCACCTCGGCGGTGCGCCCGGCCTCGGCCAGCCAGATGATGGCATCCAGTGTGTTATAGAGAAAGTGCGGCGTAATCTGCGCTTGCAGCGCCCTTAGCTCGCTCTTTTTCAGGTTTTGTTGCTCGCGGGTGTTCTCATCGATCAGGTTCTCCAGCTTCTCGGCCATGGCGTTCAGGCTGTTGGTCAGCTCGTGCAGTTCCTCCACATCCGGCGGCTCGGCGCGCTCGTTCCACTCTCCGGCGGCGATGCGCGCGGCCAGCAGCTTCAGGCGGTCGATGGGCTCACGGATGGTGCGCGACAGCGATTGCTGCGTGATGATGGCAAAGGTCAGCGAGATGAGCAGCAGCGCGATCTCGATGCCCAGCGTGGTGTACAGCACCGTTTGGATGCGGTGGCTGGCCTCACCGGCGGCGCGGATATCGGCGTAGAACGCATCCTGCAACATCTCCAGAAACAGCGACGCCACGCTGCGGATCTCCTCGACCTGGCGCATGTCCTCGTCCACGGACGAGCCGTTTTGCATCTGTTCGCCCAGCAGGTCGATGTTGCGCCGCAAGGTGCCCAGCGTCCGCTGCGCCACGGTCAGCTCCAGGCGGCTGCCGGGGTTGGCCTCAATGAGCGTGGTCAGCTTCTCGTCGGCGCTGTCCAGCAGGTTGTACTGGTTGCCCTCGGCGAACTTGGTGCGCCCCACCACGATGTCGCTCATGACCACTAGCAGCTGATCCTGGATCAGCGGCCTGAGCAAAGAGACCTCTTCCATGTGCACAATGGCGGCGTGGTACTGCTGCGAAAAGACCATCATCAGGCATATGGACACAATGGCCGGAATGAGCATGAGCCCCACCAGCACGATCTGCGCGGCGCGCAGGCGGCTGCGCAGGCTGTCGAGAATGCCGGTTTTGCGAAAGAGCGTTTCTAGCCTGTTCATCGGTCAATACCCGCGCGGCGGCAATTGCTGCAGGTCCTCATCGTATTCTGTAAAGGTGCTTTCCACGGAATAAGTGACCCGGTCGATGGCTTCCCCGGCGGCCAGTTTCTTGGCCAGGCTCATCACCATATCGCCGATCAGCGGCGTGCATTCCACCACGCAGTTGATCTTCCCTTGCTTGAGCATGTCGATGGCGCCCTGCTCGCCGTCCACGGTGATGATGACGATATCCCGGCCGGGCACAAGCCCCGCTTCCTCAATGGCCTCAATCGCGCCCAGCGTCATCGCGTCGTTGTGGGAATACAGCACGTCGATGTCGTGCGTCTTGGCCAGCACATTGCGCATGCATTCCTTGCCCTTGCTGCGCAGAAAATCGCCGGACACAGTGCAAAAGATATCGTACTTTGCCTGTCCGGCGATGCTCTCCTCAAAGCCCTTTTGCCGCTGGCGCATGGGCGTAGAGTCCACCGTGCCGGTGATCTGTGCAATGCGCACATGGTCGCTGTCGGCGGTTTTCTTGATCAAAAACTGCGCCGCCGACTGCCCTTCTTTCAGAAAATCCGACCCGATGAAGCCGACGTACAGACTCTCGTCCTCGGTCTTGATCAGCCGGTCGGTCAGCAGCACCGGAATACCGGCCTCCTTGGCCTCGCGCAGCACGTTGTCCCAGCCCTCTTCCACGATGGGCGCGAAGGCGATCACATCGACCTGCGAGGCGATGAACGAGCGAATGGCCTTGATCTGGTTTTCCTGCTGCTGGTCGGCGTTCTTGAGCATCAGCTGCACACCCGCGCGGGTGGCGGCCTGCTCGATATCCCGCGTGTTGCCCACCCGCCAGCCGCTTTCCGAGCCCAGCTGCGCAAAGCCGACGATGATATCCTTCTCCTCGGGCGGCGGGCTTTGTTGGCAGCCGGTGGCCAGCGCTAGCAGCGCCAGCACCAACCCGGCAAGCAAAATGCGCTTCATGGGCAAGGCCTCACTTTATGAGAGATGGTTACCTGCATTATAACATCGCGCATGGCCAAATACAAATTTCCCATACGGATATAGCAGCGTTACAGCGCCAGCTCCATGCGGCTGATGATGTGATCCTGGTACTCCTTATCCAGCTCCACAAAGTAGCCGCTCCAGCCCCAGACGCGCACGATCAGGTTGCGGTGCGCCATCGGATCGCGCTGCGCCGCCAGCAGCGTGTCGCGGTTGACGGCGTTGAGTTGCAGCTGCAAGCCACCCATGTCCATAAAGCTCTTAACCATGCGCGCCACTTTTTCAATGGCCTGCGGGTTGCGGAACATGGTGTCGTGCAGTTCCAGCGTCAACGGGCCGCCGTTGCACACGCGCGCCAGGTGCGGCTTGGCGAAGGATTGCAGAATGGACACCGGCCCCTTCACGCGCGCAAACAGGCTGGGCGAATAATTCGCGGCCAGGCACTCGCCCGCGCTGCGCCCATCGGCGGTGGCGGGCAGGTTTCCGGCGTGCCAGACATAGTACATCGCCGAGCCCGTGCCCGCGCGCCAGATGCCGCCGCGCTCGTTGCGCTGGCCGGACAAGGCGTCGGCAAGCGCGTCAAGCAGCTCCACAGCGATATCGTCGGCCTCGGGATCGTTGTTGCCCATCTTGGGCGCATCATAGCGCAGCTTGGCTTGCAGCGCCTCCTGCCCCGCGAAGTTGGCGGCCAGCGCGCCGAGCAGCTCCACCTTCGCAACGCTGTGGTCGCCATACACATACTTGCGGATCGCCGCCAGCGCATCCACCGCGGTGGCGATGCCGGTGCCATGCACGCCATAGTTATTGTACACGCCGCCCAGCGAAATGTCGCGGCCGCTTTCCAGGCAGCCATCCATCATCAGCGAAAGAAACGGCGCGGGGAAAATATACAGGTTCTTGGCGGCGGCAACGCATGCGTCCGCCTGCCGGGCAATGTCGGCCTTCACGGCCTGCATCAGCGCGCCAAAGTCGGTCGCGTCGGTGAGGTGGTCGGCCACGGCGCGCTGCATGGCGCTGGCAAACGACACCGCGTTGATATTGGGGATCTCCATGCCCTTGCCGGGGATGATGTACTCCCAGCAGGCGGCGACCACATAGTTGTACGCATCCTCCCGGGCATAGCCGTAGTCGATCAGCGCGGGGATGACCACATCGTCGTTGGCGTACTGCGGGAAGCCCAACCCCTGCTTGGTGAGCTCGCTGCCCAGCGTATAGACCGCCAACGGCGTCTGGCTGCTGGTGCGCAGATTGATTTTCGGATCGATGAGGCACAGCTCCAGGCTGGCGTTGAGGCACAGCTCGGACAGCGCGTTGTAGCTCTCGGTGCCATCGGGGTTCAGCCCGCCCAGCACCAGGCTCTGGCCGTTGGCGCCCTGCTGCATGCCGGGATACGGGTCGCGGTCGCGGTTGAAGGTGAGGAAAAATTCCTCCACCCACTCTAGGGCGCTGTCCGCAGTCAGTCGCCCCGCCGCCAGATCGGCCTGGTAATACGGCAGCATGTATTGATCGAACCGGCCGACGGTGTTGTGATAATTGCCGCCCAGCCACATCGCAAAGTGCAGGATGCGGAACATTTGCAGCGCCTCGGGCAGCGTGCACGGCGGCTGCGACGGCACGCGCGCCAATGTCTCCGCCACATCGGCGCGCCCCTGCTGCTCGGCCAGCGCGCGATAGCGGTCGCACAGATCCTGCACGGCAGCCAGGATGTCCGCCTGCATGAGCAGATAATCGGCCTGGTCCTGCTTGCCCGCGCGGACAAACGCAGCGGCACAGTCGGCTAGCTCGCGCCGTTTGGCGTCAAAGCCAACGAGCAGCAGTTTGGTATAATCCACATTGATGTTGCACACATCACCGCGCTCGTGCAGCACATGGCGCGCCTTGATGTCGGCGAGTTCGCGCTCGGTGAACAGCGCAAAGACCGTCGGGTTTGTGCGGGTCAGCACCAGCCGCTCCTGCGGAAAAATGACCGGCTGCTCGGTGGCCAGCATGGTCTTCAGCCGCTCGGTGGCGCGCTGCACATCGCGCAGGCCGTCCCGCTCGTATTGCGAGGCCAGCTTGGTTTCGTCCTGCGCCGGTTGACGGCTGGCGTGGTGCGCCTTGTCCTGCACGAAAAACTTCTTCAGTTGGGCAATCCTCTCCGTCATAGCACGCAACTCCTTATCCCGTATTGCTCAAAGACCGACTGATCGGTCTGTATCGGACGATCGGTGTCAAACCCGGGCTGATATGCCTCGCCCAGCATGGCATATTTGGCGCCTGCGGTCAGGTGGTATGGCAGCAGTTCCACGCGCTCGAGCGACGGTGCGCCGCAGACCAACTCGGCGACGGCACGATAGTGCGCGGCGTTGTCGTTGACGCCCGGGATCACCGGAATGCGCACGACAAACGGTGTGCTGCCCCGGCAGAGCCGCTCGGCGTTGGCGATGATCCGCGCATTGGACACCCCGGTAAATGCGCGGTGCAGCGCGTCGTCCATCTGCTTCAGATCGAGCAGGATCAGGTCAAATGCGTCGGCAAAAGCGGCAAACACCTCCGCGCTGGCGTAGCCGGAGGTCTCCAGTGCAGTGTGCGCCGCGCCGTCCAGCAAGCGCACAGTCTCCAGCACGAAGTCCGGCTGCATCAGCGGCTCGCCGCCCGAGAACGTGACGCCACCGCCGGTGCTGGCGTAATACGGCACATTGGGCAGCAGGCGGTCGGCCAGTTCACGGGCGAAAAGCGTCTCGCCGACGATGCGCCGCAGGCGCTGCGGGCAGGCGGACACGCACGCTCCGCAGGCGGTGCACTCGTTCGGGTGCGGGCACGTGGCCTTGCAGCGGCCGCAATGGGTGCAGCCGTTGGCGGACGCCATCAGCTGCGGCTGCATGTGGAGTCCTTCCGGATTGTGACACCAGCGGCAGCGCAAAGGGCAACCCTTCACAAACACGGTCTGGCGCAAACCGGGGCCATCGTGAATGGCGCACTCCTTCAGATCGAACACCACTCCGCGCATCTGCGTCGCCGCCTTCTGTTCATGTTCCAGTGATCATCAAATAGTTCTATTCCATCCAAGCACCCGTTTTTCCTGTTGGCCTATGCCCGCTGTTTTGTTTTATCCTGGAAAACGCTGTTGGGCAGACCCGAATCCGTCGCATAGCCTGTCCTTGTGACGTCAACATACCATAAGAGCCGCTCGACTTGAGCGGCTCTTATGGCATCTTCAATCCCTTTGTCTGTCTCTTTCGCGATCCGGCGGCCTTTCCCATCGGCTCGCCCCCCCAGCGTCTGCCTTCTATCTATCACTTGCGCATGGTTCTGCTTTGCTACAGATCCAAGCCAAAGTGCGCAAAGAACCAATCGTCATCGCGAATGCGCCGCGCAAAGCGATCGCGGCGAACCTGTTCGATGTTCTCCGATGTAAACACCTCGTCATAGGCGGCCTGGGCGAGCTGTGGATGCTTTTGCTCTTGCAGCAGGCGCGCCACGCGCTCGTCCCGATAGTGGCACAGCGCGGTATACAGGCGGTTGTGCAGCACATCGGCCATCTGAATGCTATAGGGCGCGGAAAAACGGAATTGGTGCGCCACGCAGGTCAGTGGTGTCGCGTATAGCATATAGCCGCGCAGCCACAGCTTCAATGAGATCTCCTCTTCCTCCCCGCCATAGCCGCGAAACGCCGCTTCATAGCCACCGACCGCCCGAAACGCGTCCGCGCGCACCGCCCAGCACCCCCCGGCAACCACCGGCGTTTCAAAGGGTACATCGCTGCGCGGCATCCACGCCAGGGAACTGAGCTTGTCAAAGGTTCGGCCGCACATCCGCTGCTGGAGCTGCGCAGAGTGCACCGCGGCATACAGAACCATCCGTCGATACAGGGGATTATCATGATCCAGGTTCCGGAACGCCGGTGTGACCGCCGCCGCGCCGTAGACATCCATCACCCGCGCAAACTCTTCCAGCCAATACGGTTCCACATCGATGTGCGCATCGCAAAACACCAGCATATCGCCGGTGGCCAGGCTAGCGCCCAGGTTGCGCGCCGCCACAATGCCACGGCTGGTTGTCTGCGCCGACCGGAGCTGCGGCGCATCGGCGGCCTGTATCCACGCGAAGCTGCCGTCCGTGGAGGCGTCGTCTACCGCAATGATTTCATAGGGCATACGCGTGGGTGCGCGCCGGATAAAGTCAATGGTTTGTTTCAGCATGGGGCCTTCGTTCCGGCTGGCGATAATGATAGACGCTTTGCTGGGCATATCACGCTCTCCTCATGCTTTCTTTCCCCATCCGTTGGCCACGTCGGCGATGCGCCGCGCCGCGTCGGCACCCCAGCTGGAAAGCAGTATGTCAAAGCACTGCGCTTGCACATTGGGCGTCAGCAAGCGATAGGCGTACGCGCTCCCCCGCTCAAAGGTATCGCGGAGTTTTTGTACGATGTGCGCGTCCACAGTAAGCTGGCATTCCGCGATGTACGCCTCGATGAGCGCAAGGGCGCGCGCCTTGCCGCATGCGTGCTGCAAGAGCGCCACCGGCGAGCCCTGGCGATCGCCTGTGCTGCGGCCAACAAAATGCCGGTAGAGCGGCGGCGTGCTGACAGCACGGTAGAGCCTGGCGTGGGTGGCAATCAAAAAGAACAGGTACAGGTCGTTGGCGGCGGGCACAAACGCTGGCTTGGCCCAAGCGAATGCGCGCCGGACCAAATCCGTTTCAAACATGCGGTTCCAGAGCACGTTGCACGCCGGAAACCCTTGCACATAGCATGCGTCCAGCACCGCCTGCGTGGAATCATAGCACGCCTCGTGCTCCACCAGCCGCCTCAGCCTGCCGCCGTCGTCGGTCACCTCCACGGTGAATTGCAGCACGTCGGCGCCTTCTGCGAGGATGCGCTCGCATGCGATTTCGCAGGCATGTTCCGTCAGTTCGTCATCGGAATCGACAAACAAGATGTGGGGCGCCAAGGCCAGCCGCGCACCTTCCACGCGCGCCGTCGCCGCCGACGAGCGCCGCGCCAGCCGCACCACACGCAGGCGTGGATCCCGCGAGGCGAAGCCCTGGAGGATGGACGGCGTTTGGTCATGGGATGCGTCGTCTACGCAAATCACTTCGATGTCCTCCAGCGACTGGGTCAGCGCCGTGCGCAGGCAGTCGCCCAGCGTGGGCGCGTCGTTATAGGTGGCGATGACGATGGATACCTGCGGCATGGTTTCACCTCCCGCGTAATCATATGTGCTTTCTCCAGAATCTTTCCACGTTCTACAGCATAAGGTGGAGTGAATTTTGCGCTGATGCGATAGGAGTAGATACCATGTATAACAAACCTGTGGGCGGTGGCTTTGGCGCTTGCGGTTCGTGCTGCCCAAGATCCTGTCCGGCGTTCGGCAGGTGTGCGCCCGCCAATTTCCTGCCGCCTCCCGCCCCGCCATACTGGACATGCGGTGTGTGCGGCCCTTGTTGCCCCCCTGGCGGCGGTCAGCACTGCCCGCCTTGCCCCGCGTGCCCGCCGTGTCCGCCCTGCCCACCGCCGGAAACCCCCGCCGTCGCCTGCACCGGAGGGTTGCCGGGTTTCCTGGATGCGGCCCAAGTCGTGTCCGACTTGCCGGTCACCTTGGCGAGCGCATTCAGCCTCAACGATGGGCCGCCGCCATACACCGCGCTGAGCACGGAACTCGTTCTCGACAACCAGCAGGCGATTTTCGGCCTGGAAGTGATCGACGTGCCGCCCGCACCATATCAACTGCGCGGGGAAATTCGGCCTACGGTCATGCTGCTATACCGGGACGGCACGGGCGCTACGCGCTCAAAGCTCATTTACTTCCCGGTTGCGGTCAGTCAGAGTTTCCCCCGCTCCACCGCACCGGCTGCCTTTGATTTCTTCATCTCGGTACAAAGCGGCACGATCACCGGCCTGTCCGTTGTGGGCAATTCGCTGTCTTTCACTGCCAACTTGGCGCTGGATATCCTGGGATTCGCTAACCAGCCGCAGCACTTCGCGGTGCTCCCCGATTTCAGCTGCGAAGCCCCGCCCATCAGCTATCCCACCCTGTGTGTCAGCATGATCGGGCTGCGCAGCGTTTGCAATGTGGAACCCGGTGCGTTCCTGGCCGGAATCATTCCTTTCCAGCGGGTGGGCACGCCTCCGTATCGCGCCATCTCCGTGGAGATTCTGCCGACCCTGCCCAATGTGCTCATCGCGACGAACTCGTTTGTGGGGATCGACATGCAGCTCGCTTTCCCGGCGATTTTGCGCTTTACCGATGTCACAGACACGCAGTTCGAGCAAAGTGTGTTGATCATCGGATCGCTCAGCCTCACCGGTCCGACGCTGGAGCCGGACGAAGTGGTGTTCGCGGATCTTCGGATCACCAACATGTCGCCACCGCTCTTTACGGGCACAGCCTTCGTGATCAGCGTCGTCAACATCGCTGGCAGCATCGCCATCATGCGCAACCATGCCGCGCAAACGCTGGTCACGCCGCTGGTTTCCTGCGGGCCGTTCCCAGCGGATGGCGTGTGCGTGCTGTCGGGCGGCATCATCACGGAGACCATCCCATCCCTGTAGCGCGCTGCGCCGCTCAAGCCATAGGATGCGAGCTAGCCGGTGCGCGGCAAGGAGGAACCAGATGCCCCCGAATCCCGATCCCCGCTCCGCGATGTTCGCGCAGCACGAGGCGCCGCATGCGCAAGCGCTTCTCCAGCTTCACGCCGAGATGCTGACACTAGCGCAAAACCTTCGGCGCAGCGACGCTATGCTCCGGGAGCTGTTGTGGAGCCAGGTCTTTCGCGATGCCATCGCCGATTGCCCCTGGCTGCCCTCCAAAGCATTTTCCCCGGGGCGCAGGGCGGCCGGTTACCCATTGCTGTATGTGCTTTTTCGTGTGCTGGCGGATGCCGCGCCGCGCCGCGTGCTGGAACTAGGCATGGGCCAGACCACGCGCATGATCGCGCAATATGCCGCACACCATGCCGACAGTGCCCATTGGGTGGTGGAACACGATGAAGACTGGATCGCCTTTTTTCTCAGAAATTTCTCACTCTCCAAGCAAAGCACGCTGCTGCGCATGCAGCTAACGCGCAAGGCCGCTTCCGGGGCGTCGGACACATGCACCGCCCCGGCATACGAGAATTTTGGGCAGCGTCTGAATGGCCAGGTGTTTGATCTGATCCTGATTGACGGCCCTTTCGGCGCGACCGAAGCCGGAGCAGCCTCCCGCATCGATGTGCTCGAATTGCTCCCCGGATGCCTCGCACCATCCTTTGCGATCCTGCTGGATGACACGCACCGCAGCGGCGAGCAAAAAACCGTTGAGCTCATCCGGGCGCACCTCATCGCGAGCGGCATTGCGCATCGAACGGCGGGATACCGGGGCGAGAAGCATTGCACGCTGATCGTGTCCAATGACCAGCGTTTTCTTTGCTCGCTATAGGGCAGCAACGCGCAAAATTATACAGCAGCGGCGCAACCGAGTCTTTGTCGATTGCGCCGCTGCTTTGCGCCCCATGGACTTTTGCAAAGTGAAAAAGTAGCCCCGAAGACTCTCGCGTGCATGCAGGCAGTCATGATGCTGGCGACCCTGTGCCTGGCCTCCACCTCGGCTTTGGCCGCGGACAAGCCGAAGATCACCTTCTACGGCTTGATTCTGGAGTATTCGCCCACGCAGAAGCATGTGCACCCATACTAGCATGCCACAGGCGAAGGCGCGAGTGTTTCCTCTGCGCCCAATGCCGCTCGCCAGAACGCGCCGCCCTGCCCGCGCATGGCGCGGGTCAGGATACGGCATGATTTTGCGACCGCTCGTCACACGACCGTGTTTTGCGGTTCCCTTGCGGCCGCGCCTTAGGTTTCCGGATTGCCAAACAGCGTGGGCCTGCCGAGCGTGCCGATGGTCGCGGTGTTCCACACACTGGCCGTGTTCCAGCCCAGGGCGGTGATGACAGCGAGCAGGTCGGGCGGATTCATGCTCTGGCCGTCCAGCCCGTTTGGATCGCTGACCGGCACAACCGGCACGCCGTCGGAGAGCAAGATCATCGCGCTGTTGGCGTGGTTCTGCGCAAGGGTCGCGCCATTGAGAAGCTGCCCGCACACCCTGTGTACCACGTCATCCGCGCTGGTGGCCACAGCCGATGCACCCAAGGCAATGCAGCCTTGCATGTGGGCCGGGCCCGATGTGCTGGTCTCCAAAGCGCCGACAAGCCCCGCAACGATGGAGGCGCCGACAGCGGAGCCCGACGCATAGCAGCGCAGGACCGGCGTGCCGCGTCCGTGGCCCAGCAGTGCGCCCACCTGGGTGTTGTTGGCGGTGACGCCGCCGGTGGCGTAGCTATCGACGATGGTGGTCGAATTATGGCATAGCCCCACCAGGCCGCCGCTCTCGCTTTCCTGGTTCACCGTGACCGTTCCGGTGGCAAAGCAGCGGTCCACTAACCCGTAGGCGCAGTTGCCGCCAAATCCGCCGGTGCCATCGGTGCTGGTGGTGCCGATGGCGGTGCTGGTGACATCACCGCGTGCCTGGCACAGCATGAACTGCAACGAGGGGTTCGCCGGATCGGCGGGCGCGGGCGTGTCGGTGTTGCCTAGGAAGCCGCCCAGCCAGCGCTGACAAGTGACCGCGCCATCGGCCCGGCAGCGCAGATACTGCGTGCCGGAGCTGCGCCCCACAAACCCGCCGCACTCCTGGCCGGTGCTGATCACCTCGGCGCTGGCGGTGCAATCCCGCACGAACGCCACGGGCACGGTAGGTGTCCCGGCTCCGACCACAGCGAGATGCCCGGCGAATCCGCCCGCGACCCCTGCGCTGGCGCCGGGGTTCATGGCGGAGACCGTGGCGGCGGTGCAATGGCAGTTGTCCACGGTGACCGGTCCTGCGGGGATGAACATCTGCCTAGCCCCGAACACGCCGCCCATGGACGCCGCGCGACCAAATACATCAGCGGCACAGGAGATATTCAGAAACAGCTGGTTGTTGCTGCGCACCTCTACGGTGCCAAACGCGCCGCCCAGTCGGTTGTTGGCGTACAGGCTGCCCCCGCCAACCACTGCGTTGCTGACGGCGGTGGCAGCGGTCAGCGTCGAATAGCCGATCAGCCCGCCGTGGTGCGCCGCGCTGGCGGGCGGGTTGGGTTGGTTGGACTGGATTGCGGCCATCGTCAGGTTCGTGAGCGCGGATGGGCTGCTTCCGTTGAAGCGCCCGATCATGCCGCCACAGGCCGTGTCGAAGAACCGGAATGTGCCGCCCAGCACGGTGACGCCGTCCAGCGTGCTCAGCCCAGCGCTGACCAGCCCGATCACGCCGCCCTGGTTTTGATAGCCGGTGACCCCCACCGCGTCGATGGAGAGGTTGCGCACCTCAGTGGATGCACCCGCCTGGTTCAGCAGCCCGATCAGTCCGCCCGCGTTGCAGGACAGCGCGGTGACCTCCGTCACGGTGAGCTGGGTCGCGGCAATATTCGCCACCTCCGCCGTGCCCTCCAGCACGCCCGCCATGCCGCCGACATACGCGACGTTGGTGCCGCTGGTGGCACGCCCGCCGCTGGCTTGCGCTGTATTCAGCGCGATGTCGGTGATCGCGCCCCCTTGCATATAGCCCACCAGCGTGCCGATCTTGCCGGTTGTGCCGCCCGTGGTGCCGGTGATCATCGCGGCGGCAAACGCGTCGATCAGCGTGAACTGATCCAGCGTAACATTGCGCGCCTGCCCAAACAAGCCGCGCACCAGCACCGGGTTGACCGGCGTGGCGATGGCGTTGATGGTCAGATTCGCGATGCTCGTGCCGCCAGGCGCGGTCTGCGCCACGCCGGTGAACACGTGCTCACCGGACAGCGGCGCGGTGAAATGGCCCGCATCCACGTTGCCGATGGGCCGCCAGCCGTTGCCTCCCCAGGCGGAGGCATAGTTGCTCAGGTCGAACGCGCTGTCCAGGCTGTAGACCAGCGCCAGGCTGTCGGACATGCCGTGCACGCCTTCGGTCTGGTCATACAGCGCCTGCATCCCCTCGATGTTGTCCAGAATGCGCGCGTTTTCGGTCACCCCCGCGCGATTGCCAGGGTTCCCCTGGGTCAGATCGGGATAGAACGCCATCTCCGCCGGGGTACACATGCGCACAAAGAAGGGATCACCGACCACGCCGTTGCCCGAGGCAACCGGCATGCCCATGGCCGACTCAAACCGCGTCAACACGCCGGTCGAACGCCCTTCGCTGGTCACGCCCACCACGTAAATATCATAGTTGAAACCGTCCATCACGCCGGTTTCCAGCGGCAGCGGTGCGATGTTCTCTTTGCCGGTCAGCGTGAAGGGAAAGGTCTGCGCGGAAGCAGTCAGCGAGCGTGTGAATTGGCCGCGCACCGCGTGGCCGGTGGTGAGCGGGACGGGATCGCTATAGCCGATAACCTGCTCAGCGGTGGGCACGGGCTGCCCGGGGGTCAGCAGCAGATAGTATATCGAAAGCGTCGTGTCAGGCGAGGCAGATCCGGTCATGACCATGTCTACCGTCCGGAATGTCTGGCCGCGCACCAGCGAGATGAGATTCACATTCAGGAAGCTCGTGTCAATGGTGAAGATCGAGAACGTGCGCGAGGCGTCCGTAGGGTTGCAGAGCGCGCCCAGCTGGGTCGCCACGACGGTATATGTGCCATCCGGCAGACCGGTCGGTGATTGCACGCCCCACTCGCCGTCCTCAAACAGCGTTGTGGTTTCGCAAAACAAGGTTACACCCAGGCTGTTTTGGACGCATACCTGCACCTGGCTATTGGGTATGCCGCGCCCGGCAATAGAGGGCCTTGAGGAAGCGATCACTTCATTCAATTCCGGCAAATCAATGGGCGGAGGCGGGCATGCCGGATAGACCACGTCAAAGCAGACCTCATCTTGCGGCGGGTTGGGGTTGACGCTATCCGGGCACCGGAGCACCGCGCGCACGCAGTGGCGACCCTGCGACCAAGGCGGGCTGGGTTCATAGACCCACTCGCCGTTCGGGCCGATGGGCACTCTGCCAACAGGCACGCCATCGACAAAAAGCTCCGCTTCACAGCCGGGCTCGCCGGTGCCGGTGACCGGGTCCTCCGGGTCGGCGCCGCCGCCGTCCTCCGGCCCGGTGATTTCGATACCCGGCACCTCAAAACAGCTGCTGTCCTCGGGTGGAACCGGGCTTGCGCATTCGCAGCGCAAGATCGCGCGCACACAGTGAACACCCGCATTCCAGGGCAAAGGCGGCTGATAGGTCCACGCGCCGTTCGCGGCGATGGGTACTCTTCCCACAGGTACGCCATCGACAAAAAGCTCCGCTTCACAGCCGGGCTCGCCGGTACCGGTGACCGGGGTCTCCGGATCGGCGCTGCCGCCGTCCTGGGGCGCGGTGATATGGATTTCGGTGCCTTGCGCAACGCAAAAGCACGATGTATCTTCCGGCGGATTCCCGCTGTTGTCTCCGGGGCAACGCAATATTGCGCGAACGCAATGGCGACCGCCTGTCCATGGCGCCGCAGGGCGATATACCCAATTCCCGCCCGCATCTACGCAGACACACCCGGCAAACCTTCCATCAATGTACAGTTCCACACGGCAAAAGGGCGTACCCTGCCCTGTGACGGGGTCTGTGGGGTTTGCGCTGCCGCCGTTGTGAGGGCTGACGATCCGGATGGTGCGGCAAGGAATACAGTTGCACGGCTGGCAAGAGGCAAAACCGCAGCTTGTACAGCCTGGGTTGGCGTTGCAGCGTTGTGTCGGCTTAGGGCAGGTGGACAGAGGCAGGCAACCCTTGATCCCGGAACAAGAGGACTGGCAGCAGCCACCCGCTCTGTATATGTTCGGTATTGTGAAGTTGGGACGCATCGACATGAGAAATCCTCCTTTTCGTTTTCAACTTATGCTGCGAGCGCACGTTTGTTTTTGCCTATGCCGCGCGCCCATTTGACCGTGCCGAGCAAGGCTGTGCT
>JAVBUY010000219.1:0-17736 GCA_031554855.1 Eubacteriales bacterium
CATGTGTTAGGCACGCCGCCAGCGTTCGTCCTGAGCCAGGATCAAACTCTTGTGTTTAATCCCTTATCTCCTCTTGGTTATTCTGGTTCTCACCAGCCCCCAAGATTCAAAACTCATGAAAGAATCAACTGTCTGTCTCGCGCATTTCCCCTCTCGGGCAAACACGCTCTTTCTCTCTTCCTGTATCGTTTTCAAGGATCGTTCGCCCGCTCGTCTTGCGAGAGAGCCTGTATAGAATATCATGGCGACTGCTCGATGTCAACATCAAATCTCTAGAAAAATCGAGCTGTTTCGGCAAGATATGTTCAGTATATCGCCTGAAAAATATGCATTTTCGAACGTTGTGATTTGAAGATGACTTATCGTTCGGATATTCCGTGCGACCGCACCGAAAAACCGCAGAGAGGCGCAAAAAAACGCCCTTTCCTGTCGAAAAGGGCGAACGGAAAGTTTTTTATGCCATCAGCGCTTGTGCCGCCTGTTTGAGCAATGCATTCTGCTCCGCCGCCTGCGCTTGCGTGGCGGCGCAGGTGTTCACATACAGCTTGATCTTCGGCTCGGTGCCCGAGGGGCGAATGCACGCCCAAGCGTTTTGCTCGAGCTCGAAGTACAGCACGTCCGAAGGGGTATAGCCCATCGGCTCGCTGCTGCCGTCGGCTGTGCGCATGCCGCTCAGATAATCGCGCACCGCCAGCACCTGCATCCCGGCCATCTCGCGCGGAGGGTTTGCGCGCAGCGTGCGCATGATTTCACCCATGCGCGCCACGCCGTCCTTGCCGGGCAGCGTCACCGACACGCCGCTCTCGTGATAGTACCCATATGTCGCATAGATCTCTTGCAGGATGTCGTACAGCGTCTTGCCGCGGCTCTTGGCCCAGGCGGCGGCCTCGGCGATCAGCATGGAGGCATTCACGCCATCCTTGTCGCGCACAAAGGTGGAGGACAGGAAGCCATAGCTCTCCTCAAAGCCGAACAGGAAGGTATGCGCGCCGGTGTCCTCGAACTCCTGGATCTTTTCGGCGATGAACTTAAAGCCGGTCAGCACATCGTAGGTGGCGCAGCCGAACGCGGTGGCGATGGTGCGCGCCAGCTCGGTGGACACGATCGACTTGACCACCGCGCCGTTTTCCGGCAGCGTGCCCAGCGCCTTGCGACTGGTCAGAATGTAGTAGAGCAGCAGGCAGCCGATCTGGTTGCCCGACAGCAGCACATACTTGCCCTGGTCGTCCTTGACCGCGATGCCCACGCGGTCGCAATCCGGATCGGTGCCAAAGACGCAATCCGCACCTTCGCGGTCGGCCAACGCCATCGCCAGCGCAAACGCGGCGGGATCCTCCGGATTGGGCACCTTAATAGTAGAGAAATTCGGATCGGGCAGCTCCTGCTCCTTGACAACCAACACGTTCTCAATGCCGATCTCACGCAGAATGCGCCGCACCGGGATATTGCCCGAGCCGTGCAGCGGGGTGTAGACGATCTTCAGCTGCTTGCCCGCAGTGGCCATCAGCTCTGGCTGCACACTCAGCGTCTTGACGCGCGCGATGTATGCATCGTCAATGGCCTGGCCGATGATGGTCAGCAGGCCACTGGCCTTGGCCTGCGCTTCGTCCATGGGCAGCGCGGCGTCATAGTCGATGGCCCGGATGCAGGCCAGCACCTCGTCGGCGCGCTCAGGCGGCAGCTGCGCGCCATCCTCCCAATAAACCTTGTACCCATTGTACTGCGGCGGATTGTGGCTGGCGGTAATGACGATGCCCGCAATAGCCTTGAGCTCGCGCACTGCGAAGGACAGCACCGGCACGGGGCGAAGCGAATCAAACAAATAGGTAGGAACACCCTGCGCGCACAGCACCAGTGCCGCTTCGCGCGCGAACTCGGTGGACATGCGTCGTGAATCGTATGCGATGACCACGCCCTGCTTCGCCTGCGCAGCGTCACGGTTGATGTAGTCGGCCAGGCCGCGCGTCGCCTTGCGCACATTATAAATATTCATGCGGTTCGTCCCGGCGCCCAGCACGCCGCGCATGCCCGCTGTGCCAAAGGACAGCTCGGTATAGAAGCGATCCTCGATCTCCTTGGGATCGCTCGCGATGGCGCGCAGCTCTTGCACTGTCGCTGCGTCGTCCGCAAAACGTGTGAGCCATTCCTGGTAGCGCTGCTGATAGGTCATGGTTTGCCCTCCTGCCTTTGGCCGCTCGTTCGGAAAATCTACCTTTATTATAGAGCAAAATCCGCTTTTTTTCCACCGTTCGTCTGTTTTTCTTTTCCAGCGGCGGGTATCCGGACATGTGCGCACAAGAAAACCCCCGCACATTTTGCGAGGGTTTCAGTCGCTTCCTTATTTAATGACGAACGTCATGGTCACATCGGCGGCAATGTCGATGCTGCCAGCCTGGATCTGCGTGGCCGCTTTGGCGACGCTCATGTCCATCGCGGAGTTCCGATACATCGCTCCGCCGCCGTTGCCTTCGGTCAGCGTAACCAGCTCGCCAAGCTGCTTGCCCGCTGCCGTCGCCATCACTTCGGCCTTCGCGCGCGCGGCGGCGATGGCACTCTGCAGCGCCTCGGCGTAACGCGCATCGCGCTCGGTGGTGTCAAAGTTGATGCCGTTCACCTGGTTCACACCGGCGGCAGTCGCCGCGTCGATCACCGCCCCGATGGCCGCAAAGTCATCGATGCGCACGAACAGCATGTTGTAGACCTGATAGCCGGTCACCTTCGAAAGGCCGCCCATGCTGTCATAATCGTACTGGGTATTGATGCTGTAGTCGCTGGTGCGCAGGTTGCCCTCGGCCACGCCCGCAGCCTTGAGCGCCGCGATCACCGCTTCCATCGTGGTGTTGGCGATCTGTTGTGCCTCTGCGACGGTGACAGCCTGCGCCACCACGCCCATCGACACGCTGGCCTGATCGGGCACAGCGGGCACGGATGCGCTACCGGTCACGGTCAGCTGCCCCTTGCTCGGGATCAGCCCCTCCACCGAGGCCACGGTCTGGTGCACCAGATCACCCAGCGGGTTTTCCGGCATGGGCTCGGTGGCCAGCGCGGGCACGGCCAGCGCCAGGCACAGCATCGCCGTCAGACACAGACAAATTCCCTTTTTCATGTGTTACTCCTCCTTTTGATGGGTCTGTTGCTTGCGCTTTTTCCGGCTGCGCAGGATGCCGCGCACGATCAGCGCCGCCACAGCCAACGCGACCAGGGTGGGGGCGATGGCCACCACGAACAGCAGCATGTCGCTGAAGAACGCGATGGTGCCATTGATGGCGTCAAAGAACGTTTCGGAAATGCGCTGGCCAAACGATGGTTTGGGCGGCAGGATGCGCGTGGTTTCGCGCGTCTCGGTCAGTGTAACGGTCACCTCGGAGTAATCCACCTGGCTGTCCCAGCCGCGCAGGCGGCCGGTCAGCGAATCAATCTCGTACTGCACATTGGCCAGCGCCTGTTGCAGCTCGATCAGATCCGCCAGCTTGCCAGTGGTGCCGATCAACTGCTCGAGGTGGCCGCGCTGCAAAATCGCGCTGTCCAGCCTTGCCTGCGCATCAGCGTAGTTCTCGCTGATGTCCTGGGCATCCTGATCATTGCGCAGCACCGTGCCCACGCCGCTCACACCGGCCAAAAACGCGTCCAGCTTGCTGGCCGGGATGCGCAGCACCAGATACGCGGTGCGCCCATAGCCGTTTTCGGCGGTGAACGGCTGGCCGCTGATCGATCGCCGCCCAGCCCAGCCCTCGTTTTCCTTCACCAGCGCGTCCAGTTTGGCCAGATCCTCATCGAATTTTAGACTGGTCAGCTCGAAGGACGCGGTGCGGATGATCCTGAGCCCCTCGGGCGGCGCATATGCCTGCGCATTGTCCGCGCCGGTCATCGGCAGCATGCCGTCGGTCGCGTCGTAGGCCTCGCCCGCGCCTGCCATTGGCGCTTCGGCTTCCATCAACATCTCTGGCTTGGCAACAGCGTTCGGTGCGATCTTCGCCCTACTCGTGTAGGCTTGCGGCGCGGCCTCCTCAGAGGCCAGGTAGAGCATATCGGTCTGGTTGTTGCGCCCGCCCCGGTTGATCGCGGTGCCGATCACCAGCACCAGCGCCGCGGCGGCAACCCCTGCCCACGCCATCGTGCGGCGCGTCGGCTTCCATAGCGGTTTCTTGGTTTTCGTCATCTGCGGTTGTTCGCTCATGATGCGTGCCTCCTCGCGTATTGCCTGCCGCCATTGGGCGGCGGCGGTCGGCGGGACGGGCATCTCGCTGGCGTCCTGGCAAGCCATGTGCCAGGCGTTGAGCGCATCCAGCTCCGCTGCGCAGTCGGGGCAAGTGCGCGCATGCTGCTCCATCGCTTCGATCTGTTCCGGACGCAGCGTCCCATCCAACCATTGCTCCAGGAAGGATCTCATCTGCTTGCACGTCATCAAGCATCCCTCCCTTCGCTTTGTTGGACGGTTGATCGGGCAAAAAGTTCCGGCTCTCTTAATAAAAGTTTCGTTATTTTTTCTCGCGCGCGATGAATGCGCGACTTGGCGGTGCCCAGTGAGATGCGCAGGATGCGCGCTACTTCTTCGTAGGGCTCCCCCTGCAAATCGCGCAGGATGAGCGCGGCGCGCGCGTCCGGATCCAGATGCATCAGCGCGGCAGACAGCGCGCGTTGCCGCTCGCCCGCCTCCAGTGCCTGCTCGGGCGAAGGCGTTGGGTCGGTCGGCGCGTATCCAGCGTCCATCATTGCTTCCAGCGATGGCGCACTGCGCAGTTTTCGCTTGCGCAGCGCATCCAGACAGGCGGTGGTAGCGATGCGATACGCCCAGGTGCCGAAGGCAGATCGCGCCTCGTAGGCACCCAGCCCACGCCATAGCTTCAGCATCGCATCTTGCAGCGCGTCCTGCGCATCCTCCGGCGTGCCCAGCATGCGCACGCACAGCGCGTACAGCCGCCGCTCATAGGGTGCCACCAGCGCCTCGAACGCGTCGGCATCGCCTTGCCGCGCCCGGGCGATCAGCGTGTGCTCATCCATGCACGCACCTCCCCTCGATCGTTGTTTCCATCACAATCAACGCCAGCCTCAGCGCAAATCATCGCGCCTTTTTCTGCACATAGTATAGCATGCTTTGCGGCAAATCCCCAGCCTATTGTGATTCGGTTCACCAACATTGACAGTCCCCATTTTGCGCGCTATAATGGGCGGCAGCGTTGGATGATCTCCAGCGCAGGAAAATTTCAGCAGCTCTGTATGATCATTAGGAGGAAGCAATTATGCGCATCGTCATTGTGGGAGACGGCAAGGTTGGCTATACGCTGGCCGAGCAGCTTTCGCAGGAGCAGCATGATGTCACCATTATCGACAAGAACGCGTCCGCGCTCCGCCGCGCGGATGACGCGTTGGACGTACTATGCATCCAGGGTAACGGCGCGAGCATTCGGACGCTGCAAGAGGCCGACGTTGAGCACACCGATGTGCTGATCGCCGCCACCACCAGCGATGAGATGAACATGGTCTGTTGCCTGATGGGGCGTCGCCTGGGCGTGAAACACACCGTCGCGCGCATCCGTGATCCTGAATATATTGAAGAATTGCCGCTGCTTAAACAGGAGATCGGGCTCGACCTGGTCATCAATCCCGAAGAAGCGGCTGCCAACGAGGTAGCGCGCCTGCTGCGCTTCCCCAATGTGCATGCCATCGAATCTTTTGCGCGCGGCCGCGTCGAGATGATCGCCTTTCGCGTGCACGCCACCGACCCGGTCTGTGGCAAGCCCCTGTCGAAGTTCACGCTGCCGCATGGCGCCAGCATTCTGTTCTGCGCCGTCGAGCACGATGGCGAGGTCATCATTCCCTCCGGCACGACCGTGCTGCATGCCGACGACATTGTGCATATCATCGGCCAGCCCACCGCGACCAGCGCGTTCTTCAAATTCCTGGGCCGCAACCAGGACAAGGTTCGACTGGCCATGATCATCGGCGGCGGCCGCATTTCCTATTATCTGGCGCGCGCACTCATTGCCGACGGCATCGCGGTGAAGATCATCGAGATCGATCCGGATGTGGCGCATCGCATGGGTGACGCGCTGCCCGATGCGCTGATCATCCGCGGCGACGGCATGGATCAGGCAGTATTGCAGAGCGAAGGCCTGGAAAAGACCGATGCGTTCGTCTCGCTGACCGACCGCGATGAGGAAAACCTGATGGTCGCGCTGTATGCGCGGCAATGCGGCGTGCCCAAGGTGGTCACCAAGATCAATCGGTTTAACTACACCGATATCATCCGACAGATGGGCATCGACTCGGTGATCACGCCCAAGGCGATCGCGGCCAACCGCATCGTGCGCTATGTGCGCGGCCTGGTCAATTCGCAAGGCTCGGCCATCGAGACGCTGTATCGCATCATTGGCGGACAAGCCGAGGCCATCGAGTTCGAGGCCAAAGATAGCTCTCGCTTGGTCGGGCATACGCTGCGCGAACTGCCGCTGAAACCCGGCGTGCTGATCGCCACGCTGGCGCGCGAGGGCAAGATTATCATTCCACGCGGAGACGATATCATCGAGCCGGGCGATCACGTTATTGCGATCATCAAAGGGCTGTCTGTTGTAGATCTGGATGATATTCTGGAGGACCGTGAATAAGCCATGAATTATGCCATGATTCTTCGCGTGCTGGGCTTTACGATGATGTACGAAGGCATCCTGATGTCGCCTTCTCTGTTGGTGTCGGTCCTGTACAATGAGCACGACACCAGCGCGTTTTTTGTGTCGATTGTCGGGTTGGTGCTGGCGGGATTCCTGCTCAGCCGAATCAAGCCGCATACGCGCGTGATGCATCCGCGCGAAGGCTTTGCCGCCGTGGGGTTGATCTGGATCGTGATGTCGCTGTGCGGCGCGATTCCCTTTGTGCTGTCCGACGCGATCCCGAATTATATCGACGCGGTGTTTGAGTGCGCGTCGGGCTTTACCACTACCGGCTCAAGCATTCTGACCGCCATCGAAGGGCTGCCGCACGGCGTGCTGTTCTGGCGCAGTTTCACCCACTGGGTGGGCGGCATGGGCATCCTGGTGTTCACGCTGGCCTTGTCGCCCATGATGGGCACAGGTTCGGTGCACTTGCTCAAGGCCGAAAGCCCGGGGCCTGCGCCGGGCAAGCTGCTACCCAAACTGGGCAGCACCGCCAAAGTGCTCTATCTGATCTACTTCTTCATGACGGTCGTGCTGATCATCGCGCTGATGCTGGCCGGCATGCCGCTGTTCGATGCGCTGATACACGCGTTTGGCGCGGCGGGCACCGGCGGCTTCTCCAGTCGCAATTTGTCGGTCGGCGCATATCAGAACCCGGCAGTTGAATGGATTCTGGGCGTCGCGATGATTTTGTTCGGCGTCAACTTCTCGATCTATTTCCTGCTATTGCAGCGCAACCTCCGGCGCGCGCTGCACAACCAAGAGCTCCGGTTTTATGCCATCATCGTGCTAGTCACTACGGCGCTGATCGCCTGGAACATCTGGGGCCAGTACGGTGTCGATTCCATACGCGCCGCTTTCTTTCAGGTATCGACCATCATCACCACCACCGGCTATAGCTCGACGGATTTCAACCTGTGGCCCGAGCTGTCGCGCGTGCTGTTGGTTGGGCTGATGCTGTGCGGGGCGTGCGCCGGTTCCACCGGTGGCGGCCTAAAGGTTGTGCGCCTGCTGCTGCTGGCCAAGGACACGCGCCGTTCGATGGGGCAGATGATGCACCCGCGCATGGTGCGTTCGGTCAAGATGGACGGCAAGCGCGTGGATGACGACATGTTGCACAGCGTGCTGATCTTCACGGTGGTCTACTTCGCGCTGATCTGCTTTGGCACGGTGGTGGTCGCGCTGGACAACTACGACTTCACCTCCACGCTGACCGCAGTGATCTCCTGCATCAGCAATATTGGCCCGGGGCTAGGCATCGTAGGCCCGATGGGCAACTTCTCCTCGTTCTCATTCCTCAGCAAGACGCTGCTGACCGCGATGATGATCATCGGCCGCCTGGAGATCTTCCCGATCCTGCTGCTCTTCTCGCGCGAAAACTGGCGCAAGGCTTCCTAACCGCATGCGTCTGACCTACACCGTTTCCCCCGATGAACTCGGCGCATCGTTGCGCACACTGCTGTCCCGCCGTCTCCTGCTGTCCGCCGCGCAGGTGCACGCATGCCGAATGGCCGACAGCATCCGTGTGGACGATGCGCCGCTTTTTTTGAACCAAACGCCGCCAGTTGGCGCGACGATCACCGTCGATCTGCCCACGCCGCCGCTGCCTGATGATCTGCCCGTCGAGCGCGCCCCACTGTCCATCCTGTACGAGGACGAGGCGCTGATCGCGCTGGACAAGCCTGCCGGTACGCTGGTGCACCCCTCGCGCGCGCAATATCGGGACACACTGCTGGGCGCTGTGTTGGGACACTTGGCCGACACGGATCAGCCGCTGTGCGCGCACCCGGTGCACCGGCTGGATCGCGGCACCAGCGGCATTGTGCTCTTTGCCAAGCACCCGCATGCACAGGCGAGGTGGATGGCCGCGCATGCTGCCGGGCAAGTGGCCAAGCAATATGTGGGCATTGTGTTCGGCGTGCCGGACATCCGCGAGGGCGAGATCGCGCTGCCCATCGTGCGGGCACAGGCGCGAGATATGCTGCGCGTGCCACGGTCCGATGGCCAGGCCGCGCTGACACGCTATCGCGTGGTATCCACCGGCGAGGTGTTTGGTCAACCGATCAGCCGCGTCGCGTTCGAGCCGCTCACCGGTCGCACGCACCAATTGCGCGTGCACAGCTTGGCCATCGGCCATCCGCTTTTGGGCGACCGGTTGTATCACGCACCGGACTCTGCGGCGCTGTCAGCGCGGCTCGGGCTATCTTCGCAGCTGTTGCATGCCGAGCGCCTTTGCTTCCCGCATCCGGTCTCCGGCGAGCCGGTCCATCTGTTTTGCCCGATGACGCGGGGCATAGTCGGAATATAAAGAAGGGCTCCTGGCGAGGAGTCCTTTCTTTTATGCCTTCAGCCCGACCCAGCCTGTCAATCCCAGCATCGCCGCGAACCGATCCAGCGCCTCTTTGACACCGTCCCTATCGACTGGCCGCTCCCACCAGGCATCCTTGACCCACAGCGTACCCTCCGCGCGCTGACGCACCAGCTCGATGCGCCCCACCAGCGCATCGCCTTGCAGCACGGGCAATACATAGTAGCCATACTGCCGCTGCGCTGCCGGTGTATAGACCTCCCAACGATAGTAGAAGCCGAACACAGCCTCGAGCAGCTTGCGATCCCACAGCAGGTTGTCCAGCGGCGCGATGAACTCGGTGCGCGGAGGCTTCTGCGCGGAGGCGCGGCTGGTCTGCGCCTTTTCCAGATACGGCAGCGCCGCGCTGGGCGCGTAAAGTGCGCCGGATACGCCTTCTACCTCGACGGGCAGGATGTCGCCCTCGGCCTCCAGCCGCGCAAAGGCTGCCGCCCGCGCCGCGCCCTTGGCGGCGACGCCCAGCAGCGCATCACTGGCTTTGTTCCATAGCAGCCCCACCGCCGCGATGCGCCGTGCAACGCGCCACGCGTCATACGCCGCCTGGTCGGCAAATGGGTCCGGCGCGGAGAACAGCGCCTGCGGCACGTGCCGCTCCGCAAGGTCAAAGGTGCGCAGTGTGCCGCTGCGGTGGTGTACGATCAGGTCGCCCTCGAAGAACAGCGCCTCCATCGCCGCGCGCGACAGCGAAGTCGCCGCCCAGGCCCATTCCACCTTCTGACCGTAGTCAACATCGCCGGGCGCCAGCGGCCCTCGCGCACGAAACTGCGCGCGCAGATCGTCGCCCACCGCTGCGACCAACTGGCGATTCTCGCGGTCGTAGGGGTTCTCGCGAAAATACGCGCGGTTGCGCGCAAAGTGCGGCCAATGCTCCATTGGATAGATTGCCATGTTCTTGTCCCAGCCGTCCAGCAGTTCGCGGCGCTTGTACAGCGCCTCCTCCAGCAAGCGCGGCGCATAGCCCGCAATGCGCGATTGCAGCACGAGGTCTGCGTTGCGTCCGCAGATATCCAGCGGGTCGAACTGAATGCAGCCAGCCTGGCGGACATACACCAGCACACCGCGCGCGCCGGAAAAGCGGCGCTTGCCCCAGAGTCCCTGCCAATCCAGCAGGTAGCGGCGTGCCGCGGTCGCGGAAAGATGCAGCATGATCCTTCATCCCCATTTGCTCAAATTGATCCATGAAAGAAAAAACGTCGTGCGCGTGGCGCACGACGAAAGCAACACTTGCTTACCCGACCCGAATGGCGGCTTCCCGCGCGCACAGCGCAGGCAGATTGGCATACAGGCTGATGTGGCTGAGCCGCACGCCGACCTCCAGGAATTCCTCGATATCCTCGCAGGCGCGGGCAATGTGCGCGCGCGTCTGCGCAAAGAGCTGCTCGCCGTCCATCGCCTGCTTGGGGCAGGCCAGCAGCTTGATCTCCTTGGGACTCAATACATGCAGCACATAGCGCATATCGGGCAAATCGCGCTCAAAGAAGTTGCGCAGCGCCACCTCCAGGCGCGTGCGGCCATAGCGCCACACTTCCTCCAGGTAGGTTTCGCCCTGCGGCATCTCCAGCTGTGCCACGCAGACTGGCGCCTCCAGCGGCACGCTGAGTTGCAGCGCCTGGATGCGCGCACGCAATTGCTCGCCAGTCAACGGCGCGCCCTGCAGCACGCTATAGAAAAACTCGACTTGCAGCAACGGCAGCACGTCGGACAGGATATCCACCGAGCTGCGCTCATGCAGCGAGCGGCGCAGGCGGCCCAGCGCGCGGCGCAGGCGCAGCGGCTCACAAGTCGCCTCCATGCACAGCACTTGCGGCGTCTGCGATAGGAAGGTAAAAAATGCCTGGCCTTCTTCCTTGCCTAGCAGAAAGGACACGGCGTCCACCGTGCCAGCCTCGATCAGCACCATGGCCTCTTTGGCGGTGCGCACGCTACGGGGTATGTCAAACCCCAAGCTTTCCCAATCCTCGAAAGCAGCAAAACCATCGAGCAGGTCTTGCTCATCCGTAACCAGAAGCAGCTTGTACATGCCTACCTCCCGATTCTTGCGTGTGCGCTGCCAACTAGCTTTCCCAAACAGCAGGATTATTATATCATGCATCCGCGCAAATGTGTACGCATTTCGGGAAAAACCTTTCTTTCTCTATTTTCACATTCCGGCCAGCGGATTGCAGGCCAATCATTTACAATCCGTATTCCACGGTGTACAATATACGCGGTGTATCTTCCGCATTTTTCCTGGATCCGACATTGCATAGGAAGGATGGCGCTGTCATGAGCGGCACACCCTCACCCAAAACACTCGGTGAGCAGGCTTTTATTAAAATGTTCGATAGCATGGACATCTGTGTGTATGTATCCGATCTGCACACAGATGAACTATTGTTTGTGAACAAGCGCATGCGCCAGGAGTTCGGTTTTGACGATCCCTGCAAAGAAAAAATCTGCTGGCATGTGTTTCAAGATGGTTTTACCGAGCGATGCAGTTTTTGCTCTAAGCCCAAGCTGCTCAAGAACCCCGATGTGCCGGTTATCTGGGAAGAGCATAATACGGTGACCGGCCGCTACTACAAGAACACCGACATCGCGGTCGAATGGCTGGATGGTCGCCCAGTGCACATGCAATTGTCGTTGGATATCACCGACGCCAAGCTCGCACAGATGTCCATGCCCGACCGCTTGCGCCAACAGGAACTGATGTCGGCACTCACGCAGAGTTTCGTGGGCAGCGACAATGTCGGCGATACCATCCAGGCCGCACTCAAATCGGTTGGCGAGTTCATGGGCGTGAGCTACATGTACGTGTACCAATTCATGCCGGAAGAAGACACTTTCTATTGCCGCTACGATTGGTCCCGCCCGGGCTTGCCGTTGGTGCGCGATACCGTCGGCGTCATGCCCGGCCCCTATGCTCGCTCTTCATATATCGATGCGCAGGGCAAGGGTCTATTCATGCTCAACAACATCGATCACACCGAGGAAGTCTATCACGTGCTGGAGTCCATTGGTACCAGCGCGCTAATGACCATGCCGCTTTTGATCGGCGACAAGCTGTGGGGTGTGCTGGGCGCTTCGTTTACCAACGAAACCAAGCAGGAATGGACCATCAATCACCAGCATCTGCTCTCGCTGGTCGCCAGCGTGATCGCCACTGCGCTCAAGCGCGAATCCATCGAGGGCACGCTGATGCGCACCGAACAAACGATGCGCACCGTCATTGACAGCATGGCGGTCGGCGTATTTTGGAAGGACGCGCACCTGCGCTACGAGGGCTGCAACCAGCGCTATGCCGATATGTGCGGCGTGTCCACCAGCGATATCGTCGGCAAAACCGATGCGGATCTCTACCCGCCGGATCGCGCCGAGGTCTACACCCAGCTCGACCAAGCGGCGCTGAACACCACCGGCCTGCACTATGCCGAGGACGAAACCACAATGCCCGACGGCTCGTTTATGATCACCGGCGCAACCAAGACCGTCATTCGCGACGCGCAGGGCAACCCGATCCGCTTGGTCGCGCTCGTCGAGAACATCACCGAATCGCGCCTGGCGCAGCGCAAGGTAGAAGACGCGCTGTCCAAGCTGCGCGCTGTCATGGAAAACTTCGGCGGCACAGTCTGGTGCATCGACCGGCAGCGCGTTTTTACAGTCACTGGCGGGTCGTCGCTGATCGGCGCCAATGTAAAGAACGCAACCGGCAAAAAGCTGCAAGAGGTTTACAGCGACTTCCCCGAGCTCATCGAGCGCACCGAGGCCACCTTCTCCGATGGCCCACAAAACTTCACGCTGACCGTCGGCGATCTGTCGGTCAATTGCATCACCCGCCCGCTGATGGACGCGAACGGACAAGTGAACGGCGTGCTGCTGGCCGGACTGGATGCCACGCCGCAGATGGAGCTACAGCGCCAACTAGAAGAAGCCATCCAAACCGCCGAGCACGCCAGCCAGGCCAAGAGCGAGTTCCTCTCGCGCATGAGCCACGAAATGCGCACGCCCATGAACGCCATCATCGGCATGACCAAGATCGCGCGCGATACCACCGACATCGAGAAAAAGGAATACTGCCTCGAAAAAATCAGCGGCGCGGCGGCTGGTCTGCTGGAAATCATTAATCAAATCCTCGATATGGCGAAGATCGAGGCCAATAAGTTCGAGCTGTCCGAAGAGGAATTTGACCTGGAAGAGATGCTGCGCAATATTTGCAACGTGATTGGCGTGCGCGCAGAGGAAAAGGACCAAACGCTGACTGTCAAGTTCATGAACGACTTCTCGCATCTGTTCATCGGCGATCAGCTGCGCCTATCGCAGGTGGTGACCAATCTGCTCTCCAACGCAGTCAAGTTCACACCGGAAGAAGGCTCCATCGGCGTCACCGTGCGCCAGATGGAACGCCTTGGCGATCAGTCCGTTCTCAAGATCGAGGTCATCGATTCGGGCATCGGCATCTCTACCGAGCAGCAGGCGCGCCTGTTCCAGTCCTTTGAGCAGGCCGACGGCAGCATCGCGCGCAAATACGGCGGCACCGGCCTGGGCCTGGCGATCTGCAAAAAGATCGTCAACATGATGAACGGTGAGATCTGGATCGAAAGCGAACTGGGAAAAGGCGCAACGTTCGCCTTCACGGTCAAATTGCAGCGGTCCAAGAACGCCAAGCCCACCGTGCTCTCCCCGCAGATTGACCGCAAAAATCTGCGCATCCTGGCGGTCGACGACTCATCGGAAACGCGCGAGTATTTCGTCAATATCATGGACGGCTTCTTCCTGCCGTGCGACGTCGCCGCCGACGGCTATCAGGCCGTGGAGATGGTGCGCAAAGGCATTCGCGAGGGCAAACCCTATAACGTTGTCTTTGTGGACTGGAAGATGCCGGGCAAGAACGGCATCGAGACCACGCGCGAAATCAAGGAACTGACGCGCGACAACGCGATCGTGATCATGATCTCGATTGTGGAATGGGCGGAAATCCGCGAGGCCGCCACGCGCGCAGGCGTCAATAAATTCATCCAGAAGCCGCTGTTCCCTTCCGCGCTGATGAATACACTCAATGAAGTGCTGGGCGTGGAGACCAAGCAGGAACCGAAAGTGGACGACATGCGCTGCGACTTTTCCAACTACACCATCATCTTGGCCGAGGATGTGGACATCAACCGCGAGATCGTGCAGACCTTCCTGGAGGACACGCACGTCACCCTGGTCTGCGCCGAGGACGGCAGCGCGGCGCTCGACCTGGTCACCAAAGACCCCGGCGCGTACGACGCGATCCTGATGGACATCCACATGCCCATCATGGATGGCTACGAGGCCACCACGCATATCCGCGCGCTGGACGACCCGCGCGCCAAGACACTGCCCATCATCGCGATGACCGCCAATGTGTTCCGCGAGGATATCGAGCAATGCCGCAGCGTCGGCATGCAGGATCACATCTCCAAGCCCGTGGATCGCAATGAGATGCTGATGAAGCTGCGCAAGTATCTGATCAATACCGAGCGCGCCAAGACTGCGCCCACGGTGGACTACAGCGTGTTCCTGCCGCATGTGAATGTGGAGGAGGGCCTTGGCCGCATGCGCAACAACAAGAAGCTGTACTTCACGCTGATGCGCAGCTTCCGTGGCGACGCGGTGGCCAAGGAACTGGCCGACAGCGTGAACGCCTGTGATTATGAACAAGCGCAGTTCAAGGCGCACACGCTGCGCGGCCTGGCCGCCAACCTTTCCATGCCCGAGCTGGTACGCATGGCGCAGGAGATCGAACTCGGCGCCAAAGCGCACGAGGACATGCGCAATGCACTGCCCGAACTGGCCGCGGAGATGCAGGCCGTGATCGAGGCCGTGGCCCAGTTGCTCGCCAGCGCTCCGAAATCTTGACAAAAAAGAGTTTTCTGCTATACTATTGAGCATCATCAGCGCTCGCTCGCTTGCGTTGACAGAAAGGATCTATGTTTTCATTGGACGATTCCACCGTTCCTGAACGATGTGCTCTCTCGCGCACAACAAGCCGTGCTGGTTTGTTGTGCCTTTTTGTACTTTCTGTGATCCGTCAATAAGGAGTTCGATACCCACATGAATACCTCTATTACCACTTTGGTTGCCGGCATGACGCTTTGCATGCTCATGTCCGCCTTTTTTTCGGCGACCGAAACCGCGTTTTCCAGCATGAACCGCATCCGGCTGAAAAACCTGGCCAAGAACGGCAACCAGCGCGCCAGCGAAACGCTGCGGCTGGCCGAGGATTTTGACCGGCTGCTGTCCACCATCCTGATTGGCAACAACATCGTGAACATCACGATGGCATCGCTGGCCACGCTGCTCTTCACGCGCCTGTGGGGCGACGACGCGCTCACCGTGTCCACGGTGGTGACCACAGCGCTGGTATTGTTGTTTGGCGAAATCACGCCCAAGAGCATGGCCAAGGAGATGCCCGAGCGCACCGCGATGGCGATGACGCCGCTGCTGCGCTTTTTCGCGGTGATCCTGCGCCCGCTCAATTTCCTCTTCTCGCTGTGGAAGAAGGGGCTGGCGCTGGTCTTCAAGACGCCGGAGGAAAAGAGCGTATCCGAAGAGGAACTGCTCACCATCGTCGCCGAGGCCGAGCAAGAGGGCGGCATCGACGAGCATGAGAGCCGCCTGATCCGCTCCGCCATCGAATTCAACGACCTGGACGCGGTGGAAATCATGACGCCGCGCACCGACATGGCTGCGCTGCCCAAGTCGGCCTCCATGCTGGACGTGCGCAACGCCTTTGCCGAACACGGATATTCGCGCCTGCCGATTTATGAGAGCAACATCGACCAGATCATCGGTGTGCTGCACGAGAAGGACTTCTACGAAGCGTATACCGCCGGTGCCACCACCTTTGATGCGCAGGTCAAGCCCATCGTATTCACGCCGCCCAGCGCGAAGATTTCCGAGCTGCTGCGCACGCTACAGCAGAACAAGTCGCATCTGTCGGTGGTGGTGGACGAGTTTGGCGCCAGCATCGGCCTGGTCACCGTCGAGGACATCCTCGAGGAACTGGTTGGCGAGATCTGGGATGAGCACGACGAAGTGCGCGAGGACTTTCAGATGCTGACGCCGGACAGCTACAAGGTGCTGGGCGGTTGCGAACTAGACGACTTCTTCGATTTCTTCCAGCTCAAGGGCGACCCCGAGGAGTATGAGGTGCAGACCGTCAGTGGCTGGGTGGTCGAGCAGATGGGCGTCATCCCCTCGGTCGGCGACCACTTCGATTTTCAGAACCTGACCATCACGGTATCGAAGGTCGATTATGGCCGGATCCTGGAGATCCATGTGCAGTTGGAACTGCCGGCCGAACCTGCCGCCGCACCCAGCGCGGAATAAACTGTATGCAAAAAAAGCCCCCTCAAGGGGCTTTTTCTTTACCGCAAATTGTTCCGATATTCCCCCGGTGTCTCACCGGTCAGTTTCTTGAAAATCTTGGAGAAGTGTGCCACATCGGCGAAGCCCACCCGCTCGGCAATCTCGTGCACGCGCAATGCGGGATCGCGCAGCTGCTCCTTGGCGCTCTGCACGCGCTGGTGATTGATCAAATCGGAAAAGCTTTGCCCGGTCTGCTTGTTGATCAGCTTGGACAGATGCCATTGGCTGACATATACATGGTCGGCCACGTCGCTGAGCGCGATGCGCTCGGCGGCATGCGCGGCGATGTACTCCAGCGCTTGGTTGACCACAAAGTGATTGGCCGAGCCCGCCGCGCTGTCGTCGCCCTCGTCCGCCTGTTCCGCTTCGTCCGGCGGCAGCGCGCCCAGCGCGCGCGTCATCGCCTCGATGGTCTCGCGGATCTCGTCCATCTTGCTGGGTTTGAGCAGGTAGCGCATCACGCCCAGCCGAATCGCCCGCTGCGCGTATTCGAAGTCGCGAAAGGCGGTGAGCACTGCGATCTGCATCCCGGGGAACTCGCTCTTGAGTCCGGCGATCATAGACAGGCCATCCATGTTGGCCATGCGGATGTCGGTGAACAGGATGTGCGGCTGCTTCTCGCGAATGAGCGCCGCGCCTTCAATGCCGTCGTTGGCCGAGCCGACCACCTCGCAGCCATACTGCTGCCACGGCACCACGCGCATCAGCCCGCTGAGGATGAGCGGCTCGTCGTCCACCAACACGACCTTGTACACGCACACGCCCCCTTCCCCGCGTCTCCCATCTCGATTTTAGCCTTTGACCGCGCCCGCTGTCAAACCCTTCACGATATTATTCTGAAGGAACACGTAGACCACCAGCACCGGCACCACGACAATGCTGACCGCAGCAGCCATCAGGCCGAAGTCGGTGCCGTATTGGCTGGATATCTCGCGCAGCAGCGCACAAATCGGTTGCACAGGCCGCGTGCGCAGAATAATCATTTGCAAAAACAGATCGTTGTAGCTCCATAGGAACGTGAAAATCGCCACGGTGGCCAGCGCGCTCTTGGACAGTGGGATCACGATGCGCGTGAAGATCTGCATCACAGAGCAGCCCTCCATGAATGCCGCTTCCTCCAGCTCGTAGGGCAATTGCGAGATGAAGCCCATCATCACCACCGACGCGAAGGCCAGGTTGCTCGCGGTCTGCGGCAGGATGACGCCCAGGTGCTTATCCACCAGCCCCAGCCCCACCATCATCTGGAAGACCGGGAAGATTGTGGCGAACGCCGGAAACATCAGGCTGCCCACGATCAGACCGTGGATAACGCCCCTGCCACGGAAGCGATAGCGCGTCATGCCAAAG
>JAVBUY010000135.1:0-4457 GCA_031554855.1 Eubacteriales bacterium
CTCGCCGTGCATGTTGTTCCACACCTTGGAGATGATGAACAGCTCTTCGCGCCGCACGGTGCCCTGGGCGAACGCCTCGGCGAACACCTCGCCGATCTGCGCCTCGTTGCCGTAGACCGCCGCGCAGTCGAACAGGCGGTAGCCGCTCTGGATCGCTCCGGCCACCGCCGCCGATACCTGGTCAGGAGAGTATTTGTCCGAGCCAAACGTGCCCATGCCCAGGCAGGGCATGGTTTGGCCGCTGGAGAGTGTGCGCTGGGGAACAGACTTGGGATCGACAAACTGTGCCATGTTGCGCCTTCTTTCTTTTATGAAATGGTTTGAATATCCACCAGCGGCCACAGCCGCTCAAAGTCCTCTTGCAGATAATAACCGGTGGGCATGGTCAGCGCGTTGGCCGCCGAGATCGCCACCGCCAGGCGCAGCGCCTCCGGATCGGACAGGCCGCGCCGCATCGCCACCGCGAATCCCGCCAGCATGCTGTCGCCGCAGCTCACCGTATTGACCACGTCGATCTTGGGCGGTTTGCCGTGGTATACGCCCGACGCGGCGATCATGAGCGCGCCTTCCGCGCCCAGCGACACCACCACCGTGCCCACGCCGCCCTCGCGGATGCGCTGCGCAGCGGCAATCACCGCGCCCCGGTCGGTCGGCCTCTGGCCGGTCAGCTGCTCGATCTCGTCCACATTAGGCTTGATCAGCGCAGGCTGCGCCTTCACCGCGCGGCGCAGCGTGTCGCCGCTGGTATCCAGTAGCACCGGCTTGCCCGCCCGCTTCGCCATACCAATCAGCGTCTCGTACAGGTCGGGGGGCGTGCCCTGGGGCATGCTGCCGGAGATGCTCACCACATCGCCCTGCGGCAACACGCGCGCAAAGTCCTCCAGGAAGCGCGCGATCTCCGCCTCGGTCACCGGCGCGCCGGGCTCCAGGTACTCGGTGCTGCCGCTATTGCCCAGATCCCATGCGTTGATGCAGCTGCGCGTCTCGGCCGCCACCTCGGTGAAGGCCGGCGTGATGCGCGGGTGGTTCAGCAAAGAGATCAGGTATTGCCCGTTGAACCCGCCGACAAAGCCGGTGGCGGTTACCGGCTCCCCCGCGATGGCGGCCACGCGCGACACGTTCAGCCCTTTGCCGCCCGCGTTGTTGACCACCTGCTCCACGCGCATGACCTCGTAGGGCACAAACTGCCGAATCGTATAGAGTTTGTCAATCGACGGATTGAGCGTCACAGTAATCAGCATCGGCGCGCATCCTTTCAGTCGATGGTCAGCATGATCTTGCCGTGCACCTGGCTGGGGTCTTGATACAGCGCGAAGGCTTCGGCGGCTCTTTCCAGCGGGAATCGCTTGAAGATGAATCCCTCATCGAATTTGAGTTCCCCTGTGCCAAAGTAATGCGCGGTCAACGTCCACTCGCGACCCGGAAACGGCGCGGAATAGCTCATCCAACTGCCGGTCAATTTGAATTCCTTGCGGTTCATGTTTTCCCATTGCTTGGGCGTGAAGGTCAGATCGACATGCGGCGTGCCGACGAAGCACACCTGCGCCTTGCTGCCCGCCAGGTCGAACGCCATGCGCATCGTGGCGGTGCTGCCCGCGGTCTCCAGCACGTGGTCGAATCCCCTGCCGCCGGTCAGCGCCATCGCGTCGGCCAGGAATGTCTGCTCGCGCGTATTGATCGCCTCGTCCGCGCCCATGCGCTTGGCCAGCGCCAGCCGCCCCGCGTCGATGTCAAACGCGACAATCTTTGCCGCGCCAAAGATCTTCGCCCACTGGATCGTGAAGATGCCGATCGTGCCGCAGCCCAGCACCGCCACCGTGCCGCCGCCGCGATAGTCGTTTTGCAGCAGTCCATGCAGCGCCACCGTCGAGGGCTCGAACATCGCCGCCTGCTCGTACGGAATGCGCTTGTCATAGCGCACCGCGTTGATGGCGGGCATCACCACGTATTGGGCAAAGCTGCCCTGCTCGCGCGAGCCGATAAAGCTATAGTGCTTGCACAGCGCGTAGTTGCCCTGCTGGCAGTCCACGCAGGCAAGGCATGGCCTCAGCGGCACGCCGGACACCGTGTCGCCGACCTGGTGCGTGGTCACGTCGTCCGCGACCTCCACCACGTCCCCGGCGAACTCGTGCCCCAGCACCACTGGATAAAAGTGCGCACCGTGGTGCAGCACGCGCGGCACATCGCTGCCGCAGATGCCGGTGGCGCGCACGCGCACCTTCACGCAGCCCGGCGCAAGCTCCGGTGTCGGGTAGTCGTCGTAGCGGATATCCCCGTTGCCATAGAGTACGGCTGCCTTCATCGGTTATCCCTCCCGCATGATCGGTTTGAGCTGCTCATAGAGTCTGCGATAGGTCTGATAGCCCTTTTCGTACGCCGCGCGGTGCGCCGGATCGGGCTGCTGTTCGCGGCGGATGGCCACCGTGGCCGCCACTGCCTGGGCAAAATCGCGATACACCCCTGTGCCCACCCCGGCCAGGATGGCCGCGCCCAGCGTGGTTGCGGTGTCCGATGCGGGCACCACGATGCGCTTGCCGGTGACGTCGGCCTTGATCTGTGTCCAGATTTCGCTGTTGGCCGCGCCGCCCATCGCGCGCAGCACCTCGGGCGAAGCGCCCGCCGCGCGCGCCACTTCCAGGTTGTGCTCCAGCGCGTACGCCACGCCCTCCATCGCCGCGCGGATCAGGTGCGCGCGGGTCTTGGCGTAGTCCAGGCCATAGAACACGCCCTTCGCGCGCGCATCCCAGATCGGCGAGCGCTCGCCCGCCATGTATGGCAGGCACAGCAGCCCGTCGCTGCCCGCCGGAGCCTGCGCCGCCAGTGTGCTCATCTCTTCGAAGCTCAGCTCGGGGCAAATCTGCTCGCGCAGCCACTTGAGCATGCCGCCGCCGCCCACCGTGCCGCCCTGCAACAGCCAGCGGCCAGGCACGACGTGGTAACCCAAAATCAGCGACGGATCGGCCTGGTATTGATCGAGGCAGATGCTCATGCCTCCGGCCTGCCCGCCCTGCTCCTGCGTCTCTCCGGCGTGCAGTACGCCCGCACCCAGCGTGCCGCAGGCAGCGTCCAGGCCACCGGCCACCACCGGCGTGCCGACAGCCAGGCCGGTGCGCCTTGCGGCTTCCTGTGTCACCGTGCCCACCACCTGGTGGCTGGGCACGAGGTCGGGCAGCAGCGTCAGGTCGATGCCCAGCTTTTCGGCCATGTCGGCGTCCCATTGCCCGCGCCGCATGTCGAAGCAATGCAGTCCGTAGCCCTGCGAAATATCCTGCGTGATCGCGCCGGTCAGCCGGTACGCGATGAAGCTGTTGGATTGCAGAATCTTGTGCGTGCGCGCGTATACCCCGGGCAGGTTTTCCTTGTACCACAGGATCTTCGGCAGCGTGTACATCGGCTCTAGCGGATTGCCGCACAGCGCAAACACCTGCTGCTCGCCCACTTCATTCTTCAGCCGTGCGCAGATCTCTGCGGCGCGCGTGTCGGTCCAGATCGGCGTGCGCGTCAGCACGTTGCCCGCCGCGTCGATGGCGATGGCCGACCAACTCTGCCCATCGATGCCCACGCCCGCGATGTCCCTCGGCGCGATGCCGCGCTCGGCCAGCATCGTGCGGATCGCGTCACATACCGCATCCCACCAGGCGTTGGGGTCTTGCTCCGCCCAGCTCGGATGCGGATAATGCACCGGGTATTCGCTTGTCGCGGCGGCCTGCACCGCCCCCTGCGCGGAAAACAGCGCCACTTTGCATGCCGAGGTGCCGATGTCGATGCCCAACAGATACGTCGCCATATGCGGCTCCCTTCCGCCGAAACCGGCGCTTTGCTTTGCATAACAGTGCGATGCCGGACGGCGATCTGATGTTCGCGCTCACCGTGATGCCTTCCGCCATGACGTTTTATGCCTTGCCGTCACTGCCGCACAGCCGGATACGGTCGCACACCAGCGCCTCGACGGCTGCGCGCCCGGCCTTGCCGAACGCCTTGGGGTCGATGATGTCCGGCTGATCCGACAGCACTTTTTTCACCGCCTCGGTGTAGGCGATGCGCAGCTCGGTGGCGTAGTTCACCTTGCACACGCCGCGCGCGATGCAGCCTCGCACCTGCTCCCCGGGCACGCCAGAGGTACCGTGCAGCACCAGCGGCACCGGCGTCGCCGCGTGGATTTCGCTCAGCCGGTTCAGGTCCAGCTTGGGCTCGCCCTTGTACACGCCGTGCGCCGTGCCGATCGCCATCGCGAAGGAGAACACGCCGGTGCGCCGCACAAAGTCGGCGGCCTGCGCGGGGTCGGTGTACTGCACGCCGCCGCCGCCGTGGCCGTCCTCCTTGCCGCCGACAGTGCCCAGCTCGGCCTCCACCGGAATGTCTCCGGCGGCCTCGACGACGCGGCGACTCAGCGCCACATTCTCTTCATAAGGCAGCGTCGATCCGTCGATCATCACCGAGGTATAGCCCTCGGCAAT
>JAVBUY010000216.1:0-3202 GCA_031554855.1 Eubacteriales bacterium
GGCCGCATTTTCTGCGTGCTGGAAAACGGTTTATGCGCGCGTAACGTCAGATCCGCGGCGCAGGCCGGGCAATAATTCGAACCGTCTGGGATGCTCTGGTGACAAGCGGGGCAAATCATGCGTTGTCCTCCCTCCAGGATCGGTCTAGGCGAATGGCCATGCCGATCAATCCTTCTTTTGCAGTAGTCGCTGCGCCACGCGGTAGCGCGGACGCTGTTTGGACTGGATGTACGTTTTGCCGATGTACGTGCCCAGGATGCCCATCGCGCAGAGCAGGATGCCGGTCATGAGCAGTAGCACGATGATCACCGCGGTCGTACCGGCCACCGGATGGCCAAAGATCGCCAGGATCAGCGCAATGCATCCCCACAGTGCCGACAGCGCGGTCAGCGCCATGCCGCCGGATCCGATCAGGCGGATGGGCATGTCCGAACAAGAGGTGATGCCATCCACCGCAAAGGCCAGCATTTTCCCTAGCGGATACTTGCTCTCCCCGGCAAACCGCTCGTGCCGGTCATAATACACCACGTCGGTCTTATAGCCCAGCATGGGCACGAGGCCGCGCAGGAAGAGATTGGTTTCGCCGTACTCGCTAAAGGCGTCCAGCGCCACAGCGCCCATCAGCCGGTAGTCGGCGTGATCGTATACGGTCTTGACGCCCATCATCTTCATGAGCGTGTAGAAGGCGCGGGCGGTGGTGCGCTTAAAGAAGGTGTCGGTGGTGCGCGCCTTTCTGACGCCATAGACAATCTCGGCGCCAGCGATGTATTTTTCCACCATTTCTGGGATTGCATGCACATCATCCTGCAAATCCGCATCGATAGAAATGGCAGCGTCACAATGCCCACGCACTTCCATCAGTCCGGCCATCACCGCGTTCTGATGCCCCCGATTGGCGGCAAAGGAAATGCCGGTGAAGGTGCACGGATCCTGCTGATGCAGCGCCTCAATCTGCTGCCAGGTGGTGTCGCGGCTGCCGTCGTTGACAAACAGAATGGCGCTGTCCTCCGCGACCAGCTTCGCGCCCTTCATGCCATCGAGCACGCCTTTGAGCTGCTTGGCCGTTTCGGACAGTACCTCTTGCTCATTATAGCAGGGAACGACAATGACCACATTGGGGCGCTTTCCCTCCGCCATATGGAGCCTCCTTTTGCGCTGCCGGCTTGTCCAAATATGGACAGACTGCCAGCTTTATCCTTGATTATACCACGATTTGCGAAAAAATACTAGCTGTTGGCTTTTTTGCGCTGCTTGGCAAAGAACTGCGCCAACCCGGACAGGATCACGATACACGCGATGTTGCACAGCCCGCCAAAGTAGAGCAGCCGGATCACCGACCGTGTGCGCAGGATCATGGCGGCGGCCTCGGTCTGCCGGAGGTTCCAGAAGGTGTCACTGATGGACTTGGGATCGACCAGGATGGCGGGCACATACTCGGGGAACGCGTAGACCGGCGCCAGCGCCTGGGTGGCGATCAGCGCGATGCCGACCACTATCGCGGCCAGCCAGAGGATCAGCCCGAGGATGCGCAGTAGCATGTAGGGCAAGATCTGGCTCATGTACTGATTGGCCAGCCGTTGGCGCACGGTTTGCTCCAGCCGGATCACGCTGCGCACAAATAGCGAAATCAGCGTGCCGACCACTGCTAGGCCCAGCCCGCAGAGCAGCAGCCGCGCCCATATCGTCGCGGCGACCTTCTCGCGGTTCAGGTCGTAGTGTGTGCCGCCGGGCTTGACACGGTCGGCCACCTCCACAAAGGTGGGCATCGCGCCGCCGCCGCTCAGAGGTTCGGCGGTCAGTTGCAGCATGTCTAGCTGTATGTCGGTGTTCTTGGCCACCGCTTCCAGCGGCAGATAGATCGTATGCTTGTTGTCGTCGCCGACCAGGCGCTGATGCTTGAGCACGCCGACGATGCGGAAGGTCTGTTCACCCACCTTGACCTCGCGATCGACCACGTCGGCCATCTGAAACAGCGCAATGGCCAGCTGCTCATCCATCATCGCGACCGGCTGGCCAAGCTCCAATTCCTCCGGCGCGATCAAGCGGCCAAAGAGCGGCAGCAGCGGGAACACCGCGGTGTACTGCGCATCGATGGCGATCAGCCCGGGCGCGGCGGACGCGTTGGCGGCAGTGACGCTGACGCTGGGCATCGTTCCGGCCAGGGTGAACGACCCGCTGACGGTCAGCAGGTTCTCGCGCTCGCTCTCCAGTGTCTCGATGCGACTTTTCAGCAGCGATTTGGACAGCTCGCCGGTGGTTTCGGATTGCTTCTGCTCGCCTTCCTGGTCGGCCAGCACGATATATTGCAGGTTGGTCGGCACGCGAAAAATCTCCAGCACGGCATAGCCCATCAGGGCCATGCCGACTAGCAGCGTGCATACCGCCAATTTTGCATGCTTCACATTCATCTGCTACTCCACATAGGGCATCACTTTGCTGTTGTCGCTGATCGCACGGTCCTCCTGGTAGATCACCCGCTGGCTGCGCAGATCCTCGCGGATGGAGATCTCCTTGTCGCCGCGATCGACCACGGTCACCGGCATCTTGCGCGCGACCATGCTCGATCCCCACATGCCGTTGTACGATTCCTCGGCCACAAAGACATAGGCGCTCTTCTCGTCGCCCTCAAAGCGCACCACCGACGCGGGCAGGATGGTGGTATTCTCCTTGGACTTGTAGGTGATGCCCACCTGCGTGGTCGTGCCCAGCAGCGCGCGGATGCCGCCGAGCTTCGTAATCGCGTCGTCGGATAGCTCGACGTGCAGGAATTTTTTCTCCAGCCCCTCGCGCACGATGGCAACGATGCTGCTCTTGATGTCGCCATACTCGCCCTTGATATCGGCGCGCATGCCCTCGGCATACTCGCGCTTGATGCCACTGACATCGACGCGCAGCACCGGCTGGGCGTCCTGTGCATTGAGCACATAGGCAGGGGCGTCGCCGCCGTAGGGCTTGCCTTCCTCCAGATTCAGCTCGATGATGTATCCGGCGTGCTTGGCGCGAATGGTGGTCAGCGCCTCGCCGGTGGACACCAGCTGTACCAGGTCGTTCTGCGCCTTGTCCATCGCCTTTTGCAGCTGCCCGCGCGAGATCAGGAAGTCATAGACCTCCTTCTTGGTCTTGCTGGTGGTGTAGGTATTGATAAACGCCTCGTTGGCCGCGGTGGCCGCCGTCTGCGCGGCCAGCACGTCCTCCATCATCT
>JAVBUY010000101.1:0-3810 GCA_031554855.1 Eubacteriales bacterium
TGCTGACCGAGGCGATGGAGGGCATCGCCACAGAGTATGACTACGTCATCATGGACTGCGCGCCGTCGCTGGGGCTGCTCACGCTGGGCGCGCTGACCTTCGCGGGCGAGGTGTTTATCCCGCTGCAAAGCGAATTTCTGGCCCTGCAAGGCATGAGCAAGCTGCTGCAAACCGTCGATGTGGTGCAGCGCCGCTTAAACCGCAAGCTCAAGATTTCCGGCATCATCGGCACGCTTTATGATCAGCGAAAAAAGCTCAACCGCGAGGTCATCCAGAAGATCTCCGAGTATTTCGACGACCGGCTGTTTGCCACGCTGATCCGTGACAACGTGGCGCTGGCCGAGGCGCCCAGCTATGGCAAGGACATTTACGAGTACAAGCCCGATTCGACCGGCGCGCAGGATTACACCGCGCTGGCGCAGGAAGTAATCGCCCAGGAGGTGCAGCATGGCTAACAAGAACCCACCGACTTCGCGCATGGGCAGCGATCCCTTAAGCTGGATCCGCAATACGCGCGCCGACGAGCCGGAGGCGCAGGACGCGCAGGTGCCCGAGCAGCCCGCCGCGCCCAGCCGCGCCGCGCGACCCAAGATGGAGACTGTGGTGCTGCCCGATCCGGTGCCAGCGAAGGCCGCCGAACCGGCGCCCAAGCCGCAGCCCAAGGAGCAGCCCGCCGCCGCGCAGATGCCGCTGGATGCCGAGCAGCTGCAGCAGATGCTGCAACAGATGCTGGCCGGAAATGGCGCGCCCGCCAAGCGCGGCCGCCCGCGCTCGAACTTCCGCGAGGTCACCAAGGCCTCGCAGGAGGGCCTGCCCGAGCACTGGACGCGCGCTACTTTCATCGTGCAGGAGGATCTGCTCGACACGCTGAAGGACTATGCCTACACCGAGCGCATCACCATCCGCGATGCGATTCAAGAGGCGCTGACACAGTATTTGCAGGGCAAGAAGGTTATTCGCAGGAAGCGGTGACAAGGGGCAAAGAGAGGATTCCTCGCTGCGCTCGGGATGACAACCCAGCTTCGTTGATCGGCGCGAAGCGAAGTGAATGGCGGCTCAGCCGCCTGTCATTCCGAGTGGAGTGAGGAGTCTTTTTGTTTATTTGAGTACGATGTTCTCTTTGGATCACGCCCAAAGAGAACCAGAAAGGCATTTGCGCCCGGGTTCGCCATCTGTCGCCATAGGCATATGCTCGCCTCGCTCGGGCGACTATCAACGTTCGCCGCGGGCAATGATCCAATTTGCAATTGGATGCCCGCGTCTCCGGTCCGTCGCTTTTCCTCGCTCCGCTTCGCAGGTACATGCCCCATGGCTCGGCTGGCTCCAACGGGCGCGGAGACCTGCGCAACCTGAGTGTTTATTTCCTAGCTTTGGTATGTTCGTGGCCCTGCGCACATGCAAGGCGGGCGAGGCATGGGGCATGTCCCCGCGAAGCGGAGCGAGGGAAAGTGCCAGACCGGAGGCGATGGCCTCCGATCCGAAGGATCGTTTCAAGGCCATCGACGAACGTTGGTAGGCACCCGAGCGAGGCGAGCATATGCCCATGACGAGTAACCGCCGCAGCGTGCGCTCACTTTTTCGGTTCCTTTTTGGCAAAAAGGAACGCCCAAAGTTCCCCCTTGCCCAAAACAAAAACTTTCCGCCTCCCTAGCAGGTTTTTCGCCCCACCGCGGAGAACCCTTCCGCAACGCAACCGAAGCGCATGTGCGTTGCGCACGGATCACCGGCGCAACGAAAGATAGGGGATTGTATGAAAAAAGACGTCACACAGCTGCTGCGCGAGCAAAAACTGACCGGCGACCTGGTCGGCCAGATCCTGATCCAGGACATGGTGAACTCCTATCAGCAGCAGCTGCCCGGCGCGAAAAACACCGAGCAGCTGCTCTCCGAGCGCGACAAGCAGCAGCTGGTGGCCGCGCTGAGCACGCCGGAGGACATCCAGGTTTACGCGCAGTACAAGCAGGTGCAACGTTACCTGCTGCAAGCGCGCCTGTACTACATGCTGGCCTGGCAACGCGCCGAGGTGAACTACCTGCGCGTCATGTCCACGCTAAACCAGCTTGAGGGCAACGAGGATCTGTTTGGCACGCTCAAGCAGATCCCCAAATGGAGCACGCGAGAGGCGCTGGATGAGGCGATTCGCGGCGAGGAGCGCCGCCGCGCGCACCTGATGCTGACCAGCCGCGAATGCCTGACGATGATGCAGCGCGTCATCCACCAGGACGAGAGCCATCCGCTGCACGATGCGCTGGAGCCGATCTTTGACGCCTTCGCAGGCAAGGGCGAGGACGCCGCGCGCCTGGCTATGCTCCAGCGCGACTACCCAGAGGCCTACGACGCGATCGTCGAACAGCTGTCGGCGATCTCCGGCTTTTCGGCCAAGAATTTAGAGCGCACCATCTCGTTGGTCGCCGCGCGTGAGGCCGGGCTGGACCTGATTACGCTGCTGCACGGCACGCCGATGCAACAGCTGTCGCCGTCTGGGTTTGCTGAGATGCTGGGCGGCGCGGAACCCCCGGATATCAGTTACCCCGAGGACTATTCCTTTGTGCTGGCCATCGAGCGCCTGGGTGATACGCTGATCCGCTATTATCACGAGTTTTTAGACGCGCGGCGCGAGGTGTACGCCAACCGCAGCGCGCTGATGCTGCTGGGCGAGCGCATCCTGGTGCCCAGCCTGGAGGTGTTCATCCCCGCGCAGCTGCCTGAGGACATGGCACAGCGGCTGCACCAGGCGATTCTGGACATCCCCGACTGGACGGTGACCTGCGACCACGACGACCCGAAATTCCGCGCGTTCATCGCCGGGCTAAACCCTGCGGCGCTGACATGTGGCGACGAGGCGCCCACACCGGAGGGCATCGCCGCCGCGCGCGCCGCGTTGGCCGATCTGTCAATCGTGGAGAACCCGGTCGCGCTGCTCGGTCTGCTGCTGCAACGCCAACCGGCGCGCATGCCCCAGGGAGAAGGTGACCGCCCGTGACCACCAGCCGCCGCAAAACCGCCGCGCTAGAGCGCATTCTCGTATCGGAGTCCACGCCGGTCGAGCTAACGCAGTCGCCGGTGTACATCATGCCCGAGGCCGCGCAGGAGTTCATCAAGGTGACGCTGCACTCAGAGAAGCTGAAATTCGGCCACAAGCCGTCGCGCACCGGGCAAATCGACGTGTTTGATCTGCTCGATAGCGGCGAGGGCAAAAGCATCGAGGCGCGCGAAGAGGACAAGGAATTGGCGCGCGAGCAAGGGCTGACAGTCATCGGCCTGGACTTTTCGCTGGCGCAGAACAAGGCGCTGCACGCGGTGCAAACGCTGCTCAGCCGCACCGACTACCAGGGCAACATGCCCCAGCGCTACATCAGCGACCCCAACAACGTGTTCGCCTTCACCGGCACGCTGCCGGTACTAAAATTTTCGGTTAGCGAATATCTAGATGCGTTTGGCGTCACCAAGTACCAGACCAAGCGCGGCAAGATGGAGTACGCCTCGGCCGAGCGCGAGGAAGCGCTCAAGGCCTTGCGCGATCTGGAAAAGCCGGTGATCATGGTGTACAACCGCGTGATCCGGCGCGACCAACAGAACCGTCTGCTGCACGACGCGATCCGCACGGTGCGCCCGCTGCTCAACATCGTCGAGGGCTTCCGCGACTTGACCGAGGCCGAGCTGGAAGGCATCCAGCAGGGCGCGAGCGGCGCGGAGCGGCTCAGCCACATCGTCATCGAGCCGTCGGTCGTGCTGGTCGATCAGGTCAACAAGTACTTTGTGCTAAAGCCCGCCAACCTCTACCAGGAGCTGCGCATCAAGTTTGGCAAG
>JAVBUY010000180.1:0-5281 GCA_031554855.1 Eubacteriales bacterium
CTCCATATGGAAATCGCCGAACTGCGCGTGGATATCGTCCAGCAGGTCGGAGAGGTGCTTGCCGGTGATGCACAGCAGCTCGATGAGCAGACTGGCGGCGAATACGCCGTCCTTGCCCTTGAGGTGTCCGCGAATGGTCAGGCCACCGGAGCTCTCGCCGCCGATCAGCGCATCGGTCTCTTCCATCTTGCTGGAGATATGCTTGAAGCCCACCGGCACCTCGTAGCACTTCTGGCCGAAGCCCTCGGCGATGCGGTCGAGCAGGTGCGTGGTGGCGACATTGCGCACTACGTCGCCGCGCCAGCCCTTGTATTTGAGCAGATAGTAGTATAAGAGCGCCAGAATATCGTTGGGGTGGATGAAGTTGCCCTTCTCGTCGCTGATGCCCAGGCGGTCGGCGTCTCCGTCTGTGCCGATGCCGATGTCAAAGCCCTTCTCCACCACCATGTTTTCCATCTGCCGCAGCGTAGACGCGCTGGGCGACGGCAGACGGCCGCCGAACAGCGTATCGTGGCGGTCGTGGATGATCTCCAGCTCGCAGCGCGTGGTGATCAGGATGGTTTGCAGCGAGGTTTTCGATACGCCATACATCGGGTCGAGCACGACCTTCAGCTTCTTGTTGCGAATGGCTTGGGTGTCGATCATGCTCAGGATGTTGTCGATGTACTCATTGAACAGGTCGGCGGGCACGATGATGCCGCTGCGCAGACCCTCGTCAAAGGACACGGCGCGCACATCAGCGGGCGTCAGCTTGGCGATCTCCGCCTCGATCACATCGGTGATCTCTTCGGTAGCGTCTCGTCCGCCCTCAGTAAATAGCTTGATGCCGTTATAATCCGCCGGATTGTGGCTGGCGGTCACCGCGCAGCCATAGGGCGTGTTCAATTGCTTAACGGTATACATCACCAGCGGCGTCGGCGCGATCTTGTCCATAAAGAACACTTTGATGCCATTGCCGCCGAGCACCTCGGCCACCCAGCGCGCCGCCTTGTCGGAGATAAAGCGACGGTCGTAGCCCACCACAAAGCCGCGATCTGCCAGCTTGCGCTGCTGGATGATGTTGGCCACCGCCTGCGTCAGCAGTTGCACATTCTCTTTGATAAAGTCCTCGCCAATCAGCGCGCGCCAGCCACCCGTACCAAACTTGATCATGTTCTTTCCCCTTTCTTATCCTAACGTGACCTGCACGGTGTGCGCGCTGCCCTTTTCTTGCACAGGGATGCTCGTCACCGGTATGCCGTCTAGCAGAATCGCCGCGACGCCCTTCTCGATGCCGCTTGGGTTCTTCACCTCGATATGGAAAGTTGCGCCGCGCCACACACGCACTGCCGAGAACCCCGGCCAGTCCGACGGGATGCACGGATCGATGGTCAGCGCGTCATAGCCCGGGCGGATGCCCAGCATGCTGTGCGTGGCGGCGAAGTACGCCCATCCGGCGGTGCCGGTCAGCCACGGATGGCGCGCGCGGCCATGTGCGGTGTGCTCGCGCCCCATCACGAACTGGCAGTAGGCATACGGCTCGGACTGCCGCACCTCGATCTGGTCATTCTGGTTGTAGGGCAGCAGCGCGTCATAGAACTTCATCGCGCGGTTGCCGCGCCCCAACCGCGCCTCGGCCACCCATGCCCACGGGTTGGGATGGCTGAAGATCGCGCCATTCTCCTTGATGCCCTTGTACACGCGCGTGATAAAGCCAATGTCGTCATTGGGCGTGCCGTACGACGGCGCATTGAGCTGGATGCCCCACGGCGTGTACAGGTGCTCATCCACCGCGTCCATTGCCTTTTTCGCGCGCTCAGCGTCGGCCACGCCGGAAATCACCGCCCAGGTGTTGCTCTCCAGGTGCACCTTGCCCTCCTGGTCGGCACTGGTGCCGATCTTCACGCCCTTGGCGGTGATGCCGCGAATGTACCAGTCACCGTCCCACAGGTGCGTGTCGCAGGCCTGCTTTACCTTGGCCATGATGGCGGCGTACTTGTCCGCGTCATGCTGCTTGCCCAGATATCTCGCCGCCTCGACAAATGCGTCCATCGCCCAGTAATGCAGAAAGGACGTCAGCGCACTCTCACCGCCGCCCAAGTTCAGGCAGTCGTTCCAGTCGGCGCGCAGCCCCTTGCAGATGCCGGTCGCGCCCACCTGCTCGGCGGAGAAATCCAGAATGCGCTGCATGTGTTCCCACACGCTGCCCGCGCCACCGTCGGCGTAGGAGATCACCTCGTCAAACAGCGCGAACTCGCCGGTTTCCTTCACGTATTCGCACACGGCGGGCACCAGCCACAGCGCGTCGTCCGAGCAGGTATCCTTCAGCCCATGCACCACGTCGGCTGCGTTGGGCGTGGGCACCACAGTCGGCGACTTGAAGGACTGCTGCTTTTTGCTCGGATTGAACCACTCCGGATCGAACAGGTGTAAGCCATAGCCCGCCCGCGTCAGCCCGCGCATCAGCTCGACGATACGCTGGCGGCACTTGCCCGGGTTGCTGTGCGGCACACACATCACGTCCTGCGCGGTGTCGCGATAGCCCAGGCCGGTGCGCCCGCCCACCTCGATGAACGACGCGAATCGGGAGAAATTCACATTGGTTTCAGCCTGATAGAGCGTCCAGGTATTGAGCATGGCGTTCATGCCCTGATGCGGCGTGTCGATGCGCAGTCGCGCCAGCTTGTCCTGCCAGAACGCGGCCAGAGCGGCAAACGCTGCATCGACCGCCGCAAAATCCTTGTATTTCTCGCGCGTGGCTTGCCCGGCATCGTGCCCGCCCTCGCCCAGCATGTAGACGATGCGCACAGTCTGGCCAGGCGCGATCACGATGCGCTGCTGCGTGCCCGCGCAGTGATTGCCGCCCAGCTCGGCGCTGCCGGAGCAGCGACCACTCTCCACCGCCAACGGGTTGCTCTCGCTTCGGTAGACGCCGATGAAACTGTCGCGCATCGTGTCGATGGTGTCGGGCTTTGGCCAGCAGGTGAAGAACTGATGCCCAAACTCCTCATAATACAGATCATAGTCGATGATGCCGTCGGCAAAGCTGCTGCCGGTGGCGTACAGGCTCATTTGCAGGTTCTGGTTGTCCATCTCAATATGGTGAAAGGAAAACTCGCAGTACGCGAACACATCGATTTCGCGCGGGATGTCGCCATTGTTACGAAGCGTCACATCCCACAGCTCGCAGGTATCGCCGCGCGGAATGAACAGCAACTGCTCGGCATGGATGCCCTTGTAGTCGCAGGCAAAGCGGCTGTACGACAGGCCGTGGCGGCAGACATAGCGCGCCTGCTCCAGCGGCTTGCCCACCGGCTGCCACGAGATCGACCAATAGTCTCCGTCCGCCGCATCGCGCAGGTACACATAGTGCCCCGGGCGGTCCAGTGGCACGCCATTCTGGCGAAAGCGCGTCACGCGGTGATACTGCGGCGATTCATGGAACAGATATCCGCCCGCGTTGTGTGAGATCACCGCGCAGGTTTGTTCGGTGCCCAGGTAGTTGGTCCAGCTGACCGGCACGTCCACGCGGTCGATCACATACTCCCGCCTGGTGTCGTCAAAGTAGCCGTAGCGCATGTGTTTGGCCCTCTTTCACGCAATTTCGGATTCATTCTAGCACAGGTGCGTTCGTTTGTCTGCGCAAAACATTCTTTTTGTTTATTTAATATATATCATAACGAATATCGATGCCCTTCTCTTCTGGCAAAAATTTTACAGAACATTTGTTTGCTTTTTGGTTTTCGATGTGCTATGCTTATGCAAACAAACGTTCTGGAGGCGTCGAGGCCTATGGATCGCATGGACAAGCTGAAAATCCTGACCGGGGCAGCCAAGTACGACGTGGCCTGTACATCCAGTGGCGGCAACCGCGCACCCAAGCCCGGGCAGCTCGGCGCGACGGTGGCGGCGGGCATCTGCCATAGCTTTGCTGCCGATGGGCGGTGCATCACGCTGCTGAAGGTGCTGATGAGCAACGCCTGCATCAATGACTGCAAGTATTGCGCCTGCCGCCGATCCAGCGACGGCCCGCGCGCCACGCTGACCGCCGAAGAGCTGGCCGACCTGACGATCTCGTTTTACCGTCGCAACTACATCGAGGGGCTGTTCCTGTCCTCTGGCATTGTGAAGTCTCCCGACCACACCACCGAGCAGATGATCCGTGCCATCGACCTGCTGCGCAATGTGCACGGCTTCAACGGCTACATCCACGCCAAGGCCATCCCGGGCACGTCTCCACTGCTGGTCGAGCAGCTCGGCGCGCTGGTGGATCGCATCAGCGTGAATATCGAGCTACCGTCCGAGGCGTCGCTGACGCAGCTTGCGCCGGAAAAAACCAAGGCGGCCATCCTCGCGCCGATGGCGCAGATCGCAGGCGAGGTCGCGCAATACAAGCAAGAGATGACGGTCTTTCGCCACGCTAGGTCCTTCGCACCAGCCGGACAGGCAACGCAGATGATCGTTGGCGCGTCGCCGGAGAACGACCGGCAGATCCTGCTGTTGTCCGAAGGACTGTACAAGCGCTACAGCATGCGCCGCGTATTCTACTCGGCCTACATCCCGGTGGGCGACAATCGCTTCCTGCCCTCGGTGGCCGCGCCGTTATTGCGCGAGCACCGGCTCTACCAGGCCGACTGGCTGCTGCGCTACTATGGCTTCACCGCGCAGGAGATCCTGCCCGACCACGCGCCCTGGCTAGATCCGCTGCTTGATCCCAAATGCCACTTTGCGCTGCTGCACCCGGAGCTATTCCCCGTGGAGGTGCAGCGCGCCGACTACTTCGAGCTGCTCAAGGTGCCGGGCATCGGCATGATCAGCGCCCAACGCATCGTCGCCGCGCGACGCACCGCGGTGCTGACCTTCGAAGGGCTCAAGAAAATCGGTGTCGTCCTCAAGCGCGCGCAGTTCTTCATCACCTGCCAGGGCAGGGCGATGCCCGGCCTGCGCCTGTCCCCGCAGACCATGCGGCAATGCCTGGTCAAAGATTCGCTGGTGTCGCCCTACGCGTTTGGCGACCGTGCGCTGGAGCAAACCACACTGTTCGAACCACAACTGCCTGCATTGGGCTGGGGAGGGATTGCCACATGACGCTGCTGCCACAAAACATTTGCTACCAATACGATGGCTCTCTGGATGGCCTGCTGTGCTGTATCTTCGCGGCATTTGAGCAGAAGGCGCTGCCCCGCCGCATCGTCAAAAGCGGCGAGGTGCAGCTGTCGCTGGCTGACGCATTGGAAATCATTGAAACCAACCTAGAGCGTGCCTTGCGCGTCGAGGAGGGCATCCGCCGCCGCATCGGGCC
>JAVBUY010000198.1:0-6357 GCA_031554855.1 Eubacteriales bacterium
GGTGATGGCCCCGGCCGAGGCGCTGGCCTTTGTGCGCGACCTGTGCGAGAATCTCTCCGCGCCCGGGCGGCTGCTGCCCGGCGGCTTCCTCTACATGGCCGATATTCTGTCCATGCCCGATCTGGTCGAGACGATGGGCGCGATCATGGCCGGACAGTACTACCAGACCGAGCCCGACTTCGTGCTGACCATGGAGACCAAGGGCATTCCGGTGGCGCTGATGGCCGCCAAGGCGCTGGGCGTTCCGCTGGTGATCGCACGCCGCGATAGCAAAGTATACGAAGGCCCTGCGGTCAACATCAATTACTTATCCGGCTCGGCGGGGCGCATCGAGACCATGTCGCTGTCCCGGCGCGCGGTGCGCGAGGGGCAAAAGGCGCTGATCGTGGACGACTTCATGAAGGCCGGCGGCACCGCCAAGGGCATGATCGACATGATGGCGGAGTTTTCGGTCAGCGTGGTCGGGCTGTGCGTGGTGATGGCGACCAAGGAACCGGAAAAAAAGCGCGTGGACGGCGTGAAGGCGCTGATGGTGATGGACGGCGTGGACGAGGATCAAACTGCGGCCCAGGTGCGCCCGGCGTCGTGGCTGAGCAATATGTAGTAGCTTAGGATATACTACCCCAAAGGGTATGGAAAGTGAGCAAGAATATGAACAAAAGTGTCGCATTTGTAATGGATGCGCCGCAGGCCGGAATGACCGCCTGTGGCCTGTCGATGACCGAGCATGTGCTGCGCAGCGCCGAGGCGGTTTGCGAGCAGGTGATCCTCGTGCCGCAGGGCAGCTTTGGCCGCGCGCTGGCCGTGGTCAAGGACTCCGAGGACGCGCCCAAGGTGGCGTTCCTTTTGCCTGCGATCATGCCGCTGATCTCCGCGATCACGCTGCGCATGATGTGGGCGGAGCTGGAGGCCGGTGATGCCTCGGGCATCGCGATCGGCGAGATCGTCTGCTGCCGCCTGGACGCGCTCAAGCGCGTGGCGTCCAGCGCCTCGGCGGAGTGCGAGCGCTGCGAGTCGATCCACATGACGCTGCGCCGTTTCTTTGCGGCGGGGCTGCATGTGCGCCGCATCCAGCCGACCTTCGCGGACGACGCGGTGCGCGTCACCGACCAGATCACGCAGGCGCAGGCCGAGAAAGTGCTGCGCGCGCGCATCAACATGCAGCACATGCAGCAGGGCGTGCGCATGATCGACCCCGACGCGACGTACATTGACGCGGACGTGCGCATCGGCGCGGGCACAGTGGTCTACCCGGGCAACACCCTGGAGGGAAAGACCGAGATCGGCGCGAACTGCACGCTGCTGCCCAACAACCATCTGCGCGATGTGCGCGTGGGCAACCACGTCACCATGGAGAGCACGGTCGGGGTGGAGGCCGCGATAGGCGACCAAACCAACGTCGGGCCGTTTGCCTACCTGCGCCCCAACACCAAGATCGGCGAGGGCTGCCGCATTGGCGACTTTGTGGAGATCAAGAATAGCTCGCTGGGCGACCGCACGCACGTGTCGCACCTGACCTATGTGGGCGACAGCGACCTGGGCAAGGACATTAACCTGGGCTGCGGCGTGGTGTTCGTCAACTACGACGGCAAGAAAAAGACCCGCTCAAAGGTCGAGGATCACGCGTTCATTGGCTGCAATGTGAACCTGGTGTCGCCGGTGCACGTCGGCGAGGAGGCCTACATCGCCGCCGGATCCACCGTGACCGAGGATGTGCCCGCCGGTGCGTTCTGCATCGCACGCGAGCGCCAGGTGATCAAAGAGGGCTGGGTCAAAGAGCGCAAGGAAAAAGGAAAGCTGTAAAGACACGGCTTTTGATCAGGAAAAACAGGTTGCCGAGAAATGCCCTATTGCTAGAAGCCACAAGGCCTCTGACCGGGGCGTACATTCGTACGCCGACGAAGCGGCTGCTGTGGCGACAACGCAAGAGGGCGTTTGTCGGAAACCTGAGTCCGGCGCGATTCGCGCCGGAGTTCTCATGTCAGGAGGAAGATGGATGATTCGCGCGGTTTGTTTTGATTTGGATGGGACGCTGTTGCCCGCAGGCGAAGACTTTTTCATGAACCGATACATGCGCGCGCTGGTGCAGGTCATTCCCGAGCGCTCGCCCGAGCAGGTGCTGCACGCGATCGGCGGCACACTGCAAGAAGTGATCGGCGACACGCGCGGCGAGGCGACCATCGAGCGGCGCTTTGCCGAGGGGCTTCAGAAGCGGCTTGATTTGCCGTATGCCCAGCAAGAACCGCACTTTTTGCGCTTCTATGAGCAGCAGTTCCCGCTGCTGTCGCGCTATATAGAGGCCGCGCCCGAGGCCGCGCAGGCGGTGCGCGCCGCCAAGGACAAGGGACTGGTCGTCGCGCTGGCCACCAATCCGGTCATCCCGGGCGTGGCGACGCGCGAGCGCGTGCGCTGGGCAGGCCTGGACGAGGCGGACTTCGCGTTCGTCACCTTCTATGAGGATTGCCGCCACACGAAACCCAACGCCGCCTATTACACCGAAGAGGTGCTCGCAAGGCTGGGGCTTGCGCCCGAAGAGGTACTGATGGTGGGCAACGACGGCCGGGAGGATATGGCGCCCGCGCACGCGTTGGGCATGCACACCTTCCTGCTGGACGCGTTTGCCGAGCACACCGACATGCCGCGCTGCTGGGATGCGCAGGGCGATTACGCGGCGATGCTGGCTTATATCGAGGCGCTGCCGTCGGTTCGATAGGTTCCGCGAACCTTGCGCCGCGCCGCCATTCATGCTATGATGCCGGTACATGCGGAAGGGGCAAACGCCTTTTCCGCCGCTGCTGGTTTTTGGGAGGTCACGCTATGCACCTGATCGTCGGACTGGGCAACCCGGGCGCTAAGTATGCGCACACGCGGCACAACGTGGGTTTTGATGTGCTGGAGGTGCTCTCGCAAAAGCTGCGCATCCCCATCGACCGCAAGAAGAGCCAGGCGTATGTGGGCGAGGGCAGCTACCAGGGCGAGCGCATCGCGCTGGCCAGGCCGCACACCTTCATGAATCTCTCCGGCGAAAGCGTGCAGGCGCTGGCGCATTGGTATAAAATCCCGCTGAGCAACCTATTGGTGATCTATGACGACATCGACCTGCCGCTGGGCAAGCTCCGCCTGCGCGCCTCGGGCAGCGCGGGCACGCATAATGGGATGCGCTCGGTCATCGACTGCCTGGGGCAGCAGCAGGAGTTTCCGCGCCTGCGCATCGGCGTGGGCGCAAAGCCCGAGGGCTGGGAACTGGCCGACTGGGTGCTGTCGCACTACGCCGATGAAGCGGAGCGAAAGGCACAGTTCGACGCCTACCTAAAGGCTGCCGAGGTGGCGCTGACGTGGGTTCAGTCCGGCATGGATGCGGCGATCAAAACTTGCCATAGCTGAGGAGTGCGCATGCGCGATTGTCTGTTTGCGCCGCTCGGGGACTGGGCGGCTTATCGGGAGCTACAGGACGCGGCGGCGCGCCCTGGTGTTTGCGCTGCCTATGGCATGGCCGATGGGCACAAGGCGATGCTGGCGGCGGCATTGGCGCGCGACACCGGCAGACCGCTGCTGATTGTCGCGGCGACCGAGGCGCAGGCCGCGCGCTTGGTGGACGATCTGACACAACTTTTGGGCGGCGGCGTGGATCTGCTGCCCGCGCGCGAGGTGCACTTCTACCGCGCGGTGGCGAGTAGCCAGGAGGTGGCGAACCGTCGCCTGGAAGCGCTGAGCGGCGTGGTGTCGGGGCGCACGAAAGTGCTGGTTGCGCCCGCGGACGCACTGATGCACAGGCTGATGCCTGCCGATGTGTTCCTGGCGCACAGCTTTTCGCTGCGCGAGGGCGACCGCGTGCGCCTGGATGACCTGACGCGTCGGCTCTCGCAGGGCGGCTACACGCGCGAGGACATGGTGGAGGGCAAGGGCCAGTTCGCGCTGCGCGGCGGCATCCTGGACGTGTTTCCGCCGTCGGCGCTGTCCGCGCTGCGCATCGAGTTCTTTGATGACGAGGTCGATTCGATCCGCACATTCGATGTGCTGACGCAGCGCTCGCAGAACCGCGTGCAGGCCGCCGACATCTGTCCGGCCAGCGAGGCGCTGATCGGCGAGGCGGAAGGCCCGGCGGCGGCACATCGGCTGCTGGCCATGCTGGCACAGGGCGAGGCGGCACAGGTGGCCGCCGCGCCGCTGCCCGCGCTGATGCCGCTGGATGTGGACGACGAAGACGAGCTGCCCGGCCTGTGGGACATGGGCGAGGCGACAGGCGGCGAGATCGTCATCGCCGAAGCGCCCAAGCTGACCGCCACGCCGCTGGAACGGCTGGTCGGCGAGGTGCGCGAAGCCGCATTGGCGCTGGAGGCCGGGCGGCAGGTGCGCGGGATGGAGCGGTTCATGGCGCAGCTCTACGACGCGCCGCACACCGTGCTGGACTATCTGCGCGACCCGATCGTGCTGCTGGATGAGCCGGATAAACTGCGCGAGCGCTGCGAGAACCGCGCACTGGAGAACCGCGAGGCGTTCGTCACCGCGCTGGATCGCGGCGAGGCGCTGCCCGCGCAGGCGGGTGTGCTGCTGGGCTGGGACGCGCTGCTGCCGCTGCTGACCGGCGGTACGGCGGTGACCTTCAGCGCGTTTTTGCGCGCGATGGGCGGCGTGCAGCCCAAGGCGGTCATCCAGCTCGCCAGCGTAGGCGCGGCGGGCTATCAGGGGCAACTCAAGGAATTGGCGCGCGATGTGGCGCGCTGGAAAGCCGAGGGCTGGCGCGTGGCGCTGCTGTCCGGCGGTGTGGCACGCGGACAGCGCCTGTCGCAATCGCTGCTGGAGCACGACGCGATCGTGCCCTTCCTAGAGGAGCGCACCGCGCCCCTGGCCGAGGGCGAGGTGGTCATCCTGCCGGTGGCGCTGTCGCACGGCTTCTCGTGCGCCGAGACGCGCTTCACGGTGGTCGCCGATGCCGAGATCTTCGGCGTGGGGCAGGTGAAGGCCCGCGCGCGCAAGAAAACCGGCGAGAAGATCGCCGCGTTCACCGACCTGAAAGTCGGCGACTATGTGGTGCACGAAAACCATGGCGTGGGCATTTACCAGGGCACGGTGCGGCTACAGAGCGAGGGCACGTACCGCGACTATCTGTACATCCAGTACCAGGGCGCGGATAAGCTCTATGTGCCCACCGACCAGCTCGACCGCGTGCAAAAATACATCGGCGCGGAAAAGGCTGCGCCGCATATCAACAAGCTGGGCGGCACCGAGTGGCAGCGGCAGAAAGCCAAGGTCAAGCAGTCCATCAAGGCGCTGGCCTTCGACCTGGTGAAGCTGTACGCGCAGCGCAGCGAACACAACGGCTTCGCCTTCTCCGGCGACACGCCGTGGCAGCGCGAGTTCGAGGACAACTTCGCCTTCGAGGAGACGCCGGATCAGCTGGCCTCCATCGCCGAGATCAAGGGGGATATGCAGAGGCCGGTGTGCATGGATCGCCTGCTGTGCGGCGACGTCGGCTACGGCAAGACCGAGGTGGCGCTGCGGGCGGCGTTCAAAGCCGTGATGGACGGCAAGCAGGTCGCTCTGCTCGCGCCGACCACCATCCTCGCGCAGCAGCACTACAACACCATCCGCACGCGGTTCGATGGCTTCCCGGTGCGCGCCGAGGTCATCAGCCGCTTCAAGAGCGCCGCCGAACAGAAAAAGGCGCTGCACGAGACCGCCGAGGGGCAGATCGACATCCTCGTCGGCACCCACCGGCTGCTCGGCAAGGACGTGCGTTTCAAGGACCTGGGCCTGCTCATCGTCGACGAGGAGCAGCGCTTCGGCGTCTCGCACAAGGAATCGATCAAGAATCTCAAGCGCAGCATCGACGTGCTCACGCTGTCGGCGACCCCGATCCCGCGCACGCTGCACATGTCGATGGTCGGCATCCGCGACATGAGCGTGCTGGAGACCCCGCCCGAGGAACGGTATCCCGTGCAGACCTATGTCGTCGAGTATCAGGACGGGATGATCCGCGACGCCATCCTGCGCGAGATCGCGCGGCAGGGGCAGGTGTACTTCCTCTACAACCGCGTGGAAACCATCGAGAAATTCCACGCGCGCCTCTCGCGGCTGGTGCCGGAGGCGCGCATCGCCATCGCCCACGGGCAGATGCGCGAGCACGCGCTCGAGGATGTGATGATGGATTTTTACGACCATCAGTACGATGTGCTGCTATGCACCACGATCATCGAATCCGGGCTGGACATCCCCAGCGCCAACACGCTGATCGTGTTCGACGCCGACCGTTTCGGGCTGGCGCAGCTCTACCAGCTGCGCGGGCGCGTCGGGCGGTCGAACCGGCTGGCCTACGCCTACCTGACGGTGCGCCCCGACAAGGCGCTCACCGAAACT
>JAVBUY010000214.1:0-3670 GCA_031554855.1 Eubacteriales bacterium
AAGTAGTCCATGACCTCCAGAAGCAGCGTATTGCCCTCCTCGTCAGAGAATTCGACGATATCGCGTTCTGCCTGGTCCACTGGCATCTCCCCCTCTCCATGTGAATGGATACCGCTTACGTCTATCCTCTTCACTTCTCGATCATATTATACCGCGCATGGCCCAAAAAATCAACCCATGAAAACAGGGAATGCGCAACAGGAGAAAAAGGTTTATAATAGAGGGGCGTTACGGGCGCTTTTCCAGCGGCGCGTAGGAGCCATCCTCCTGCTCGACGCGGACGTTTTGCAGCGTGGCCTCCATATTGGCGCGAAACTCGCGCAGATACTGCGCACGCAGTTCCTGCTGCTCTTTCTGCTCGGCTTCAGTCAGGCCGATGGTGCGGCTCTTGCGCGCCAATTCGTTGATACGTTCCACTTGCTCGTGCTCCATGCGAATGCCCCCTATCCTCAGGCGCGTTGCGCCGATTGTGTGTTTTGCTTGTATGCTTCACTTCTTGCACACTTGATATTCGCCGCCAGGCAGGGGCGTTCCTGCCGCACGCGGAAAACCGATAGACCATAGGAGGAATCGCGCATGATTCAAGGGTGCTGGGTATTTGGAGACCAGAACATCGGCGACGCGCTAGCAGTGCGCCATGCGGTGTTCGTGGCGGAGCAAGGCTTCTCGCCCGATACCGAGGCCGATGCCACCGACGCGATGAGCTGGCACGCGATCCTCTATGAGGACGACTGGCCGGTGGCCACCGGTCGCATCTATTGGCAGGACGGTGAGTTCCGGCTGGGCCGCATCTGCGTGCTGAAAGAAAAGCGCGGCACAGGCTGCGGCGATCTGCTCATGCGCCTGCTGCTATACAAGGCGCTGGATCACAACGCGCGCAGCATCGCGCTCAGCGCGCAGACGCGGGTCGCGCCCTTCTATGCGCGGTATGGTTTCGCACCGGTCGGCGAAGTATACGACGACGAGGGCGTGCCGCACCAGCTGATGCGCGCGACGCCCGAGCAACTGAAGCTGGGCAGCCCCTGCCAGCAGGGCGGCGGATGCCCGGGCAATTGCGCGGGATGCGAAAAAGCAACACAATAAGAAAAGCGAAGGGAGCGTGCCCTTCACTTCAAGGTCTCGACTTTGTCGATGCCATCGAATAAAACGCTGGATGCATTTGTTCGCTTGCACGGCTTGCGCCGCGACTCGCTTTACTCACAGTGGTAGGGTTGTTTTCCTGACGGAAAGCTCCGCGCCCGATAGGTAAAGCCGGTTGATGCGATGAAAATCAAGGGGGCTTGGCCCCTTCCTGCATTCTCAGATAGGGAAACCCTCTGTATCCATGCCCTATGCGACGGGAAAAAACCCGTCGCTTTTTGCTTGCCTAAAACAGCTCGCTGGTGTCCACCACCGCGTCGCACCGTGCCCACACGCCGGTCTCCTCCAAATACCGCTGCTCCAGCGGAATCCACTTGGACGCAAAGTCCGGCCACTTGGCGTCGCCTTCGCGTCGGCGGATGCGCGCCTCCTGCGCGGCGGGCGACACGGCCAGCCCGATCGCCGCATGGTATGCATCCCGCAGCCTCGGGTGCAGGCTATACGCGCCCTCGATGATGACCAGCCCGTGGGGCGCGACCTCCGGCTGGCAGAGGCGCTGCCCGGTCGCGCAATCGTATCGCTGATAGCGCGCAATCTGTCCGGCGCACAGCGGACGCATCACCTGCGCGATGAATCGCTCCACATCCGCATTGCCGCCAGGCTGCGCCAGTCGCTCTTGCGTGCGCAGATCGGGCGGCAGGAAAAAATCATCCATGTGCACAACCTGTCCGCCATAGCGTGCTGCCAGCTCCGCCGCTAGCGCGCTTTTGCCGCTGCCGCATTGTCCGTCGATGGCAGCCAGCGTCAAGGCATGCCGCGCAAGCGTGCGCTCGACAGCGTCGCATACCGGGACAAAGGATGGCGCGGCCAGCAGACTCATGCGAGCGGCACCACCTTCGCGCGTTTGAGCCCCGCCATGATCAGCGGAATCGCGATGATCTGGATCAGGATGCCCGGCCACACCATCACGAAATTGCTGGTCAGTGTCTTGGCCAATACAAAGCTGGCGCTGCCTGTCAGCAGGAAGCCCGCCACGATGCTCACCACGCGCCCGGCGACCATCGCGAGCAGCAGTGCCGGGATAAAATGCATGCGGCGCGCGAGAAGCGCGGTGACCAGGCCGTAAGTTGCCAGCTCCAGCATCATCGCCACGCCGGTGGGATAGAGCACCGGCATGCCGGTAAACATGCTCGATAGCAGCGGCACCAGCAGACCGCACAGCGCGCCCCATGGCAGTCCGCAGATCAGCCCGCACAGCAGCACCGGGATGTGCATCGGCAGAAACGTCCAGCCCAGATTGAAGAAATGAAAGATCATCGGCAGCAGCACGCCCGCCGCGGTGAACAGCGCCGCCAGCGTTAGGCGCAGAACTTGGTTCTTTTTCATGGTGAACTCCTCCAAAGAATGTAATGCAGGAGCAAACGAAGAGAGCATAGCGCAATGGCTGGCGATGGATTTTTGTCTCTCGCACAGTTGAGGGAAAGAGGCGTAGTGGCGCTTCGCCGACGGGACGAAACAACGCGAGAGGCAAAAAGGCACGCCTGCCGTGCGCTAGGTTCGATGAATTTGCTCCAAAGAAAAATGCCACGAAGCACGGCCTGCTTTGCGCGGGCCCATGCCTTCATGGCATTGTTTGCTGCTCAGTAGCGCGGTTTTATCGCGCGCCTTCATGGCGCACGGGCAGTATAGCACGCGATTGGAATGCCTGTCAAGCGCCCAGCAGCGCGACCACTTCGCTCACCGCGTCGGCCACATAGGCTGCCATCGGCTTGTCCACCACACCTGCCACGCGCACGTGGCACTTGCTGACCGGCACCAGCACCTTGGGCGCGGGCGCCACGCACACCGCCTGCGCCATCGCCGGACTGATTTCGCCATGCATGGCGTGCGTCAGCACGATGCCCAGCGCACCGACGATCACATCGGCCTGTCCGGCGTTGTAGCACACAGCGTTCTCGCCGGTCGCGCCGATCTGCGCGCCACCCTTGAGCATATTCGCGGTCGCCGCGCTATTCGCGCCCACCGCCATCACCTCGGCCTCGGGCAGGCGCACGCGCAGCTGTTCCACCAGCGCACGGCCCAGTCCACCACCCTGTCCATCAATCACCAGAATTCTCACGTGTGTTCCTCCCGCTCCATCGTCGCCTCGGCCAGTACGCGCGCCAACCAGACCGCATCCAGTTCGCCAATCGCCTTCACCGGTTCCGGCGCGTTATCGTGCGCGCGCAGCACCCGCACATAATCGGCGCAATCGCGCCAGGCGCCCAGCTTGTAGCCAGCCTTGCGCAAGGTGCCCACCCGCTCGAACCCATGCTTCTCATGAAAGCGCTCGCTCTTGGCATTGGGGACGGAGATGCGCGCGTAGGCGTTGTAGTAGCCCTGCTCGCTGAGGATGGCGAACAGGCAATCGTACAGCCGCTCCGCGATGCGCTGGCCGTGATGTGCCTCGTCCACATACACAGACAGCCCGACGTTGTAATCATAGGCTGCGCGCTCGGCGTGCCTGCCCGCATATGCAAAGCCGACGATGCATCCGTCAATCTCGTAGACCAGGTAGGGGTGCGTATCGAGGGTCCGCGCCACACGCTGG
>JAVBUY010000064.1:0-4273 GCA_031554855.1 Eubacteriales bacterium
TATGGTCGTCGGCATAGGCGAACAGCGCGTCCAGCCCCTGTTCGCGCATCAGCCGCTGCACCGCCGCCCACCGTTGGGGGTATTCGCCGCGCGGAATCACTGGAAACGTCGCTGGCATCATCATCCGTCCTTTCTGATCTAGAGCATACTGCGCAAAGGAATGCCACTGATATCGCGAGATTTTCGTGCTGCTCGATAAGCCTGTGCCTGTAGGAAGCCGCAGCAGCGCGGAAACATCCGCGAGGGCAGTGCGTACGATTTGTGCGATGTTGCCCTAGCGTATCAGCGTAGCCACCGCCTGGCTGGAGATGCCCAGCCCCTCGCCCTCGAAGCCCATGCCTTCGGTGGTGGTGGCCTTCACATTCACCGCCGCCGCGTCCACCTGCAACGCGCCCGCCAAAGAATCGACCATGCGCGGAATATAGTCCTTCAGCTTGGGGCGCTGCGCGACGATAGTCACATCCACATTGCCGACGTGATAGCCCATCGCGGCCGCCTTGGCCACCACCTGGCGCAGCAGCACCATGGAATCCGCGCCTTCATACGCCGGATCGGTCTCCGGAAAGTGTCGTCCGATGTCGCCCAGCCCAGCTGCGCCCAGCAGCGCGTCGGACAGCGCGTGCGCCGCCACATCGGCGTCGCTGTGTCCCAGCAGCCCCTTCTCAAAGGGCACCTCCACGCCGCACAAAATCAGCTTTCGCCCCACCACCAGCTTGTGCACGTCGTAGCCTGTGCCCACACGCACGGACGGCAGGACGCTCTCTCCGTTTCGCCCGCGCAGAATGCTTTCGGCCACGGCCAGATCCTCCGGCGTGGTGATCTTGATATTCTCCACATCGCCGTGCGTCAACTGCACCGCCTCCCCCATGCTCTCGACCAGCGCCGCGTCATCGGTGGCCACCAGTCCGGTTTTCTTCGCCCAGGCATACGCGTCGCGCAGCAAGGCGGCGCGAAACGTCTGCGGTGTCTGCACCGCGCGCAATGCCTCGCGCGGCGGCGTGTCCAGCACAATGTCGCGCGCGTCCACGCGCTTGACTGTGTCCTTGAGCGGGACCGCCGCCACACCGCTGCCTTGCGCGCGCGCGGCGGAGAGGGTGTCACGAATCACCGCCTCTGTGACCAGCGGCCGGGCGGCGTCGTGCACCAGGATGATCTCGGCCTCGGGCGGTACGGCGGCCAGGCCGTTGGCCACCGATGCCTGGCGGTGTTCGCCGCCAGCCACGATGGCCGCGACATGTTCGCGCAGACCGTATTGCCGCAGCAAACCATCCACGGTCTCCTGCTCGCCGATCCCGACCACCAGCACTGTGCCCCGCACCATGCCGGTGCGCACAAATGCCTCCAGCGTTCGGATCAGCACCGGCACACCGCAAAGCTCCAGCAGCACCTTGTTTTTGGGCGCACCCATGCGCGCGCCGCGGCCCGCCGCCACCAGCACCAGCCAGTTCATGGCGTCCCTCCTACTCCTGTTGGTCCTCGACCAGCGCGCGATACATGCCCGACGCATCGGCCTTGGCCGCGTGCTCGCTGATGCTCAGCACCTCGTATCGGCTCAACCGGTCACCAAAGCGAATCTCCAGCACGTCGCCCACTTTCACCTCATTGGCGGGCTTGGCGGGCTTCCTATTGATGTGCACGCGTCCGCCGTCGCCAGCCTCCTTGGCGACGCTGCGGCGCTTGATGATGCGCGAAACCTTCAGGTATTTATCCAGGCGCATGGCGCACCCCCTTCGTGTATTACCCACATTATAGCAGATTTTCGGCAAAGCAACAAAAAAACCCATGCATTGCTGCATGGGCTTCCTCTTTTGTATGCGGTGGCTTATTACTTCTTGTGAACGAGATCCTTCAGCGCCTTGCCAGCCTTGAAGACCGGAGCCTTGGACGCGGCGATCTTGATTTCTTCGCCGGTGCGGGGGTTGCGGGCCTTGCGGGCGGGACGATTGCGGACTTCGAAAGAGCCAAAGCCCACGAGCTGGACCTTGTCACCCTTCTTGAGCGCTTCGCCGATCACTTCGACAACAGCGTTGACAGCGGCTTCCGCCTGCTTGCGGGTCAGGTCAGCCTTCGCGGCCAGAGCAGCGCTCAGTTCGGTCTTGTTCATAAATGATAGCCTCCTCAAACTTGTTTGTTTGCTATTGCGCAGCGTCTTTTGCTGCGTAGCATGCCTATTGGACTTGCTTACAATTCGCCGCAAAAGGCGCAAATCCTTTATTTCCAGAGGATTTTTCCGATTTTTTCATGATTTTTCCTTGTTTTTTTGAAAATATGCGATATTGGGGCGTCACGAATGCTCGGATTGCTTGATTTTTGCCCAATAGACGTCCATTTCGGGCAGCGTCATGCGCGAGAGATCCCCGCCCTCCGCCAGGATCGCTTCTTCCATTTTGGCGAATCGCGCGATGAATTTTTCGATGGCCGCGGACAGCGCCAGCTCGGGTTGCACCCCGGCCAAACGCAGCGCGTTGACCGCCGCAAACAGCAAATCCCCTGCTTCTTCGTCGGGATTCGCACCTTTTTCCAGCTCTGCGCGCAGCTCGTCGGCCTCCTCGTAGACCTTGACCAGCGCGTCCTGCGCGCGATCCCAGTCAAAACCGACAGTGGCCGCCTTTTTTTGCACCTTCGCGGCGCGCATCAGCGCGGGCAGATACTTCGGCACAGCGCGCAGCACTTCGCCCTGCGTGGTCTGGCCGCGCTCTTTCTGCTTGATCTTGTCCCAGCTGACCAGCACATCCTGCGCGGTGGCGCAATGCACATCGCCAAAGATGTGCGCATGACGCGTGATCATCTTGTGGCAGATCGCGGTGGTGACGTCGGCGATGTCAAACGCCGCGTGCTGGCGCGCCACCTCGGCATGGAACACCACCTGCAGCAGCACGTCGCCCAGCTCGTCCGCCAGCGCGAACGGGTCGCCGCTATCGATGGCGTCCACCGCCTCGTACGCCTCTTCGATCAGGTAGGGACGCAGCGTTTCGTGCGTCTGCTCGCGGTCCCACGGGCAGCCGCCCGGCCCGCGCAGCACGCCCATGATGCGCACCAGATCCTCAAACCCAAACCGATCGCGGCGGCGGTAATCTACTACCGGTACCCACAGCGCGGCGGTGTGGTCGTAGGCGCGCTGGCGATCCAGGTCGGCGAGCGGCAGCGGCACCAGCGCGCAATCCGCCGCTTGTTGCGGCGCGGCAAAGTACACCGTTGTGTCAGGCGGATACCGCTCCAACAGCCACAGCTTGACCTCTGCGGCCAGCAACGCGCTGTCGATCTCTGTGATGATCAGCGGCATTGTCGGGTCTTGCGTCCGCTCGGCCAGCGACAGCGCATCGGTCACGCGCCAGCCCGCGGCGCTGCGCCGGTATGCCAGCGCGCCGTCGCGCAGTGCTGCGTCCAGCGTCACGCCGGGCAGCACGATGATCGGCACACCCTCGGGCAGGGCGGCCAGCAGCGCGGCCACCGTCGCATCGGCGCTCGGATCGCTGACGGCGTAGCACAGGTCTCCCTGCGCCAACCTGCCAATCAGCGCCTGTGCCGCGCTCACGCACAGCGTGTCAAAGTCCTCGCTGTCGGCATACAGCGCGTCCAGCGTATCAAAGGCGACGCCTTCGTCTTGCAAATATTCCGCGACGCCATGCCGCTCTGTGCGTAGCACCAGCTGCCCCGCCTGCCGCAACGCGCGCATTGCGCCGATCGTCAGCAGGTCCGGATGCCCGGGCCCCAGCGCCACCAGCGTGACGCTCGCTTGCTTGTCCACTTTCGTTCTCTCCTTCTCCCCGCGGCCTATGAAGTCTTCCCTATTATAGCAAATGTTTTGCGCCGCACAAGAAAAACCTCTCCAACGTCATGGGAGAGGTCGTTTCTTCCTTTTAGGACAATCCGCGCCAACCGGCCTGGCAATCGTGTCGTCCGGCTCTGCCGGACGCGCGGGGTGTTTTGCGTAGTACCGCGCCTATTGTTCCATCTGCCGTCCGACGATGCTGGCGGTGGTTTCGGCCACCTTCATCTCGGTGTCGCCCATTTTGGCGTTCTGCTCGCGGCTGAGCAGCATCACCGCGCCGATCGACTCGCCGTCGGCGATGATCGGACAGACCACCTGCGCGGTGTACGGGGCGGCGTCCTCCTCGTTGGTGATGGCAAATACCTTGCCCCCAGTCGCGCGGTTGATGGTCATCGCCTGACGGACCTTGATCACGTTCTCTAGATCGCGGCTGATCGGCTTGTCCCACATCTCCTTCTTGGACACGCCGGAGTCCGCCACCACCATGTCGCGATCGCAAAT
>JAVBUY010000228.1:0-10360 GCA_031554855.1 Eubacteriales bacterium
CGCCATCGTGTCAAAGACCGCCGGGGTCATCTGGCTGGCGAAGAAGCGATTATACACCAGCTTGTACAGATTAAACTGATCCTTGGTCAGCGAGGCCTTGATGCTGTCCGGCGTATACGCCATATCGGTGGGGCGGATGGCCTCGTGGGCATCTTGCGCACCCTTGCGCCCCTTGTAGACATTCGGCGCCTTGGGCAAATACTCTTCGCCATAGCGCTCGGCGATGGCGGCGCGCACCTCAGTCAGCGCCTCGTCGGAGATGCGGACGCTGTCGGTGCGGATATAGGAAATGAGGCCCTGCGTGCCCGCGCCGGCGATGTCCACGCCTTCGTAGAGCTGCTGGGCAATCTGCATGGTTTTTCCAGTGGTATAGCCCAGCTTGCGCGAGGCCTCCTGCTGCAAATTCGAGGTGGTGAATGGTGCGGCAGGGTTCTTTTTGCGCTCGCCGGGCTTCATGCCCTGCACGGCAAAGCGCGCTTTCTCAATGCGCCGCTGCGCCTGCTCGGTGGCCTGCGCGTTGTTCAGCTCGGTCTTTTTGCCGTCCAAGCCGACAAAGCGCACGCCGAATTTCTGCTTGCCCACCTGTCCGGTGGCGGCGATGTCCCAGTATTCCTCGGGCTCAAAGGCGTCGATCTCGGCCTCGCGGTCAACGATCATGCGCGTCGCCACCGACTGCACGCGACCGGCCGACAGGCCCTTTTTGATTTTCATCCACAAGAGCGGGCTGATCTTGTAGCCCACCAGCCGGTCGAGCAAGCGGCGCGCCTGCTGCGCGTTGACCAGCTCCATGTCGATGGCGCGCGGCTGCTTGATCGCGTTCTTGACGGTTTTGCTGGTAATCTCGTTAAATTCGACGCGGCACGCGTCGGTCGGATCGACCTTTAAGATCTGCGCCAGGTGCCAGGAAATAGCCTCCCCTTCGCGATCCGGGTCGGTCGCGAGGTAGATCTTCGTGGCGTTCTTGGCCTCCTTGCGGATCTTTTCCAGAATATCACCGCGCCCGCGGATGGTGATATACTTCGGCTCGAAGTCGTGCTCCAGATCGATGCCCATCTGGCTCTTGGGCAGATCGCGCACATGCCCCTGCGAAGCCTCGACCTTAAAGCCCTTGCCAAGGAATTTCGCGATGGTGCGCGCCTTGGCTGGGGACTCAACAATCACGAGTTTTGTACCGCTCAAATGGCTGTCCTCCTGAAAACGGGTATTATGACTCCGGCATCGAGTAGCAGAAGATCTTTGCGGATCTTTTCGCCGTCCGCGTCGCCTCGTCCGCTTGACGCGGCGCTGCTACGCGGCGCTCCCTCGACTGAACGGACAGCAAAATTTCTCGCAAATCCTTTCCCGCTGTTCGATGCCGGAGTCGTATCGCCCTTGGTCTTGCCCGTTAGCGCGCCAATTCATACATGCGCCCGGGCAACTGCCTTATTATTTCGTGAATCTCCAGCATTGTCAAGAGCGAATTGAGTGTCGCCGGTGAAAATCGCGTGTCTACGAGCAGTTGTTCGAAGGATTTCGGCTCGTCGGCCAGGCAGGCGGCCAAGCGCGCTTCATCCGCTGCCAGGCCGGTTTGCGGCACATTTTGTCCGCCCTGCGGCTTGGGGTTTTCGCCCTGCGCCGCCCACTTCAATCCATCTAAAATATCCTGGCCGCAGGTCGCCATCTGCGCGCCCTCGCGCAGCAGCTGTAGCGGCATCTGGCTGGTCGGCGCGTTTGCCTGGCCGGGCACGGCGAATACCTCGCGCCCCTGTTCCAGTGCGTAGCGCACGGTGATCATCGCGCCGGAGCGCTCGGCGGCCTCAACCACCAACAGCGCGGAACACAGCCCGCTGATGATGCGATTGCGCTGCGGAAAGTGATGTTGCAGCGGCGGTGTGCCCGGACGGTACTCCGATACCAGCGCGCCGCCCGCGTGCAGCAGCTTCTCGATCTCGCGCGCGTTTTCCGGTGGGTAGGCCACATCGGTGCCGCAGCCCAGCACCGCCACGCTGGGCCTTCCGGCGGTCACGCAGCCCATATTGGCGGCGGTATCGATGCCGCGCGCCATGCCGGATACCACCTGTACCCCGGCCAGCGCCAGCTCGCGTGCGATGCGCTCGGCCATCTGCATGCCATAGCGCGTGCATCGCCTGGAGCCAATGATGGCGACCTGCCGAGGGGTGGTCAAATCCGCCGCACCGCGCACAAACAGCGCAATGGGCGGACAATCAATCGGAAAAAGCAGCGGCGGATAGTCGCTGTCCTCGCGGGTGATCAGGCGTGTGCCGCTGGCCAACATCTGCTGTTCCATTTTGTCCAGCAGACTTTCGCTGTGGTGCGCGCGCAGGCTGCCCAGCGTCGCACCATTGGCCAAGCACGTGCCGTCCGCCACCGCGTCCCAGATGCCCTCCACGCTGCCATGCCAAGCGAGCAGCTGGTCGAGTTGTCCCCAGGTCAACGATTCGCTGGCGGTGGCCAGCCACAGCCACAGCCTACGCTGTGTGTCGGTCATGTGTTCAGCTCCAATACTTTTGATCCAGGTTGCGATACTGGATGGCCTCGGCGATGTGGTGCGCGGCGATGCGCGCATCGCCCGCCAGGTCGGCAATGGTGCGCGCCACCTTGCGCACGCGGCTGTAGGCGCGCATGGACAGCTTGTATTTCTCCACCGCGCGGAAGAGCAGTTGCTGCGCCGGGTCGTCCAGCGGACAGATCGCGTCGATCTGCGCGGCGGTCAGTTCGGCGTTGCTATGGACGCCCATGCCTGCATAGCGCGTCTGCTGCATCGCGCGGGCGGCGTTCACCCGCGCGCGCACCAAATCGGAGGTTTCCTCACGCCCGTGCTGCGCAATCTCCTGCACCGGCACTGCCTCGACCTCCATTTGCAGATCAATGCGGTCGAGCAGCGGGCCGGAGATGCGATCCTGATACTTGCGGATCTCATGCTCCGTGCAGCGGCAGGTCTGCGCCTGCGAGCCGTAGTGGCCGCACGGGCAGGGGTTCATGGATGCGACCAGCATCACGCGCGAGGGATAGCGCGCCGACGCATTGATGCGCGAGATGGTGACAAATCCGTCCTCCAGCGGCTGGCGCATGGCCTCCAGCGCGGCGCGGTTGTATTCCGGCAATTCATCGAGGAACAGCACGCCGCCGTGCGCCAGGCTGATCTCGCCCGGCTTGGCCTTCGCGCCGCCGCCGACCAGCGCCACCGCCGACGCAGTGTGATGCGGCGCGCGAAACGGCCGCTCGGCGAGCAGGCCCGCGCCCGGCGCGATCAGTCCGGCGGCGCTGTGGATGCGCGTGGCGGTCAGCGCCTCGTCGAAGCTCATGTCGGGCAATATGCCGGGCAGACAGCGCGCCAGCATGGTCTTGCCCGAGCCCGGCGGGCCGATCATCAGCAGGTTGTGCCCGCCGGCGGCGGCGATCTCCAGCGCACGCTTCGCACCGGCCTGTCCGCGCACCGCGGCGAGGTCGTGCGCCGTGTGCCGATCAGCCATGTACGCCGCGTAGGGCACTTGCTGCTGCGGCGCGATGGGCTGTGCCCCCGACAGATGCCCGACCGCCTCGGCCAGCGTGCCCACCGGGATCACGCGGATGCCCTCCACGCAGGCGACCTCGGCGGCATTGCCACGCGGCAGCAGCACCTCGGCCACCTCGTGCGCCCGCGCGGCGATCACCATGGGCAGCGCCCCGCGTATAGGCGCGATCTCGCCACCCAGCGCCAGCTCTCCTAGCAGCATGCGGGAACAGCCGTCCGCAGGCTGGGCGAGCTGCCCCGAGCCTATCATGATGGCCAGCGCGATCGGCAGATCGAACGCGGGCCCTTCTTTTTTCACATCGGCGGGTGCCAGACTGACCGTGATGCGTGCCACCGGCATCTCATACCCGCTGTTGATCAGCGCGGCGCGCACCCGCTCGCGCGATTCCTTCACCGCCGCGTCAGGCAGTCCGACCAATTCGAACATCGGCAGCCCGTCGGACACGTACGTCTCCACCGTCACAGGAAAGCCCTCAATGCCGGACAAACCGTAGCTGCCGAGTTGCGCCAGCATGGGCAGACCTCCCTTCGGCGGTGATCTTTTGTGCCAGGGGAAAGGGTGTGCGATCGGCGCTTGTGGGCGGTCAAACCAGCCAAAGACCGCTCAGAAGCTGGCGGCGCTAGGAAGCGCAAGCCGGGCGAGAAAGGCGTATCGTGTCATACGCCGCTGAGACCGGCGCAGAGCTGACACCGCGACCGGCGCTTGTGGGCGGTCTTAGTAATACATCCAGTTCGGGAACCACTGCATCGCCTCCGCCCAATCCATACTCATCGGCAGGCCGCTGGCATAGGGGAAGAAACCGATGAACAGCGCCAGAGCGACCAGTGCAAAGATGCCGCAGCCGATCCTGAGCGCCTTGGGATGGTCGCCCACGAGCCATAGCGCGCACTGCGCGATGCACAGAATAATGAAGGGCACGCTGGCGAAGTAATGATAGATGTAGGTAGAGCGCGGCACCAGCACCCAGGGCAGGTACTGCGACGCGAAGCCGACGATGAGCAGTGCGGCGGTGAACCATAGCGCGCGCTTGCCGTCGTCCATGTCGCGGGCGATGCCCTGCGTGCGATCGAGCAGCATGCGGATGCCCTGCGCCAGCGTGCAGCCGATCACCCACAACAGCGCGACCAGGCCGCCCCACCAGACCAACGGATTGCCAAAGCTCAAGATGGTGGACACAAAACCGCCGGGCAGGCGCACCGTGCTGTAGTACCACATCGGCTTTGCGATGATCGGCCACTGATACCACTTCGACTCGAACGGATGCGTGGCCTTGAGCTGACTGTGGTAGCTGTACATGGATTTCTGCATCGACCAGAACCGCTGCCAGTTCAGCCCGCCGTCGGGCTTCAGCTCCCAGTAGAACGAGAAGTAGTAGATCAGCGCGGGGATGACGAGGAACCACAGCACGCACCCGCCCAGCGTGATCAGCGCGTATCGAGGGCCGTCCTGCGTGCGCGCGCGCAGGTCGTCTCCGTCCTCGCTCACCGCACGGGTGGCGTAGGCATATTCCTGGTAGCGGCAATACAGCGCATAGAAGAACAGCAGCGCCAACCCCGCACCGGCGTACATGCCAATCCACTTGCTGGCGATGGCCAGCCCCATGAACAGACCAGACAGCGCCAGCGGCACCAGTGTTTTCCACAACTTCTGGTGATAGAAGCTGCTCTGCAGGTATCGGAACATGCACAGATACATCAGGATGATGAAGAACACCGGGAAGCTGTCGATGGTGGCAATGCGCGTCTGCGTGAAATGCATGCAGTCAAAGGTCATCAACAGCATCGCAAAGGCCGCCATGTCAGTGCGCTTCCAGAGCTGCTTGGCCAGCAGGTACATGGCCGGCAGCATCAGGATGCCGATCAGCGTACCCGCGAAACGCCAGCCAAACGGCGTCATGCCGAACACCTGCACCGCGAACATCATCAGCACCTTGCCCAGCGGCGGATGCGTCCACTCGAAGGTGTGGATGTTGTGCAGGTGCTCATACGCAGTGCGCCCATGGTAGATCTCGTCGAAGTACATGCTGTTCATGAAGCTAGGCCGCTCGGGCACGGCAAATTGCTCGTCGATCAGCGGCATCAGCGCGCCGATGTCGTCGGCGGCGCCCAGCACGCCAGCCTGCTTGGCCAGGAATGCTTCAAAGTCGGCATCGATCTCGCCATAGGCCACGTCGATCACCGGATAGTTCGTACCGTCCGCGCCACGGAAGGCGATCTCCTCCAGCGTCAAGCCCAACCCCTCGGGCGTGAGGCGCACATAGCGCGCACGCATCTGCGCTGGATCGCCCTCGAAAAGGCCGTTGTCGTCACTATCGCGCAACTGGATGCCCTCTGCGTCCAGCCTGGGCAGTTTGTTGATCTGCCAGCTAAAGCAGTCTCCGCCATCCAGCTTGGCAATCTGCGGCAGCGACCAGGCCTCGTTGTCCTCCGAGGTCTGGATATAGAACGAGTCGCCGGAAATACCGGAGTAGTAGAACAGCTCAAACTCGCGCATCTCGCCCAGGTCAAAGGTGACCTGTTCACGCATGGAGGCTGGTTCCCATGCGGTCTGCGGGGCAATGGTATCACCCAGATTCCAGAACGCCAGCACGGAGTAGCCCAGCGTGATGACCACCATGATCACCCAATCGCGCCAGGTGAGGTGCAGACCGCTGTCGGGCGCGTGCTTCAGCGCATGCGCGGCGCGGCAGGATGCGCTGGGCGGCGCGGCCTCGCGCTGCTGGGGCGCGGGCAGCGCGCGCACGCGATCTGCCAGGCAATGCTCGATCGCCGTCCAGGCCGCCAGCGCCAGCAGCAGCAGGTTGATCACCGCCAGCGTCCTGCCCAACCACACGTTGGGCGCGATCAGGTGCTCAAAGGCCAGCACCATGCCGATGTTGAGCGTCGCAGTGAGGGTCACGCCGCCGATAAAGGCCAACGTGCGTCCATCTCGCCGCTGCACGAAGGCCAGCATCGACAGCAGCACGATGGGGAACAGGTAGCGCTCGTGCATCTTGCTGCCCAGCATAAACAGGCCGAACAGCAGCAGCGCGGTCAGTTCAAAGAGCAGCGCGCGGTCTTTGGCGCGTATCGTCAGGTAGATCACCCCGGCGAACACCAGCGCCATGCCGATGACGCCCCATACCGTCCAGGACAGGCCGAGCACGGTTTTGCTCGCCTCCACCCAGTTGCCGCCCATCAGGTAGAACAGGTTGGCGGCATTGACGCTGGCATAATTATAGGAGGACAGCGTCTGTCCGTATAGCTTCCACAGCCAGTTGAACGGCTGGCTTCCCCAGAAGGGCAGCACCGCGACCAGTGCAACCATCAGCATGCCCAGCAGGCCGAAGGGGATGCGGCGCGTCGCGGCTTTGTCCTTGCCGCACAGCGTCTGAATGAACACCACCAGCCCCAGCGGGCCGAACATCAGCGCCTGGGGCTTGACCAGCACGCACAGCATGTAGATCGGCAGCGCCCAATGCCACTTGTTGCCGATCACAAAGTAGATCGCCAGCACCATGCCCAGCGTCATCAGCGTATCGACCTGACCCCAGGCCGCGCCGTTGATCAGCACGACCGGGTTGAACGCATAGAGCGCTGCCAACGTCAGCGCAGCGGGCTTGCCCAGCTTTTTCACGACCAGCGCGTAGAGCAGCGCGACGCATGCCAGGTCGCACAGGATCGGCGGCAGTTTGGTGATCAGGCTGGCGACGCTGTCGCCGGGCGTCGCGCCAAACAGCGCCATCAGCCCACCATTGATCCACAGCACGAACAGGTAGCCCGGCGGATAATCGCAGAAGTAGCCGTCCGCATAGAACTTGCCGGGGCCGCTCTGCGCCAGGCGCTGCGCCCACAGGCCAAAGCAGTTCATGTCCACCTGGTAGCCGGGCACGACCATCGCGACGGCGATGCGCACCGCCAGCGCGATGAGCAGCAGCGGCACGATATCCAGCCATTTTACGCGCGGCTGTTCAGCCAAATCGTGTTGCCCAGACAATGCTGCGCGGCTGAACAGCGCGCCCAGCGCAGCAAAAAGCAGGCCGAGCAGCGTCAGCCCCGGGATGGCCAGCGCGCCGAGTTCCAGCGGTTTACGTTCTTTTTGCGGGGCGGGGGTCTCCAGCGTGATCAGCACCGCGTCGTCGGGCAACTGATCAACCGCCTCCACTGAAAACTCATCGAACCACGCGCGGCCGGTATTCTCGTTGCCATAGCCGCCCACGCGCGCCATGATGGTGATCTCTTTTTGCTTTTTGCCGGTACGGCCATAGAATTCGAGTTGCTCCCACTCGCCGTTGGTATCGTGCACGTCCTTCGATGTGTCGTAGATGCCACTGACCGAGATATTAGCGCCCTTCTTGTCTATGCCACATCCCTCGGCGCGCACCATGCAGCGGAAGCGATAGAGCGTCTGCGGCTTCACACGCACCACCTGCTCGTAGCGCGCATCGTTGCCTGAGGCGTTGTAGACCATCACTGACCGCTCGCCAGCATAGGCCTCCTCGGACACCTCGGCGAATGTAACGCCTTTGCCGGTGTTCCACATCGCCGGAGTCCATTCCACCGGCACGCCGTTTCGCACCTCTTCAAAGCCGCCGTTCTTCACCAAATTCTCGGCCAAAACCGCCTGCGCAAACAGCGTGCACAGCACGCAAAGCAGAATGGTCGTCCGTTTCATCAGACGCAAATAATTCGCCCCGCTTCCGAAAAAAAGTTACACTGCGGAAAAAGCATTGACCAGGTGGCGCACTTCGCCCGCCTGTATCTCTACCACATCAAACCGCACCGGTGTGCTGGTTACACCCTGCTGCTGAAGATACCCTATCGCGGCCTGCTGGATGCGCCGCTGCTTGCGGATATCCACCGCCTCGCGCCCCAGGCCATAGCGCCCGCTCGTGCGCAGCTTCACCTCGACGAACACGGTGTATTTTCCGTCGCGCATGATCAAGTCGATCTCGCCGCCGGGCATGCGCACATTGCGGGCCAGGCAGGCCATGCCCTTGCCCTCCAGATACGCGGCAGCGATGGCCTCGCCGCGATCCCCCACCGCTCGCTTATTCATACGCGCCCCATGATCTTGTCCGTCAGGAAGGTGCGACGGTGCTCCAGCGTCGGGCCCTTTTCGCGCAGCGCGGCGGCATGCGTAGCGGTGCCGTAGCCCTTGTGCTGCGCAAAGCCATAACCCGGATACTGCTCCTCCAGCGCGATGAGCTGTCGATCGCGCGTCACCTTGGCGACGATCGACGCCGCCGCGATGCTGAAGCACTGCGCGTCCCCGCCGACCACGCAGCGCATGGGTTGCGGCAGATCCACGCGCTGGTTGCCGTCCACCAGGTACAGCGCGCAAGGCGCGCCCTCGGCGGCGCGCTGCATGGCCAGCTTGGTCGCTTGCAGTATGTTCAGTGCGTCGATCTCTTGCGCGCTGGCCTGGCCGATGCCGATAAACAGCGCTTTCGCGCGGATCTCGTCCAATAGCTTTTCCCGCTTGGCCTCGGACAATTTCTTAGAGTCGTTGACGCCCTCAATGAGCACGCCCTCGGGCATGACCACGCACGCGGCCACGACCGGCCCGCACAGCGGCCCGCGCCCGGCCTCGTCGATGCCGCCAAAGCGCACGCCCTCGGCCCACAGCGCACGATCCATCGCGGATAGCGCCTCCAGCTTTTCGGCCGCGCTAGGCATCGGGGGGATCCTCCTTCGGCATCTTGGCGGGCGGTACGTCGGGGCGCTCCAGCGTGATGCGCCCCAGCTTGCCCGCGCGAAATTCGTCCAACACCACCGCGCTGCCGCGGTCGGTATCGTACAGGCCGCCAGGCAGCAGCCAGCCGCGTCCACGGCACGCGTTGTCCAGCAGCGCCTCACCGAGCTCTATCGGCTGCTTGAGGTGGAACCGTTCGGTCACCGCCTGCTCGCGCGCAACCAACAGTTCTTCCAGCAGGCGGATCGCCAGCTGCTCCTGGTTGATCACCTGGTCGCGGATCGTGCCCAGGTACGCCATGTGGCGCGCGGCCTGCTCGTCGTTAAGCCTCGGCCACAGCAGGCCGGGCGTATCCAGCAGCTCTAAATAAGGCGTAATGCGCACCCATTGGTTGGCGCGGGTCACGCCAGGTTTGTCTCCGGTCTTGGCGATGGCCTGTCCGCGCAGGCAGTTGATCAGCGTCGATTTGCCCACGTTGGGCACGCCCACCACCATCACGCGCACGGTTTTTTTGACGCCGCGCGCCGCCTGGCGGGCCACCGCCTCGCTGGCTGCGCGCTCAATGCGCACAAGGATTTCTTTGGGTTTGCCGCGCGACGCCACAAAGGGCACGGCCTCCAGCCCTTCCTTGGCAAAGGCGCGCACCCAGGCCTGCGTGGCCTGCTCGTCGGCCAGGTCGGCCTTGTTGAGCACGATGATGCGCTTCTTTCCGGCGCACAGCGCGTCCAGGTCGGGGTTGCGGCTGGCGCGGGGCAAGCGCGCGTCGCATAGCTCCAGCACCACGTCCACGCGCCCCAGCTGATCCTTGAGCAACCGTTTGGCACGCGCCATGTGCCCGGGATACCAATTGATCTGCATGCATTCTCCTGATGACGCTCTGACAGCGAAATAATCAGACTATATCTTCCGCATTGTACCAGAATTGTGCAAAAACCGCAAGATGTAGTATGCAAGCGATTTCTATGCACAAAAAAAGGCCGCAGCGAATGCTGCGACCTCAGGGCATCGACAATGTCGATGCCCTCGCACAAAATGCATGCCGCATTTTTTGCGACTGCACGGCTTGCGCCGCGACTCGCTTTGCTCGTGGTAGCAGGTGTGTTTCCCTGGCGTAAAACTCCCCGCCCGCGCGGCAGAGCCGCGCGATACGATACCAATGAAGGGGTCGTGAC
>JAVBUY010000131.1:0-7533 GCA_031554855.1 Eubacteriales bacterium
GTTTGCCGCCGACTCGCCATGGCAGCGGGAGTTCGAGGACAACTTCGCCTACGAGGAAACGCAGGATCAGCTGCAATCCATCGCCGAGATCAAGCAGGACATGCAGGCCACCACCTGCATGGATCGCCTGCTGTGCGGAGACGTGGGCTATGGCAAAACCGAGGTTGCGCTGCGCGCCGCATTTAAGGCGGTGATGGACGGCAAGCAGGTCGCGCTGCTCGCGCCCACCACCATCCTGGCGCAGCAGCACATGAACACCATCCAGACCCGCTTCGCCGGGTTTCCGGTGACCTGCGCGGTAATCAGCCGGTTCAAGTCCGCCGCCGAGCAGAAGCACATCTTAGGCGAGGTCAAACAGGGCAAGATCGACATCCTGGTCGGCACGCACCGCCTGCTGGGCAAGGATGTGCAGTTCAAGGATCTGGGGCTGTTGATCGTCGATGAGGAGCAGCGCTTCGGCGTCGCGCACAAGGAGAGCATCAAAAACCTGAAGAGCAACATCGACGTGTTGACGCTGTCGGCCACGCCGATTCCGCGCACGCTGCATATGTCGATGGTCGGTATCCGCGATATGTCGGTGCTGGAGACGCCGCCCGAGGAGCGCTATCCGGTGCAGACCTATGTGGTGGAATACAACGACGGCATGGTGCGTGACGCGATCCTGCGCGAGATCGCGCGCCAGGGGCAGGTGTACTTCCTGTTCAATCGCGTCGAGCGCATCGAGCAATTCCACCAGCGCCTGAGCCAGCTCGTGCCCGAGGCGCGCATCGCGGTGGCGCACGGCCAGATGCGCGAGCACGCGCTGGAGGACGTGATGATGGATTTCTACGACCATCAGTACGACGTGCTGCTGTGCACCACCATCATCGAGTCGGGGCTGGACATCCCCAGCGCCAACACGCTGATTGTCTTTGACGCGGATCGGTTCGGCCTGGCGCAGCTATACCAGTTGCGCGGGCGCGTCGGTCGCAGCAATCGCCTGGCCTACGCGTATTTCACCGTGCGCCCCGACAAGGTACTGACCGAGACCGCGCAAAAGCGCCTGGAAGCCATCCGTGAGTTCACCGAGTTTGGTTCGGGCTTTCGCATCGCGATGCGCGATCTGGAACTGCGCGGCGCGGGCAACATCCTCGGCCCGGAGCAGAGCGGGCAGATGTCGGCCGTGGGCTACGACATGTACGTGAAGCTCATCGAGGAGACCGTGCGCGAGATTCGCGGCGAGATGGGCGAGGCGGTGGACATCGAGACGCGCGTGGAGATGCGCGTGGACGCGTACCTGCCCGCCGACTATGTGCGCGGCGAGTATCAACGCATCGAGACGTATAAGCGCATCGCGGGCATCACCGACCGCGCCAGCCGCGACGACGTGGAGGAGGAGTTGACCGACCGCTTTGGCGACCCACCCGAGCCGGTGTGCAATCTGGTGTCTATCGCGCATTTGAAGGCCATGTGTGGGGCGCTGGGCGTCGAGACCGTGGTGCACCGCAGCGGGCAGCTCATCATGCGCTTTTCTCCGCAGGCGCGGCTGGACGGCGCGCGGTTGCTCAAGGCGCTGCATGATACCGATAAGCGGCTGGTGCTCGCCGCGCAGTCACCGCCCAGCCTGCTGCTGCGCGAGGCAAAGCTGGACAGCCTCGCGATGCTTTCGCTGGCGGTGCGTCTAATGGAAAAAGTAACCGCGCACATGGCGGCCAGCGAACCCACGCCGGCATAGCCGCTTGCATTTTGCGCCTCGCTCGGGTATACTATCGTCACCACTGGAGGCGATGACGGTCGGGTCCCGTGCAATCATGGGGCGTGAACCTTGTCAGGTCCGGAAGGAAGCAGCAATCAGCGCAGTACAGGATGTGCCGCGGGGTTGCCTGGCCCGAGCCTCCAGTGGCTTTTCGTATATTGTTCCGCCAGCGTTTCACGCTCTGGCGGATTTATTTTGCGGATTTAATTCTCACGGTGCATTTATTGTCGAAAAAAGGTGGATTAATCCGAAAGTCGGTGGTATACTTGACAAAACAGCACATCAAAAGAACTATTTAGTTCTTATGGTACACTTTACAAAGGAGGATGCGCATGCGTCAGCGCCAAGCCGAAAAGCGGCAAACCATGCAGCCGTGGGTCGATTTGAGCCATGACATGCGCACGCCGCTCAGCGTGATCCTCAGCTCGGTGCAGCTCTTGCAGGCGCGCACCGGCGAAGCGTGCCAGCCGGAAGCCGCCCAGATCGAGCGCAATGTGCAGCAGCTGATGCGGCTGATCAGCAATGTGCTGGATATTACCAAGCTCGATGCCGGATATATGGACTTCACGATGCAGCCGCTGGAAGTCGTGGCCTGGCTCCGGTATGTGGCCGATACCTGCGCGCCGTTCGCCCATACCAAGGGCATTGAGTTTGTATGCGCCACCAAAGACGAGGCGCTGTGGGTGCGCTGTGACGAGGTCAAGCTCGAACGCTGCGTGCTCAACCTGGTATCCAACGCCGTGCGCCACACGCCAAACGGCGGGCTGGTGTGCCTGTCGGCGGAATGCGGCGAGGATGAGGTGATCATCAGCGTGTCCGACAATGGCTGCGGCATTCCCGCCGCGCGCATCCGATCCCTGTTTGAGCGGCACGATATGCGCGAGCAGTTGCCGGGGCAGACAGATGGCATGGGCCTGGGTCTGCCGCTGGTGCAGTCCTTTATGGCACGCATGCAAGGCCGCATTGAGCTGGAAAGCGAATGGGGCGAAGGCACCTGCGCGCAGCTGATTCTGCCGCGCATCGCGCCGCCAGCTACGCGGCAACGCAGGGGAACGGTCATCAGCAACACCGCGGTGGAGCTGTCCGGCCTGGAGCTATCGAACAACTAAACCTCCGTGCGGGGACGAGCAAAGTTGCTCGTCCTCTGATCTTTTTGGTTGCGCGATGCGCGCGATCGGGCTATACTGTTCTATAAATCGTAGGGCAGGGGAGGAGAACACACCATGATCGATATCGCTGCGGTACGCGCGGTGGACCCCCAGGTGGCCGATGCGCTGGATCTGGAACTGAAACGGCAGCGCGAGCACATCGAGCTGATCGCGTCGGAGAATTTTGTCAGCGAGGCAGTGCTCGCCGCGATGGGCACGCACCTGACCAACAAATATGCCGAGGGATACCCCGGCAAGCGTTATTACGGCGGCTGCGCCTGCGTGGACGTCGCCGAGGAACTGGCGCGCGATCGCGCCAAACAGCTCTTTGGTGCGGAGCATGCCAATGTGCAGCCGCACTCCGGCGCGCAGGCCAATATGGCGGTGTATTTCGCGATGCTGACGCCGGGTGACACGGTGCTGGGCATGAATCTGTCGCACGGCGGACACCTGACGCACGGCAGCCCGGTCAATATCTCGGGCAAATACTTCAAATTTGAAGCCTATGGCGTGGACAAGGACACCGAGACCATTGACTACGACGCATTGCGCGCGCAGGCCAAGCAGGTGCGGCCCAAGATGCTGGTCGCCGGTGCGTCGGCGTATCCGCGCACCATCGATTTTGCCGCCATGCGCGCCATCTGCGACGAGATCGGCTGCCTATTCATGGTGGACATGGCGCACATCGCCGGTTTGGTGGCGGCGGGCGAGCATCCCTCGCCGGTGCCCTACGCCGACTTTGTGACCACCACGACGCACAAGACGCTGCGCGGCCCGCGCGGCGGCATGATCCTCTGCCGCGAGCAATACGCGCAGGCCATCGACAAGGCGATCTTCCCGGGCACGCAGGGCGGCCCGCTGATGCATATCATCGCGGCCAAGGCGGTGTCCTTTGCCGAGGCGCTGAAGCCCGACTTCAAGGCCTATCAGCACCAGATCGTGCGCAACGCGCGCGCGCTGGCGCAGGCCCTGACCGACGCGGGCATTCGCTTGGTGTCCGGTGGCACCGACAACCACATGATGCTGCTCGACCTGACCAAACTGGACGTGACTGGCAAAGACCTGGAGGCGCGGCTCGGCCAGGCCAACATCACGGTCAATAAGAACACGATTCCGTTCGAGACGCGCAGCCCATTCGTAACCAGCGGCATCCGCGTGGGCACCCCGGCGGTGACTACGCGCGGCATGACCGAGGCCGACATGCGCACCATCGCGGGCTGGATCAACCGCATCGCGCGCGAGGGCGACGCGGCGGTGGAACCGGTCAAGGCCGAGGTATTGGCGCTGTGCGCGGGGTATCCGCTGTATCCGGGGGCGCAGGTGCGGGAATAGAACGCGCAAATTCTGGGCGGGAGCAATCGCTCCCGCTTTTTGATTGCGCCCAAGCTCTTCTCATTCGCCCGATCATGCGGTATACTATACCGGACACAACGAAGAGGGGGCGCATCCATGCAACCAATCACCAGCGTACAAAACGCGCGGATCCGCGCCCTTCGCGCGCTGAAAGAGAAAAAAGAACGCGAGGCCGCCGGATGCTTCCTGGTGGAGGGGAGCAAGATGGTGGAGGAGGCGCTGGCGCACGCCGAGGTGCGCACCGTGGTGGTGGACGAAGCGCGCCTGCCCATGCACCAGGCACTGGTGGATCGCCTGTTGTCCGCTGGCACGGACGCGCTGTGCGTACCGGTGCATGCGCTGGAGGCGGTGTGCGATACCAAGACGCCGCAGGGCATCGCGGCGGCGGTGGCGCTGCCCGCGCGCGGCAGCGAGCCCGAGGGCAGCCTGTGGGTGGCGCTGGACGGCGTGCAGGATCCGGGCAACGTGGGCACGATCCTGCGCACAGCCGATGCGGCGGGCTTTGACGGCATGTTGCTCGGCCCGGGCTGCGCCGATCCGTTCGGCAGCAAGGCGCTGCGTGCGACCATGGGATCGATCTTCCGCGTGCCGGTGCTGGCGGTAAGCGATCTGGCGAATGAACTGACCTTGTGGCATCAGCGCGGCTATGCCATTCTGTCCAGCGAACTGGGCGGGCAGGCATTCTTTTCGCGTGAGCGAATGCCCGAGCGGCAAGTGCTGGTCATCGGCAGCGAGGGCGGCGGCATATCGCCCGCCGTATCGGCGGTAGCCACGCACCGGTTGGCGCTGCCCATGCGCGGGGGCGCGGAGTCACTCAACGCGGCGGTGGCCGCCGGTATCATGATGTACAGCCTTGCCAACGCACAGGAGGAAAACGCATGACCCTGACTTTACAGGATGTTCTGGCCGCGCGGCAAACGCTGCACGGCGTGATCCATAAGACGGACTTGGTGCCCTCGCGCGTGCTCAGCGACGAGAGCCGCGAGGTGCACCTGAAATCGGAATCCTTGCAGCAGACCGGCTCGTTTAAGGTGCGCGGCGCGTATGTGAAGATTGCGGCGCTGACGCAGGCGGAGCGCGCGCGCGGCGTGATCGCGGCGTCGGCGGGCAACCATGCGCAGGGCGTGGCGCTGGCCGCGCGCAAGTATGGCGTGCCCGCGACCATCGTCATGCCCGAGGGCGCGCCGCTGGCGAAGGTGACCGCTACCCGCGCGCTGGGCGCGAAGGTGGTGCTGTCCGGCGCGGTGTATGACGACGCGTTCAAGACCGCCATGCAGCTCCAGCAGGAGAGCGGCGCGACCTTCATCCATCCGTTCGACGACCCGCTGGTCATGGCCGGGCAGGGCACGATCGGGCTGGAGATCCTGGAGGAATTGCCCGATGTGGATACCATCGTGGTACCGGTCGGCGGCGGCGGGCTGATTGCGGGCGTCGCGGTGGCGGCCAAGGCGATTCGCCCGCAGGTGCGCATCATCGGCGTGGAGGCGGCGGGCGCGGCCAGCATGACCGACTCGCTGAAAGCCGGGCGCATCGTGACGCTGACGCGGGCGGGCACTATCGCGGACGGTATTGCGGTCAAAACCCCCGGCCAGCAGACGTTCGCGGTCTGCCGCCAGCTGGTGGACGAGATGGTGACCGTGGATGACGACGAGATCGCGCAGGCCATCCTGCTGCTGATGGAGCGCTGCAAGATCGTGACCGAGGGTGCGGGCGCGGCGGCGGTGGCGGCCATTCTGGGCAACAAATTCCATTGCGCTGGCAAGGTGGTGGCCATCCTCTCTGGCGGCAACATCGACGTGACCACCCTCGCCAATATCATCGACCGTGGCCTGCTGAAGGCCGGACGACGCATTCGCCTGCGCACCGTCATTGAGGACAAGCCGGGGCGGCTGAACCGTCTGCTGAAGGTCGTGTCCGACTGCGAGGCCAACGTCGTGTCCATCCAGCATGACCGCGCCTATCTGGAGGCCGGGCTGGGGTACGCGATGGTCGAGCTGGAGATGGAGACGCAGGATCGCGACCATGTGGCGCGCGTCATTGACGCATTAAGCAAGCAGGGATTCAAAATAACGCAAGTATAATACTGTTTTCAGTAAGCGAGGAACCTCCCATGGAACATGTAGACGCGCATCAGCGCGATTTGACGCAAGGCGGGATCTTTCGGAAACTGGTGGTGGTGGCGGTGCCTATCATGGGCACGTCGCTGCTGCAAATGGCATACAACTTAACGGACATGTTCTGGCTGGGGCGCGGCGTCAGCAGCGAAGCGGTGGCCGCCGTCGGCTCGGCAGGCATGTTCTTCTGGCTGGCGATGGCGCTGATTCTCATCGGCAGCATGGGCGCGCAGATCGGCGTGTCGCAAAACCTGGGCGCTAAGGACATCGCGGGGGCGCAGCGCTATGCGCACAGCGCGGTGTTTCTGTCGCTGATGCTGGGCATCGCGTATGGCGCGCTGCTCGGCTTTGGTGCGGATGTGCTGATCGGCCTGTTCAACATCCGTGAGGCGCATGTCGCGGCCGAGGCGGCGGGCTATTTGCGCGTGGTGGCGGCCGCTGTGCCGCCGTGGTTCATGACCGCCGCGATGACCGGCGCATTTAACGCCAGTGGCAAAACGCATCTGTCCTTCATGGCGCACGCGACCGGACTGATCACCAACATGGTGCTGGATCCGCTGTTTATCCTGGTGTTTCGCTGGGGCGTGCTGGGCGCCGCGCTGGCCACTGCGCTGGCTGAGCTGCTGGTGTTTGCGCTGATGTGCGTGCTGATGAAGCGGCATAAAGCGCGCCCGTTCGAGCACTTTCATCTGCTGGGCAAGCCGCACCGCGCGGAGATCCAGCAGATCTTCCGCTGGAGCATCCCCAGCGCGCTGGAGAGCGGCCTGTTTACGCTGCTGGCCATGGCGGTGGCGCGTCGCGTAGCGTCATTTGGCGCGGGCGCGATCGCCGCGCAGCAGATGGGCACGCAGATCGAGTCGCTGGCGTGGCTGATCGGCGGCGGCTTTGGCACGGCGGTCACCACCTTCGTGGGGCAGAACTATGGCGCGGGCAAGTGGACGCGCATTCACAAGGGATTTCGCATCAGCATGGCGGCGATGCTGGTCTACGGCGTGTTTGTGTCGTTGCTGCTGTTCTTTGGCGGGCGCGCGCTGATCTCGCTGTTCCTGCGCGAGGAAGCGGTGCGCGACATCGGCGGCACCTATCTGCGCGTGCTGGCGTTGTGCGAGTGGATCGCCTGCACTGAGGCAACCACGGGTGGCACCTTCCGCGGCATGGGCAAGACCGTGCCGCCCGCAGTGTG
>JAVBUY010000210.1:0-9417 GCA_031554855.1 Eubacteriales bacterium
AAAGGGAATCCTTCGTAAGACAGCAAAACCAACCTGCTGACTAAGGGCGGCTGCCAAGAAGGTATCTAAGCGCAAAAGCCGTATCGCCAATTTGAGGCGATACGGCTTTTGCTTGTAACTCGAACACCAATCCATCGTTCACGATAAACCTTGATCGACATGTGAATAACACGCATGAAGGCGGCGAAAAAGCTTATATATGAAAGCACTTGGAGGCGCCTAGGCACGAAAAACAATCTGGGGTAAGGTTTGCATCGCGCGCACTGCCTCGGCGCGTGTCGGAATAGACGAGGCCGCGCCAGCTCTGGACACCGCCAGCGCGGAAGCGGCAGCCGCCAGACGCAATGCCTCCGCAGGATCGCCGCCATGAATCAAGCTGCCGATAAAGAAGCCCAAAAACGTATCGCCAGCCGCTGTGGTGTCCACGACGTCCACTTCAAATATGCCGGCCTGATAGTGCTGATCGCCATGCAGGTACATCGAACCGGCGGTGCCGAGTGTCAGCACGATCTGTGCCGCCGAAAAGCGCCTTTGCATCCGTGCAGCCATTTCCGATATCGTGTTCGCGCAGGTCAGTGCCTCAGCCTCCACTTCGTTGAGCACAAACAAGTCCACCAACTCCAGCGGTGCTGTCATCAAGCTTTCGCTGATCGGCGAAGGATTCATCGCGAGGCGCAGCCCCCGCGCCTTGGCCTGCCGCAATATATACGCGATGTTGTTGGTTTCATTCTGCACCAGCACCCAGTCGCCGGGCGCCATCTGCGCCAGTGCAGCATCGACATCCGCCTCTGTCAGCGTTCGGTTCGCGCCGCCATGCAGCAGAATGCTGTTCTGCCCCGTCGCATCCACCTGGATGATCGCATGCCCGGTGCGCTGATCGGATCGCGCGGTGAGGCTGGTGTCCACGCCATACCGTTCAAGCTCTGCCAACAAAAGCGCGCCATCCGGGCCAATCTTGCCTGCGTGCCGCACGGAAAGCCCCGCGCTTGCCAGCGCGATGGACTGATTGAGACCCTTGCCCCCGCAATGGATCTGCAATTCCTTGGAATCGAGCGTTTCTCCCGGCCGCACAAAATGCGGCACGCGATACACATAGTCGATATTGAGCGAGCCAAAGTTCAAGATTGTGTTCATCAGCGCCTGCCTCCATTTATCCTTGTCCGTTCGAGCTATTCGCACTGCGCCTGCACACAGCAAGTAGTAGCAGCAACGCATACCCCAGCAAGAGCAGCGGCATTTGCTCAAATGAGACCCTGGCAAAGAGCAGCCCCGACGCAAACGGGAGCAGCGTGATGCTCGAATACGTGATCGCCGAGATCACGCTCATGGCCGCTTGCGTGTTCTCTGCCCCGAAATACACCGGCACTTGGTGCAGAATCGTTGGATAGATCGGCGCAATGCCTGCCCCCAGCAAAATGAACGCCGCCAGACCCCCATTCTGCCCGCGGAGCAGCAACAGCATCACAAGGCCGCACATCACCACGCCGATGCCGCACAGGATGAGCCGGTATGCTTTTAAGCTGTGTGCCAATAGTCCGCACGCGAGTCGCGACGCCGTAATCCCTACAAAAAAAGCAGAAAGCCATCGTGCGGCGGTGTCCCCGCTCAAACCACGCGCTTGAACCAGATAACTTGTGCCCCAGAGCGCAATCGTAGTTTCCAGCGCGCAGCACATGACGACCGACACAGCCACCCAAACAGCACCGCGCTTGCGCAGGATGGACAGCATGCCACCGACGGGAGGGGACTCTTCTTGCTGCATGCCTAACGCAGGCGCTGCTGTACGTTTCGCAAAAAATGATGCCAAAAAGAATAGGACGGCGGCACATAGCTGCATCACAGCGATCATTCGATACCCTGCGCGCCAGCCGCCAGAGCCCATGCCATGGATCTGGGCGATCAAAAGCGGCGACGCCAATGCCCCCACGCCCCAAGAGCAATGCAGCCCACTCATGGACGCTGCCGAGTGATTGGCCGCCATATGATAATTGATGCTTGGTTCGGCCAGCCCAGGGCCTATACCCAAAAGCGCCGCCCATCCGACCACCCACCCCAGCGACGGCGCGCAAGCGATCCCCACGAGCGCTATGCCCATCACAGACAGAGCCGTACCCGTGGTGCGTTGCATGCCAAATCGCCGCAGAACGCGATGAGACACAAGGCTGGCCAAGATGGTGGCCAGCGACATGACCAGCGACACCGTCCCGGCATCGGTCAGTGCTGCATGCAGATCTCCCGCCATCAGCGGCCAAGACGCACCCAGCAGCGATTCCCGCAGCCCCAATACAGCAAAGGCAAGATACGACAGAACAAGCAGGATCATACCCGGTCGCCCGCCTGCGACATTTCGCCCAGGCACTGCACGATTGCCTCCAAATCCTCCTGCCGGGCGTTGTACAGCCCGCGAATGGCATGAAACGGCAGTTCGTACAGCTCATTGGCTAGATAGCGCGCGTTGTCATCTGTGCCGCTCAGGATCTCCTCGATCTTGGGAGACGCCGCGCGCAGCATGCGCTCGGTGACCGACCACAATGCCGGATAGGCCGCAATTTCGCTCATCAGCGTGTTGAGGGTGACAGACAGGCGTGGCTTATAGGCGGATTGCAAAACAATGCGCGCAGCGCACCGAATATCGCTAGTGGATGCGCCGATCAGCACCTCATACTCGCCGCTGGCACAGCACCAATCCTGTTGATCCAGACTATACCACGCAAAACTGCGCCGATCCAGCACAAAGGAAACGCTCTGGCACTCGCCCGGCTCTAGCGAGATTTTCTCGAAACCCTTTAGCTCTTTCAGCGGGCGGCTGGTCGCCTGTGTGTGATCCGCCACATAGAGCTGCACCACCTCTTTGCCCGCGCGATTCCCCGTATTGGTAATGTCTACGGTCACCGTAAGGTTTTCGCCCTCGCGCAGCGCCTGCTTGTCCATTCGCAGGTTGGCATACGCAAAGGTTGTGTATGATAAGCCGTGCCCGAAGGGAAACAGTACGCCCATATTCTTCTTTTCGTAATAACGGTAGCCTACAAAAATCCCTTCGCGGTATTCCGCCCGCAGGGTGTCGCCAGGGAAATAGAGATAAGATGGATTGTCCTCTAGCCGCACAGGAAAAGTCTCTGCCAGCTTGCCAGAGGGGTTTGCCTTTCCATAGAGCAAGTCCACGCAGGCTTGCCCCACGCCTTGCCCGCCGGTGTACATCTCTAGAACGGCCTTGACCTGCGAGATCCACGGCATTTCGATGGGCGCGCCATTGTGCAGTACCACCACCACATTGGCCTGCACCGCGCAAATATCGGCGATCAGCTTGTCCTGGCAGTTGGGCAGCCGCATGTGCACGCGGTCATAGCATTCGCTTTCGTAGGCGTCCGGCAGTCCCCCGAAAATCACCGCCACATCGGCGGATTTTGCCGCTTGAACAGCCTGGGCATGCCAGGTTTCGTTCGCCACGTCGCTATCCGCCGGAAAGCCCGGCACATAGGAAACCAAGGGCAGCCCCTGCGCGGCATCCACAGCGGCGCTCAGCATGCACGGCGTTACCTCGGCGCTGCCGCCTCCCTGTATGCGCGGATGCTTCGCATATTCGCCCACAAACACCACTTTTTGCGAAGCAGCTAGGGGCAAAAACTGGTTCGCATTTTGCAGCAGCACCGCACACTCTGTTTCCAGCTCGATCGCTAACTGATGGTGCGCGGCTTTATCGAAAGATGCCTGTGCATGATGATCAGCGTAGCTGAACAGCACGCGCAAAATACGCTCCACCGCGGTGTCGATCACCGATTCGTCCAGCTCTCCCGCCTCTACCGCCTGTAGCAGTTGCCTATCGGTGATGCCGTCGCATCCGGGCATTTCCAGATCCAATCCGGCCTTTAGCGCCAGTACGCGATCGTTGACCGCGCCCCAGTCGCTCAGCACGTATCCCTCAAATCCCCACTCGTTGCGCAGCACATCGGTCAGCAGCCAACGGTCTTCCCCGGCATAGACCCCATTGATGCGGTTGTAGCTGCACATCAGCGTTTTAGGCTGGGCGGTTTTCACGGCAATTTCAAAGGGAGTCAGATAGATTTCTCGCAGCGTTCGCTCATCCGCCTCGGCGCTCACGCTCATCCGCCAGGATTCTTGGTTGTTGCAGGCAAAATGCTTCATGCAAGCGCCGATGTTTTGGCGCTGAATCCCTTGAATTTGTGCAGCGGCCATTTCACCTGCCAGGTATGGATCCTCGGACAGGTACTCAAAGTTGCGGCCACAGAGTGGGCTGCGCTTGATATTCGCCGCCGGACCAAGGATTACCGACACATCCACGCTGTGGCACTCCTCGCCGAGCGCCTCGCCCAGTTTATGCATCAGCGCCCGATCAAAGGAGGACGCCATCGCGCACCCAGTAGGAAAGCTGATCATCTCCTCGCTGGCGTGCACGCCCAAATGATCGTCCTCTCCGGTTTGAAAGCGCAGGCCGCTGGGGCCGTCGCATACGCGCACCGTCGGAACGCCCAGGCGCTCGATGGATTTCAGATGCCAATGATCCAATCCGGAACACATCCCGATCTTCTCTTCCAGCGTCATACGGGATATGATGGTTCGCAAATCTCTGTCCATGTGTACGCTCCTATTCGGTGTTTACAGGCACTCTCCGTTGGTCTCCATGACTTGTCGATACCATGCGGCGGAGTCTTTCAATATGCGCCGCTGGGTGGCAAAATCCACATAAATCAGGCCAAAGCGCTCGTGATAGCCTTTGCCCCACTCAAAGTTGTCCATTAGCGACCATTGGAAATATCCGCTGATCTTCACGCCGTCTGCCGCCGCGCGGCGCAGTTCCAGCAGATAGCGGTGCAGAAAGTCGATGCGGTTGGGGTCATGCACCTGCCCATCAAGGGAAACGGTGTCGTGGCAAGACATGCCGTTTTCGGTAATAACGATGGGGAGCTGATACCGCTCATACAGAAATTTCGGGCCGTAATACAGGCACTGCGGATCCACCGGCCAGTCGATGGCGGTCTTCGCATAGCCGGGCGGGCGCTTTGCCAGCACCGGTTTGCCATCCTCGCCCCGCGCGACCAGGTCGCCAGAATAGAGGTTCTGCCCGTAAAAGTCCAGCGGTTGGTGAATCGTGCGCAGGTCGTCCCGCCAGGTATCCGGCAAGTACCGCTCATAGAGCGCCAGCCCATCCGCCGGATAGCGCCCCAGCAGCACCGGATCGCTATACCATGTGACGCCCCACGCCAGCTTGTCCAGTCCGTCTGTGGCGAAGTAGTATTGCCGGGCGGCCTCTACATCCCGCTCGCCTTGCCCGACCGGAATGGCCGGCCCAGAGCAGGGGGCATAGCCCACCGCGCTATCGGCGCAAAGTCTGCGAATCGCCTGCACGCTTCGGCCATGCGCCAACAGCAGGTGGTGGATCATGCGCACCGCGTCCCGCTCGGTCATCTTGATACCCGGCGCCATATTGGGATACAGGAAGGCATTGCCCACCACCATCTGCGGCTCGTTGAGCGTGACCCAATGTTTCACGCGATCGCCCAGCGCGCCGACTACCGCCTCGGTATACGCCTCAAACCACGCGGGGCTTTCGGGGTTCAGCCAACCGCCCCGCTGCTGCAAGGCCGCCGGGTAGTCCCAATGGAACAGCGTCACATATGGGGTAATGCCGTGTCGCAGCAGCGCATCGACCAACTCGCTGTAAAAGGCCAAGCCTTTTTCGTTTATCGCGCCGGTGCCGCTTGGCATCACACGCAGCCAGGAGATGGAAAAGCGATACGCTTTCAGTCCCATCTCCGCCATCAGCGCCACGTCCTCCAGATATCGGTGGTAATGGTCGCAGGCCACGTCGCCGGTGTGTCCCTCGAAGATGCGATCCGGTTCCTTGCAAAACTCATCCCAAATGGACAGCCCCTTGCCGTCCTCATAGGCCGCGCCCTCGATCTGATAGGACGAAGTTGCCGCGCCCCACACAAAATCCTTGTCAAATCCCATGCTGCTCACCCTCTACGCGTCCTCTCGATCCTCACAGACCGTCTCAAACATAGCGCGAATATTTTCCAGCGGCGTATCCGCCAGAATGCCGTTGCCCGCCGCGAACAGCAGCCCGCCATGATGACCGGCCGCATAGCTTTTCACTCGGCGAATCTCGTCGCGAATCTCCTCAGGCGTGCCGCTCGGCAGCAAGTGCTGCACATCCACCCCGTACAGGAAGGACATCCGATCGCCATATTGCCGGATGGTCGTCGCCTCGTCCATGCAGCCTTTTTGCAGCGGATGCAACACATCCACACCAGCGCGCACCAGCAAGTCCATCAGCTTGGTATTGTCGCCGCAGGAATGCAGCCAGAAGTGCATGTGTTTGCTGTGCACATAGTCGATCAGCTCGCGATACAGCGGCAGATATAGTTCTTCAAAGATCGCAGGCGACATCATCGGCCCGCTCTGATGCCCCAGATCGTCCGAGGTCATGATGGCGTCAAACCCCAGCGCGGCATAGCGGTCCACGATGCCTTTATGGAACGCCAGCACCCTTTGCCCCAGAATTTTCAGATTGTCCATCTCATCGAAATAGTCCAGCATCAGGTTTTCCATGCCACGGATCGTCCAGAAGAACTCATGGAACACCCGCCAGAACAACCCGACTTTGTATCGGTTGCCCGCCTTGGGCAGATCCTGCAAGATCATTTTGAACGCATCGGGTTCGCCGGGATCTGGAAAGTCATGTAGCAGCAGATCGAAATCATCCCAAGTCTCCAGCAGCTCCACATCCTGCGCGATGCTATGCGCCGCCGCCTGAGAATAATCGTCTTTGTAGCCCCAGCGATACTGTGGATTATCCGTCGTGCTGGTCACGCTGCCCGGCTGGATCAGCTCGCCCAAAAACACATCTTCCGGATAGTCGTTCTCTATTTCCTTTAATGCGCTTCCATACTTTTCTTCGATGCCTTGCCCCCACCAATTGCACAGGAACATCGGAAAAATCCCCTTGGCGCAGCGGCGCTCCACCACTGCGGACACTTCATCTCTGGTCAATGGCCGTTTCATAGAATTCCTCCCTCCACAATCCATCAGCCCTTCACCGCGCCGCTGGTTAGCCCTCGAATGAAATACTTCGAGCCAAACAGGAACAGGATCACAAGGGGCAGGGTGCCGATGGTCAGCGCCAAAATCTTGGCGGCGTAATCCGAGCGATACATGCCATTGAGCATCGCGATGCCCAGCGGAACGGTATACAGCTTGGGGTTGTTGATGGCGATCAGCGGAACGAGGTAGCAGTTCCACGACCACAGAAAAAGCAGCAAACTGATGGTGATCAGCGCGGCCTTCACAAATGGCAGCACAATCGAGAAGAAGATGCGGATCTCCGACGCGCCGTCGATGCGGGCGGATTCCAACACTTCGTCGGGAACGCCGCTATCAATGCTTTGCTTCATCCAGAACACGCCAAACGGATTGGCGATAAACAGGATAATGATCGGCCACAAGGTGTCCAACAAATGAAAGGTGCGCATTTCGATGATGTAGGCGATCAGGCTGATCTGCCCCGGAATCATCATGATCATGATGATGGCCTTGAGCAGCTGGTTGCGAAAGCGAAATTTGTACTTGGATAGTGCGAACCCCGCCATGGCGCTGACCAGCACACCCAGCACCGTCGCCGTGGTGGACACCGTCAGGCTATTAAAGTAAAACAGCAAGAAGTTGCTCTGCGCAATGGTGGTCAAATTCTTCAGCAGGTAATCGCCCGGTGTCAGCGCGATGCCCTTGAATAGCGCCTCCGACACATGCGTGCCCATCACGATCATCAAGTAAAACGGAAAAATCGTGATCAAGGAGAAGAAGACCAATAGCGCAGTGAGTGCAAGGCCGCGAAGTTTGGTCTTAGTCATCGATGCCCACTCCCTTCCGCTTGCCGATCCAGTTCCACAACCCGACGATCAGCATGATAAACAAAAAGGTGAGATATCCTATGGCCGCGCCCTTGGAGTATTCCATTTTGCTATTGCGGCCAAAGGCCACGTCGTATAGATACCACACCGCTGTTAGGCACGAACGCTGTGGGCCGCCCACCGGTTGCCCCACCGTCGCCCAGCCGTTTAGTAGCAGCATGGGTTCTTCCACCACTTGAAAGCCGGAAATGATGCTGGTGACCACCAGGAACTGGGTGATCGGCTTGAGCATCGGAATGGTGATCCTTCGCAGCGTCTGCCAAGCGTTCGCGCCATCGAGCTTGGCGGCTTCATACAGTTCTTCCGGAATGCCCGACAAGCCCGACAGATAAAACACCGTACAATACCCGAAGTAGGTCCAAAATAGCATGAGGGCGGTGATCACGCGCGCCAGCGCAGGCGTGCCCAGCCAGTTCAGCCCTTCTTTCAGCACGCCCCACTGAACGAGCGCCCGGTTGAGCGTGCCGGTCTGCCAGTCAAAAATCAGCGCGAACATAAGCCCCACTGCTACAGAGGTCGTGATATGCGGCAGGAAAAAAGAGATTTGGAAATACCGTTTAAGCTTCACGCCTTTGCTAAAAATCAAGTTCGACAACAACAGCGCGACAATCACGGACAAGGGCACATACATCAGCATGAGCAGGAACGTGTTGCCAATGGATTTGAGGAACCATTTGTCTGTCGTCAGCAACTGGATATAATTGCGCAGGCCAACAAAGGTCGTATCGCCCAGCACTTTCCAATCCATCAGGCTGATAAAAAAGGACTGCACGATGGGGAACGCGCCAAACACCAGATAGACCGCGCAAAACGGGAATAGGAAAAACGCGGGCCAGAACCATGTGTGCCGATGCAACTTTCTGTTTGTGTCCAGCATACAACCACCTTCTATTTCTCAATCCATTTCGAAAAATAAGGGGCGGAGTTGCAAGCTGACAACTCCACCCCTCTTTTCCGCTAAGATTACTGCACCGTCAGTTCAGGTGCTTGGTTCGCCATCTCTTCCAGATACAGCTCGGTCGCCTTCTCCGCGGTAATAGAGTAGTCGGCGTTCAGACTGCTGAGCACCAGCTCCATCGCCATGATGTCGGCCATGTCATACGCGGTGATCTGGTTGACGTGGATGGTCGGGATCATGTCCTTGACGAACATTTCGGTCACCTTCTGGTTCGCGAAGAATTTCTCTTCACGCTGCGAATAGAAGGGATCGGCAGCCGTGCCGCTGACGATGGGGATAAAGCCTTGATCCTTCTTGATCTCATTGCCGCCGCCAAGGTTCATCCATTTGCACACTTCCCAAGCCAGCGCTTTGTTTTCGCTGGTTTTGGTGATGCTCCAACTGGTGCCACCCCAGCTAAATGCGCCGCCCGGCGGAACGATCATACCCCAACGGCCTTCGCCGCTAGCATCGTTGGCCTGGATGAAGTCCATAATGCCCCAGCTGGCGATCGGATGGAAAATGCTCTCATCCGTGCTAAAGTTGGCAAAC
>JAVBUY010000015.1:0-11408 GCA_031554855.1 Eubacteriales bacterium
GGCATCGATACCTTTGTGGAGCTGCTGATGAGCGCGATGGTGGCTTTTGGGATTCTGAACAATCCGGATACGCGCGACATGTTTTAGCCTAAATCCCTTATGATGCTTGCATTTTCGCTCCATTCGAGCTGTGGCTTCGCCCGGTGTGGACCGGGCATTTCTTATATTGTGCTTCATAGCACTATCCATCCTTGATTTTTCGTACTATAATGTGCGCACAATAATTGGAAATGCACATGTACATATTTCCTCATTCTGGTATAATAGGAATACCGTGAACGAAAATCGTCAAGAGGGTTGCTCGTGAAAAAAGAATTCTTACTGCGCTTGTTCAACAAGGTTTTGCCTGAACCAAAGGACTTGGATTTTTTCGAGACCTATACTGCCCTATCGATTATTAGTGTGGTGGCGATGCTGCCGCATATCTTTTTGTTGGGTTTTTTCGCGACGCACAGCATTTCGTTCATGGTCTGGATCAATGTGGCCAGCATTGCGGTGTATGCCGTCGCATTTTGGCTGGCGCAAAAAGGCGTGCACCAAATCAGCGCGATTCTCATGACGCTGGAGGTGTGCCTCTACGGCCTGATCACCACATATTTTCTGGGTACAGAGACGCTGACGCAATGGTATATCCTCATGCCGATGATCGCGCACTATCTGTTCAGCGACGTGACGCGCATCCAGCGCATCGCGCTGACGGTGCTGTGCTTTTTGGCGCTGAACGGCTGCTTCGCGCTGGGGTATTTCGCCCCCCCGATCTATGGGCCGGTGCCCAATCTGATCATGCTGCGGGTGCTCAATATCAACGTGGTGTTTTTTGCGATGCTGCTCGAACTGTGGATCAGCAACTCGGTGCGCGCGCTGACCAAGGGCGTGCATCAGCGCACCTTGCGCGAGGTGCAGGACCAGTCCTTCCGCGATCCGCTGACGCAGCTATTCAACCGCCGCTTCATCGACACGATGTTCCAGGAGTGGATCAAGGACAAGAAACACAACAAGACCGTGCTGGTCATCATCGACCTGGACGAGTTCAAATCGGTCAACGACCGCTTCGGGCATGTTGAGGGGGATCGCGTACTGCGCGCGTTCGCCGACGGCATGCGCGCGGTGCTGCGCCACACGGACTTGCAGGTGCGCTGGGGCGGCGATGAGTTCGTGTTGGTGATGAACGGCGTGACCGAGCAGCGCGCCGTGCAGGTTTTGCGCAAGTTGCAGCGCCATTTCATCGAGAATCCGATGGTCATCGGCAGCAACGACGTCTATTCGATTGACTTCTCCGCCGGCGTGTGCTTCTACAATCCGGAGCTCGGATTAGAAGGCTCGCTCCGGTTGTGCGACCAATGCATGTATATTGGCAAGCGCGAGGGCAAGGGGCATATCACCTGTGAGAGTGCGCTCAGCGGCCTCGCACAAATCGGCGCGAAAAGTGTCGACCATCTGACCGGCGGCGAGACGCAGTAGGCATCCTCACACCGGGGGAAACGTCACTTCGCGAGAAGGGAGAAAGGCCGTATGCAGCATGCTACCGGGCATCGGACGCGCACAGGCGCGTTCATCGCCATTGCGCTGGTTTTTGCGCTGATTTTGTGTGTGCTGCTGATGTATACGTACTATAGCATCACCGACCGCGATCTGCGCTATTATTTGATGGACGAGCTGAAGCAAACTGCTACGTATATGCGGCTGGAGTTCGAGAAAAAAGAACCCTCTGAGCCTTCAGGCCTGGACGACGCCATCGCGAATTATTTCGTGCGGCATGATATCACCAATAGTCCGCTCAATGTCCGGCACTCGCAAAAGGCGGTGATGGACTTCCGCGCACTGAATGAAGGCGCGGAGCGAACGCTGCTTTCCTATGACAAGCCGAACGGCCTGCGCGTATTCGCCAAGACCGAGCAGCATGCCTCCGCGTCGCAGGTTGCCGCGGCGCTGAGCGGCAGCACCTACTCCTATCTGCAAACCACGCGGGACGACGGCACGCGCATGATCGCGGCACAGCTGCGCATGGGCATTGGCCGATCCACGTACGGTCTGCGCATCGCCGTGCCTGCCCAGGAAGTGCTGCTGGCTGCGTTGCCCTCCATGCTGCTCAGCATGGCGCTGATGCTGGCGCTGGTGGGCATGCTGTTCCTGTATGTCACCTTTACCAGCCGCCGCTTCATGCGCCAGGCGGAGCGCGGCGCGACACGCCTACAGCGCATCCTCGACAGCGTGCACTCGCATGTATTTGTCGTGCGCCCCGAGGATGACCACGTGCTGTTCATGAACAAGTCGATGCGCGAGGCGTATCGCGTGCAGGACGAAGACCTGAACGGCAAGCGCTGCTGGGAAGTGATCCAGACCGGCATGACCGACCGCTGCCCCTTCTGCGCGATGGACAAGCTGGAAGCCGATCCCACCCGAGCCTACGTATGGGAGCGCACCAACGAAGCGACCGGTCGCACCTATCGCAACACCGACTTGCTCATCGAGTGGGACGACGGACAGCTCGTGCATATGGAGCACGCCGAGGACATCACCGAGAGCCGCCGCCTGCTGGAAGTGATGGCGCGACAGGTCGAGCAGCAAAAACTGCTGGCCAAGATCTCGCTGGACATCGGTACCGAGCAGCAGCTTGGCGATCAGCTGCGCAACATCCTGTGCGACAGCGCCGGGTTTGTCAGCGCAGACCGCGCGATGATTCTGCGCTACAACGCGGACAACCGCGCGATCCGTTTTTCCGCCGAATGGTGCGCCAAGGGACAGCGCCCCTTGCGCGAGGTGGCGCTCACGCTGTCCTTTCGCTCGGAAGAATCGCATGGCATGCCTGATGGGGGCGGAAAACCCAGCGTGTTGAGCCTGGCGCAGCTTCCTGCGTCGCTGCGCGAACATGCGCAGCTCCTGGGCATCCAGAGCCTGGTCTATGTGCCGGTACAGACCGACTTTGACGAGCAGGTATTCCTGTGCTTTGCCTCCAGCCGAGCGGATCACGCATGGCAGGAACAGGATCTGGCGCTGATGCACATGCTGGCGGGCATCTTTGCTGTGGCCATGCGGCGCCAACAGACCCAGCAGCAGCTCGATCAAACGCAGCGGACGCTGTCCAGCGTCATGGAGCATATCCCGCTGGGCATCTACTGGAAAGACAAACATTCGCGCTATCTGGGCTGCAACAGGCAGTATGGCACGCTGATGGGCATCGACCCCGCCACGGTCAACGGACACACCGACACCGAGCTGTTCGCCGAGGAGATCGCGATCCAGCATTGTGCCACCGATCAGGAGGCCATGACCACCGGCAATATCGTGTCCGGCTACATAGGCAGCAGCATGCACCGCGACGCCGCCAGCCTGTGGATCAGCGAGAAGAAGCTGGCGGTCTATGACGACAGCGGCGAGGTCGCGTTCATCCTGGGCATCCTGGAGAACATTACGCAGCGCAAGGTCGCCGAGCAGCGACGCGACCAGTCGCTGGCGCAACTGAAGGCCGTGATGGAGAATTACCCGGGCGTGATCTGGAGCCTGGACAGCCAATATCGCTGCACGATGGCCGGCGGATTCCTGCGCGATCAGAACATGCGCTTGCCCGCCGATGAGTGGCTGGGCCAAACCGTGGACGAGCTGTACGACGATCTGCCCGAGGTCGTCGAACACTGCAAACGCACGTACACCGAGGGTCCGCAGACCTTCACCGTGTCGTACTCGGAGATGAGCTTTAGCTTCTATACTGCGCCGATGTTCGACGAGAACGGGCATGTGTTCGGCATCGTCACCACCTGCATGGACGTCAGCGACGCGGTGCGCATGCAGCACGAGCTGGAGCAGGCCATCATGACGGCCGAGCGTGCCAGCCACGCCAAGAGCGACTTCCTATCGCGCATGAGCCACGAGATCCGCACGCCGATGAACGTCATCATCGGCATGTGCCGCATCGCGTTGCGCGCCGAGTCGCAGGAGAAAATCCAACATTCGCTGGAGCAGATCGACGTGTCGGCCAAGCACCTGCTCGGCCTGATCAACGACATCCTGGATATGTCCAAGATCGAGGCCAACAAGCTGGAGCTGCACGACGAGCCGTTCGATCTGGAGCACATGCTCATGACTGTCAGCAACAACATCATGGTGCGCGCCGAGGAGCGCAAGCAGATGCTGCAAATCCTCACCGCGCGCGACATGCCCAAGTGGTTTGTCGGCGACGAGCTGCGCCTCTCGCAGGTCATCACCAACCTGTTCACCAACGCGATCAAGTTCTTGCCCGACGGCGGCAACATCGTGCTCAGCGTGAAGGAATTAGCGCGCGAGCAGGACTTGAGCACGCTGGAGTTCCGCGTGCGCGACCATGGCATCGGCATGACGCCCGATCAGGTCAGCAAGCTGTTCCAGTCCTTTGAACAGGCCGACGGCGGCATCGCGCGCAAGTATGGCGGCACCGGCCTGGGCCTGGCGATCTGCAAGAGCATCGTCAATCTGATGCACGGCGAGATATGGGTCGAGAGCGAGCCGGGCAAGGGCAGCACGTTTATCTTCACCGTGGAGATGGCGGTGGCGGCGGCGCAGGCCTCGCAAACCGGCGAGGTCAAGACCAAGCTGCCCGAGGATCTGCGCGTGCTGGTCATCGACGACTCCTACGAAACCTGCGACTATTTCAAGTCCATTATGGACGGCTTTGGCGTGGCGTGCGACCACGCGCTGAGCGGCGCGGAGGCTATCCGCCGCGTGCAGCAGGCGCAGACGCAGGGCAAACCCTACCACATCCTGTTCGTCGATTGGCGCATGCCGGAGATGGATGGCGTGGAAACTGTGCGCCGCATCAAGGACTTGCTGGAGGAGAACGCGCTGGTCATCATGATTTCCGGCGCGGATCTCAGCGATGTGCGCCAGGAGGCGATGCAGGCCGGTGTGCACCACTTTGTGTCCAAGCCGCTGGTCCCCTCGGAAGTATTCAATGTGCTGACCAGCATCCTAAACACCGACAGCGATAAGCTGCCGATCAAGGAGCACTCGGTCAATGTCGTGCCCGACCTGACCGCATACACCGTGCTGCTGGCCGAGGACATGGAGTTCAACCGGGAGGTCGCGATCTCTATGCTGGAGGTCACGCATTGCGCAGTCGATCAGGCCAAGGACGGTCGCGAGGCGCTGGACATGTTCACCGCTGACCCGGCGCGCTACGGCTGCATCCTGATGGACATGCAGATGCCGGAGATGGACGGGCTGACCGCGACGCGCGCCATCCGTGCGCTGGATATCCCCTGGGCCAAGAAGATCCCCATCGTTGCGATGACCGCCAATGTGTTTCGCGATGACATCGCGCAATGCCTGGCGGCCGGGATGGACGACCACATCGGCAAGCCGATCGAGGACAGCACGCTATACGAGAAGCTGGCATTCTACCTGCACAAAGGCGCGGCAGACGCACTGGACGAGGGCGGCGGGCATCGCTCGGCACAGACCGGGCAGAGCGAGAGCGACGACTTCCTGCCATACGTGGATCTCGCCGCAGGCCTGGCCAAATTGCGCAACCGCAAGCTGTTAGCCACGCTGTTGGGCAGCTTCCTGCGCGGCAACAAGCACCGCGAGCTGTGCGACGAGATCGCTGCGGGCAACCTGCCGCAGGCCATGCTGCATGTGCAGTCATTGCGCAGCACGGCGGCGAATATTATGCTCACCGAGCTGTCCGATCGCCTCAGCGACGTGGAAGCCGCGCTCAAGCTGGGCATCGCGCCACACGCGGACACATTGGCCGGACTGGATCAAGCATTCGAGCAAACCCTGCGCACCGTATCACACGCCATAGAGCATTTGAATCGAGGGGAGTAAAACATGAGCAAGCACACCATTCTGATCGTCGATGACGTGGACATCAACCGCATCATCCTCAGCGACATTCTCTCGACCGAGTTCAACATCGTCGAGGCAGCCGACGGCATCCAGGCCATCGACTATCTCTTCAACGCGCCCGCGCAGCCCGCGCTGGTGCTGTTGGACATCATGATGCCCGACATGGATGGGCACGAGGTGCTCGAGCTGATGCGCAACAATCCGGTGACCGAGAAGGTGCCGGTGGTGTTCATTACCGCCGCGAACGCCGCCTACCACGAGGCGCGTGGCCTCAAGGAAGGTGCGCAGGACTACATCGCCAAGCCGTTCAATCAGGAAGTCGTGCTCGCACGCGTGCGCAACCTGATTGAGCTGAATCTGTACCGCCAGCAGTTGGAGGGACAGGTGCAGATGCGCCTGGCGCAGCTGATGCGCACGCGCGACAAAATGCTCGAGACCATGGCCAACATGATCGAATATCGCAATCTGGAGTCCGGCCAGCACGTCAAGCGCACCAGCACGCTGACCGACTTAATGGTGCACGCGATGCTGGCGCGCAAGCTCTATGCCGAGGAGCTCAATCCGCAGAGCGCCGCGATGATCATCAAGGCGGTGCCCACGCATGATATCGGCAAGATCGGCATTCCTGACGAGGTGCTGCTCAAGCCTGGCCGCCTGACGCAGGAGGAGTTTGAGGTCATCAAGACGCACACCACCATCGGCAGCGCTGTCATTCAGAACATGCTGGCCGACGACGACGACAAGGAATTCTTCCGCCACAGCTTTGAGATTTGCCGCCATCACCACGAGCGCTGGGACGGCAAGGGCTATCCCGACGGCTTGTCCGGTGGCAACATCCCGCTGTCGGCGCGCATTCTGGCGATCATCGACGTGTACGACGCGCTGGTCAGCCCGCGCGTATACAAGCCCGCGATGAGCCACGAGGACGCGGCCAAGATCCTCATCGACGGCACGGGCACCCAGTTCGATCCGAACATCGTCGAGGTGTTCGAGGAACTGCAAATGGACTTCCAGCGGGTGCACGACGAGGCGATGTAAAGCGCTGCCGCTTCGAACGAAATGCGCTTTGTTCGTTCGGATTGCGCGGCTGCGCCGCGGCTCGCATTGCTCGCAGGAGTGGGAATGTTTTGCTGACGCAAAATGCCCCGCGCACCGGGCAGGGCCCGGTGACACGAATTGATTGTTGGGGTTACCGATTGCGCAAAAGAAAAGATTCCTCGTTGCGTCCGCAATGACAACACGCTCGCTTCACTCATCGGCGCGAAGCGAGGTGGACGGCGGCTCAGCCGCCTGTCATGCTGGGACATAGACGAGGAATCGTTTCTGTTTTACTTTCGTTTCGCTGATCGGCGCGAAGCGAAGTGGATGGCGGCTCAGCCGCCTATACCCGCTCAATCTCGCCGCAGGCAATGCGCATGCCGGAGTCCCCGGCGGGCTGCGTGCGGAAGTCATCGGGCATCTCATGGATCACCACGGTGCGGCCCACCACGTCGGCGGGCAGGAAGCGGTTGGTAAAGACGCGCATGTACGTCCGGCCATCGTTGCCGAAAATGACCGGCAGGTCGCCCGCGTGCAGCGGATGCGGCTGATCGGTTGGGTTGTAGTGTCCGCCGGCCAGTGTGAAGGGCATGGCGGCGGTAGGGTCGCCGCAGCGCTCGCCGTCATGAATGTGCAGGCCGAACGGGCCGACCTGCGGCTCGTCCGTGGGCAGCGACTGCGGGGGCAGGCCGCTGGCCATGACCTCAACAATCGTGCCCAGCGGCGCGGCGTAGAAGTTGACCGTGCCCACAATGTCGGGCGTGCGGTCGCTGCCGATCAGCTCGGCGGCGGCGTAGGGCTTTCTATGCGACAGGCCATCGTTGCGCAGGCGATCTTTCTGGTAGGCCATAAGAATGCTCCTTTCCGTGCGATACGATGTATTCTATGCCGCGCGAGAAATTGGGTGAAATCTGGAAAAGAAAACCGAGAATCGGTTGACCGAACTGGAAACCGCCGGTATAATAGACAGAGCGCGCTGACGCGCATACTACATTCCGCATGTCGGAACACGATAAAAAGGATGGGCATTGTCATGGTTGTGGATCATATTTCGAATTGCGAAACGTATTACTGCCTCGGCGAGCGTTTCAAGACCGCGTTTGAGTTCCTCAAGAAGAACGACATCCGCAAGATGGAACTGGGCCGCCACGATATCGATGGCGATAACGTATTCATTCTGGTGCAGGAGTACACCTCCAAGACCATCGACAACTGCGGCCTGGAAGCCCACAAGAAGTACGCCGATGTGCACTACGTCGCGGAGGGCTTCGAGTACCTGGGCTATGCGCATCTGTCCCGCTGCAAGGAGACCATCCCGTACAATCCCGAGCCGGATGCTTCCTTCTACGAGAAGGAGTGCCAGTACATCCTGCTGCAGAAGGACGACATCGCCATCGTGCTGCCCCAGGACGTGCATATGCCGCAGAAGCGCGCGCTGGTCGGCGTGCCGGTTCGCAAGGCTTGCATCAAGGTTCGCGTAGCGGACTAAACCTCGCTTCGCTCTCGAATCAAAAAGACACCCTTCCCGATTGGGAAGGGTGTTTGCTGTTTGCATTACTTCGCAATGAAAGTCATCCACTCGCACTCGAGGCGGCCATTGTAGAAGCGGCGCTTTTTGTCGGCGCGCTGGCCATAGCAGCGCTCGAAGCTCGGATTGGCGGTCAGCACGCCCAGGCTCCAGCCCGGGTGACGATGGACCAGTTGCCGCAGCTGGCGATAGAGTGCCTCGACGGTTTTTTGGTCGCCCAGGCGCTCGCCATAGGGCGGATTGGACAGAAATACGCCGCGGTGACCGGTCGCGGTCAGGTTGGCGACGTCGCATTGCGTCAGCGCGATGCGCCCATCCAGACCGGCTTGGCGCACATGCTTTTGGGCCAGCGCCAACGCCTCGTCCGACAGATCGCTGCCCGAGATACCCTCGATGCGCGAAAGATCGCAGGCGTTGTGCGCATCGGCGCGCAGCGCGTCGGCGACACCGGCGGGCATCCACTGCCATGCCTCGCAGGCGAAGGCGCGCGTCAGTCCGGGTGCGCGGTTGGCGGCCTGCATCGCCGCCTCGATGAGCAGCGTACCTGTACCGCACATCGGGTCATGCAGCGGGCGGCCCGGCCGCCAGGGGGACAGCATGACCAACGCGGCGGCCAGCGTTTCGCGCAGCGGCGCCTCGCCGTTCCAGGTGCGATAGCCACGACGGTTGAGCGCCGTGCCGCTGGCGTCCAGCGTCAACTGCGCGATGTCGCCGTGCAGCGACACATCGACCGCATATGCGGCGCCGGTTTCGGCAAACCACTGCGTCTTATGTTTCGTCTTGAGCCGCTCGACGATTGCCTTCTTGGTGATCGCCTGGCAATCGCTGACGCTCATCAGCTTCGAGCGCGCGCACTTGCCGCGCACAGGAAACGCGCCGTCTTTGGGGATATAGTTCTCCCAGGGCAGCGCGCGTACGCCTTCGAATAATTCTTCAAACGATACTGCCGCAAAGCGCCCCACCACCAGCAATACGCGGTCAGCGGTGCGCAACCATAGATTTGCCTTCAGCCCGCCCGCGGCGTCGGCGGAAAACCTCGCGCCGCCATTCTCAGCCTTCGCGTCGGCAAACCCCAGTGCCTTGAGCTCCTGTGCGACCACGCCTTCCAAGCCAAAGGCAGCGGTGGCGATCCATTCGTGTATCATGCGCTGTGCTTCTTCTGGCGATTTTGTACCGACACACGCACTGGCTTGGGCAGTGCGTCGTCCTTTTGGATGCCGTTGATGCGGTGGTCGGTTTTGACCCAGGTTTGTTGATTGCGATATTGGAACAGACCCATTACTTGCGACAGCAGCGTCAGTGGGTAGCCGATCAGGTAGGATACCAGCACCTTGACCGCCGAGGAGAACGAGAATGGGCGGCGCAGATCCTTCCACTCGGCGACGAAGAATAGCACGAACAGCATGTAGAGGAACGGAATGGTCAGGATGCCGGTGCGCAGCAGGCTGACATTGGTAAAGCCCAAAAAGCGCAGCAGATGGAATTGCTCCATGAGCAGCGTGACGACCATCACCACCACCATCAGCGGCAGTTGAATCGACATAGGCATCGAGAACATGAAGCACATGCTCGACACCCACTCCTTGATCGAAATCGTACGATGAAAGAGCGCAGCGGTCAGCGGGCGAATATTGTGTAGCGCCACATACCAATGTCCCTGACTCCAGCGTGTGCGCTGACGCAATGCCACAGAGGCGCGCGTCGGCTTCTCGTCATAGATGCGCGCGGCATGATTCCATAGGATGCGCTTGCCCTTGAGCGTAAACTTGATCTGGATCTCCAGATCCTCGGTCAGCGAATTGGCGTTCCAGCCGCCGATATCGAGCAGCGCCTGCATGGAGATCGCCATGCCGGTCCCGGCCAGCGCGTTGTTGATGCCCAGGTTGTACTTCGCCAGCTGCGAAAAGCGATTGTTGACCACATACATATGATAATAGAAGAAGGCCACCCAGCCCTGGTTGTTCTTGCAGCCTGGATATGCCTGAATAGCCGCCGGTTTGCCTTCGGACAGATATTGACTGTTGATCTCGCGGAAGAAATTCTCGGTGACGACGTTGTCAGCGTCGATGATGACCATCATGTCATAGTCGGCATAATACTCGGGATGTTGATCGAGTACTTTCTTAATGGCGTGCGGTTTGCCTACCGGTTCACCGGGCAGACTGCATGTTTCGCATACCCGCTCGCCGCACGACTCGGCGCGCTCGCGCGTGCGGTCTTTGCAGTTATCGGCAATCACGCAGATATCCACCAGCTCTCTGGGGTAGTTGGTGGCGCGGATGGAGCGGATCGCGTCGGCAATGACCTTTTCCTCATTGCAAGCTGGAATAAACACCAAAAAGCGGCAAGAGGGCTCTTGCTGCGAATATGTGCGCGGGGATTTGTAGCCCCAAAAACTGACGATGCAATAGTATACAAGGGAAAAAAGAATCCAGAGATTCACGAGAAAGACGAGGGCATTGAGGATGTCCAAGAGAAAGTCCAACTGGCTCACTTCACCTTTTCATGATCTGTCACCTTGCCAACCTCTCTATGATAGCAGAAAGAATCGGCGGTGTAAATAAGCACACAAAGAATTTGTCGAATGGTGTGAAGATTGCGAAAACCACTACCCAAACGCGCACGATGTGCTATAATATATATTCGAGTATTGGATTGATGAAGGAGAGTGGAACAAGTGGCATTAGTGACCACCAAGGACATGTTCAAAAAGGCCTATGAGGGCGGCTACGCCATCGGCGCGTTCAACGTCAACAATATGGAGATCGTGCAGGGCATCACCGAGGCGGCGAAGATGGAAAACGCGCCGGTGATTCTGCAAGTATCTGCCGGCGCGCGCAAGTACGCCAAACATATTTATCTGATGAAGCTGGTCGAGGCGGCCATCATTGACACCGACCTGCCCATCGCGCTGCACCTGGATCACGGCGCGGACTTCGAGACCTGCAAGAGCTGCATCGACGGCGGCTTTTCCTCGGTGATGATCGACGGTTCGCACCATACGTTTGAAGAGAACGTGGCG
>JAVBUY010000059.1:0-6196 GCA_031554855.1 Eubacteriales bacterium
AGCAGGTGGGCGTGATCTTCGCCGACCGCGAGACCGTCGATAAGATCGAGAAGATGAAGGTATGCACCTGCCTGAACCCGCTGCACACCTGCCTGGCGGTGTATGGCTGCCTGCTGGGCTACACCAAAATTTCGGACGAAATGAAGGACGCCGCGCTGGTGGCACTGATCAAGCAGATTGGCTACGACGAAGGGCTGCCGGTGGTGGTGGATCCGGGCATCATGTCCGCGCGTAAGTTTATCGACGAAGTGGTCAACCTGCGCCTGCCCAATCCCTTCGTGCCCGACACACCGCAGCGCATCGCCTGCGATACATCGAAGAAGCTGCCCGTGCGCTTTGGTGAGACGCTCAAGGCGTATGTGGCGGCGGGCAAGACCGATCTGTCCTTCCTGAAGGCGATTGCACTGGTATTCGCCGGGTACGCGCGCTACCTGACCGGCATCGACGACATGGGCAACGCGTTCACGCCATCGCCCGACCCGAACCTGGAGACGCTCCAAGCGCATGTGTCGGGCTTCGCGCTGAGTCAGCCGTTCGATACCGCGCGGCTCAAGCCGATCTTCTCCGACGCGACGATTTGCGGCGTGGATCTGTATGCGCATGGTCTGGGTGATGTATGCGAGCGGCTGTTCGCGCGCATGGCGGCGGGCAAGGGCGCGATTCGCCAAACGATCGAGGCGTAAAGACAAGCAGTATGCAGCGGACAGACGCGCGTCTGTCCGCTTTGCTTTGCGCGGAGTAAGATCAGGGATTGCGCAACCGACCGGGAACGCGTATAGTGCAAGTGGAGGGGAATATATGCGACACCAGCCAAACGTGCACATGGTCGAGGCGGAGCAGGAGCTGCTGCGCCAGTATGGCGCGCCGATTTGCCGCCTGACTGTGCCTGCGGCGGTCGGGCGCGATGCGTTTGCCGAGGGCGTTCGGCGCGTGGAGGCGGTGTTGCGTGCCAACCGTCTGCTAGAACTCGCGCGCCGCGATGTGTCGGGTGCGGACTGGTTTGTGCTGCTGTGGGCGGTGCGGGCGGATGCGGCGCGGTTATGCGGACTGATGGCGCGGCTGATGGAGATCGACGCGCTGGGCGGATGGATGCCTATCGATGTGCTGGCACCAGACGGACAGTCCGTTCTGCGCGCGCAGCAGCCTGCGGGCGACTTTGCGGAGGTATGGCGCGACTTTGACGATCGTCGGTTCGCCGACCAGGCGGCGGGCATCGCCACGCGCAGCCTGCTCTATGAGCTGCTGGTGACGCCCAAGCCGGGCTTGGTCGATCGCGCCAACACCGGCGCGCATGCTGACATGGACACGTTCACCTTCGCGGCGAGCACCGCCGCGCTGGCTCCGTTCTTTCGCGAAAGCACACTGTGCGGCATCGCGCATGCGCACGAACCATCCGGACAAGCCTTTGAACACCTGCGCGCGCTGGGCATGCTGGCCGAGGCGGAGATGCTTGCCGTCACCGGCGGCGTCAATACGCACAAGGGCGCGCTGTTTTCGCTGGGCATCCTGTGCGCCGTCGCCGGACGGCTGCGCGCGTTGGGGCAGGCGCTGACGGCGGAACAACTGTGCCAGCAGGCGCGAAATATGACAGAGCGCATCCTGCGCGGTGAGATGGTAAGCAACCTTCCGGTGCAGCAGCAAACCGCCGGGCAGCGTGTGTTCTCTGCAACCAAGCTCTCCGGCGCGCGCGGCGAGGCGGCGGCAGGTTTTCCATCTGTGCTGCATCATGCGCTGCCGGTTCTGCGCGAAAAGCTAGGCGAGGGCTTGTCCATCAACGACGCGGGTGTATATGCGCTGCTGGCGCTGATGTGCGTGGCCGAGGACAGCAACGTCGTGCACCGCAGCTCGCTTGTGCGCAGAAAGCAGATGATGCGCGCAGCACGAGATATTCTGCGCGAGTCGCCGTTGCGCATTGATTCGGTGCGCAGGCTCGACCAGGAGCTCATGGACGAGCACATCAGCCCGGGTGGGGCAGCCGATTTGCTCGCGGTCACTTTCTTTCTGCATCTGCTCTGTCCATAGGCGTTATTATATGCGAATTAAGGGCGATCAGAGGGAAAAAGGGCGGATTTTGCTGGGGAAAGGGTTGCCATTTTACTGTCAAGATGTTACATTATTGTAATCACTATACATGGAGGCAAAGTATGCAAGTTTTTACAGCGCGTTCCACGGAAACGTTTGACATGGACTATCTGTGCAAGGAATTGGCCCAGCAGGTGAAGGAGAACGTGAAGTTTGGCTCCCGCACCATGGGCATTGCGGTTTGCGACTCGACGATCGACTACCAGAGCGTGATGCAGAAACTGTCGGAGATCTACGATTTCGATATTTACGGCGCGACCGCGCTGGCCTTTATTGGCATTCACTCGGTGCAGGATATTTCGGTGAGCTTCATGATCATCACCGGCGATGAAGAGCTAGTGGGCTCCATGGCGCTATCCGAGCCTTGGACGCCAGAAAACAAGGAACAGGTGGTTCGCGATGCGTGCCTGTTGGCGCGCGAGCGGCTGGGCGAGGACCCGAAGATGCTGATTACTTTGCAGCCCTTCAGCACGGAGGTTACCGCCGACTTTACCTGCCGCGTGATGGATGAAGCCATGCACCACTGCCCGATCTATGGCGCGGTATCGTCCGCCGATCTGGATACGAATATCTCCGGCATTTTCGTCAACGGTGTGTTTTACACCGACCGCATCCTGATCAATATGCTCGGCGGCGGTGTGCAGCCGCGCTTCGCGGTGGCTGAGGTGGAGCTGCCCGCCTCCGGCAAGCGCGCGGTCATCACCAAGTCCGAGGGCAACGTCGTTTCTAACGTAGGCGAGGACACCTTCCTGCAATTCATGAAGCGCAGCGGCCTGATCATCGAGCCCAGCTATGTGCTGGAGAGCTTTATCGCCACCTATACCTCCAGCCCGGTGATCGTCTACGTGCAGGAGAACGGCAAGATCGTGGAGAAAGTCCGCCACATCATCCATATCGATTATACCAGTGGCGCAGTTACTTTCACCGGCGAAATGCCCGAGGGTGCCGAGGTGGTGATCGCCACGCTGCGCCGAGAGGACGTCGTGAAGTCCAGCAAAGCGTGCTTCGAAGACATGATCGCGAAAATCGAGGCCAACACGTCGGATATGTACCGCTACAGCACGCTGTTTTCCACCTCTTGCGGCGGCCGCTATCTCATCATGACCGGCGACACGAGCATGGAGGGCGACTACATCACCAATCATCCCGCGCTGAAGAATCTGGCGGCGTGCGGCTTCTACGCGATGGGCGAGATCTGCCCGGTGTCGGTGGACGCAAACGGTGTGGCGGTCAATCAGGCGCATCATGCGTCGATCACGCTGATGGCGCTGTAATCTCGCAACCCCTTACCTTGGAGGCGAACGCAATGAGTACCATTCTGCAGGAGTTGCAGCTGGAGATCGAGCGCTTGCGTGCGGAAAACGCGGATATGCTGCGCCTGACCGAGAACATGAAGCGGCGCATTATCCGTCTGGAGCGCGACAAGCAGTATTCCGCGATCACTGCGGAAAATATTGAGCGCATGCGCGATTTCAACGCAAAAGAGAAGGAAACGCAGCATCTCTACAACGAGCTGCTGCTGGACAATTGTCCGGACATGATCCTGGTATTTGACCGCGCGTTTCAATTTCTGCTGGCCACAAAGGTGAGCAGTGCGTTTTTGCTGTACTCCAGCTACAACGATTTCGCCGAAAAATCGCTGGAGCATGTGTTTGCCAAACGCTTTCCGGCGGAGGCTATTGCCGATCTGCGGCAAAAGTGCGAGGCTGTGTTGGCGGACGGCGCGGCCGTCGAGTATACCACGAAGCTGCCCGAGGAAAACGGCGCGCTCGATCTGACCATCACCGCGTCTCCGGCGAAGAACCTGGACGGAGACCTGATGGGCGTGGTCATTGTGCTGCACGATGTGACAGATCTGACGCGCCTGAAGGAAGAGGCCGAGAATTCCTCGGTGGCCAAGAGCATCTTCCTAGCGACCATGTCGCACGAGATGCGCACGCCGATGAACGCGATCATCGGCATGTCCAGCATTGCGAAAAACACCAACGACATGGAGAAGATGCGCTACTGCATGGACAAAATCGACAATGCGTCGATTCACCTGCTGGGCGTCATCAATGATGTGCTGGACATTTCGAAGATCGAGTCAGGCAAGTTCGAGCTGTCGTCCACACGCTTTTCCTTTGAGAAGATGCTCAGCAAAGTGGTGGGCGTCCAGGGCTTCCGCGTCGATGAGAAAAAGCAAAAGCTGCATATCCAGCTCGACCCGAACCTGCCGCATTGCATTGTGTCCGACGAGCTGCGGCTGGCGCAGGTGGTCACCAACCTGCTGTCCAACGCGGTCAAGTTCACGCCCGAAAGCGGCGAGATCACGCTGGCCGCGCGGCAGGTGGCCGAGAGCGATACCGGCGTGCAGCTGGAGATATCGGTGGCAGATAACGGCATCGGCATGAGTGACGAGCAAATGGCGCTGCTATTCCAGTCGTTCCAGCAGGCGGATGCGGGCATCGCGCGCCGTTTTGGTGGCACCGGCTTGGGGCTGGTGATCTCCAAGAATATTGTGGAGATGATGGGTGGGCACATCGACGTGCAATCCAAGCCGGATCACGGTTCGCGGTTCACGTTCACCATCTGGGCCGAGAAATGCGCGCAGGACGAGCACCCGCTGGCGCATATCCAGCTCGCCGATGGCGAGAGCATCCGCATTCTGGCGGTGGACGACTCCCACGAGGTGCTGGAATTCTTTGAGAACATCGGCAACAACATGCGCGTCACCTGCGACATTGCCGCCTCCGGAGAAGAGGCGCTGTCGCTGATCGCCAAGGCGGAAAAACCCTATCATGTGGTTTTTGTCGATTGGCTGATGCCCGGCATGAACGGCATCGAGCTGACGCAGCGCATCCGCGAGCTGTATGGCGACAGTATGGTCGTGGTGATGATTTCCGCCTCCGAGTGGAGCCGCATTGAGGACGAAGCGACCCAAGCGGGCGTCGATCGGTTTATCGCCAAACCGCTGTTTACCTCCAACATCATCGACTGCCTCAGCGAATGCGGTGCGGGCGACGCGACGGATTCCGTGCGGACTATGCCGGAAAAGCCGAACTTCAAGGGCAAGCACATCCTGCTGGCCGAGGACGTGGAGCTCAACCGCGAGATCGTCATCGAGCTGCTGCGCGATACCGAGATCACTATTTCTTCGGCGGAAAACGGACAGGAAGCCATTACGAAATTCGCCCGGCATCCCGAGCGGTACGATCTGATCTTCATGGATATTCATATGCCCGCTGTGGACGGCTACGAGGCGACGCGGCGCATCCGCGCGATGGATACTCCGCGCGCCAAGACCGTGCCGATCGTCGCAATGACTGCCAATGTGTTCCGCGAGGACGTGGAGCGCTGCCTCGAAAGCGGCATGAATGATCACATCGGCAAGCCGATCGACTACGACGACATGCTGGCCAAGCTCGTGCGGTATCTGTAATGCGCATAGTAAAAAGGACTTTCGCTTTTCGCGAAAGCCCTTTTCTTTACCTCTCCTGCAAAAAATCCACAATGTCCTTTGCGCTGGGCGGACAGCCGCGCACGTACTGTGCGCACCCCTTGCAGCAGTTGCCGATGCCCAGGCCGCCGGGCTGCTGGCCTCGGTAGCCCTGGCCGATCATCAGCGGCACGCCGCGAAAGCCGCCAAGCTTGTCCAGCGCGTGGATCAGCGCGGCATAGCACGCAGAGCATGCGCTGTCCGCGGCGACGGCGGCGCCCAGCTGCTTGGCACGGTTGCTGGCGGCGGCCGATGCCTTGGGGCGCTGGTCGGCGAACAACTCGATCACCTCGGTATGATCGTCGGCATATTGACCGACACCAGCCTTTTGTGCCAGGTGCAGGTGGCCGACCTCGTCCGGCGCGTAACCGATGAGCCGAGCGCAGTAGCTGTCCAGCTGCACCGCGTCGGTGCCCAACAGAATGCGGTTGGCGGTCACCGGATTGCCACCTTCCTCGAAGGTCAGATCGCCGCACACCGAATCGACGATATGCAGCTGCGGCGTGATCGCCACATTGAGTGCGGCGATGGGCTTGTCCAGCCCCAGGGTATGGAAACGGCGCTTCTCGCTGTCGGGGATGACGCCCTTCATATTCTTCAGACAGCAGGTCATGCTGGTTTGGCAGTGTGCCTTGA
>JAVBUY010000215.1:0-8217 GCA_031554855.1 Eubacteriales bacterium
GTCTCTATGGTCATCGCCTGTATCTCAAACCAATCTATTATACCATACGCAGACTGAAATGGGACATCAAAAACACAGTTTCTCGTTTGGTTTTTTTGTTTGCGCGGCGGGTTGAAAGCGTGCGGCAAAACGGCTATACTAACGAGGTATGTAGATTATGGAGGCGAGGCCGCATGAGCCGACTGGGAGACCTCATCCTGCTGGAGCGCACGCGGCAGAAGATGACCGCCAAGCAAGTGGCGAAAAAGTGTGGCGTTACCGAAAAATACTTGCTGGAGGTCGAGGCTGGCAAGCGCATCATCGGCGACGATCAGGCTCGCCGCATCCTCAAGTCCATCGGCCTACAGGAGCACAACGAGGTCGATTTCTCGCTGGACGAGATTGCCGCGACGGTTGATCTCAAGACCATCCAGGCGACCGTGCCCGCGCTGGTGGCTCGCGCCGCCGCGCCGGAAAAACCCGCCGTGGTATTTACCACCGATGAGAAAGAAGCAGGCGGTTCGGCCTCGGGCATCTGGCTGGACGCGCTGGCGGGCGTACTCAAGTCCGTGCCGGTGTACAACGCTGCCTGGATCGTCACCGACCGCCGTCTGCTGCCGATCTCGCATGGGCGCATCGAGGGCGGCGCACCGGACAAGGTGCTCTACTTTCTCGCGCCGGACGACAGCATGCGCGGTTTCCGCATCCTGTCGGGCGACATCGCGCTGGTCATCCCCGCGCAGAGCCCGATCGACGACGCGGTCATGCTGGTGGAATACCGCCAGCACCGCGCGCTGCGCAAGGTCAAGAAGATCGACGCCTCCACCGTGCTGCTGCAATCCTTTGACCGCGAATACCTCGCTGAGCCGATCCCGATCGCCGATTGCAGCTTTGTCGGCCGTGTCGCGCGGGTAGAAATCGCTTTTTAGCGCATCAAAAAAGCGCGGAGATCTTTCTCCGCGCCTACTTTCCCAGGGGGTGCAGGGGCCGCCGCCCTTGCGTTCAATCGTATCGCGGGACTTTGTCCGGCGTGCGAGGAGTTTTCCGCAGCGTAGCAAGAAAAACATACCAGCCCATGCGAGCATCTCGAGCCATGGCGCAGCCATGTCAGCGAACAAAATGCACCCTGCATTTTGTTCGAACGCTAGTCGTCCCACTCCGCCTTGGCCGCTTCTCTGACCGCCGCCTGGTGATCCGGATCCACCTTGTCGCTGCCGTGGGTTTTGCTGCCCGCGAAGTGAATGCAGAACACGCCTTCAAAGTCATTGTTCGCGATGGTGTCGTCCGAGCCGTGCGGCATGCCATTCATCGAGGCGGCGTACACGTGCCCATTGTACTGGATCAGCACCGGTCGGCGGTCCCAGCTCCAGCTACCGCCGAAGCACTTCTTCATCGTCTCGGTATCGTCCTTCTTGTAGGGTTCGGCGTCGATGTGATCCGCGCCCGACCAGCGCCTCGCCTCAAAGGTGCGCCCGCTGCGCACATCTTTGATGGTAAAGACCGCATCCTTCGGGATGAGCCTGGCCACATGGCCCTTGTACCAATCGGGCTTTTCGGTATCCACCGCGCCGCTGGTCTTGCCAAACAGCGCCTTGATGGTCTTACTGCCCGCGCTGCCGGTCTGGCTGATGCCCTTGGCCTTCTGAAAGGCTTTGACCGCTTTTTCGGTCAGTTCGCCATAGTTTCCGCTGATGCGCCCATCGTAGTAGCCCGCGATGGTCAGCGCCTCTTGCAACTTCTTGACGTGATTGTTGGTGTCGCCGGGCTTGCTGGTCTTGGGCGCATCGCCTAGGGAGGCGATGGACTTGCCGCTGGCCTTGTCGGATGATTTGCTTTCGGACGAGGATCCGCCCACCGCCACATACTGCGACGCGACGTAGCCCACCACCTCGCCGGCCTTCACCTTGTACCAGCCGTCCAACTCTTCGAGAATCTCCAGCTTGCCGCCCTTTTTCACGCTCTTAAGCCCCTCGCCCTCGGTCGAAGGCTCCGCACGCACGATCAAGCCGGTCGCGGTCACCTTGCCGGTTTCGGCCAAGGCGCTATAGGCCCAGCTCAGGCAGGTCAACAAGACCAGCGCCCATGCCAGCATCTTCTGTAATCTGCTCTGCCCCATCGCGCGATGGGAAACAACAAATTTGCTCTGCTCCATGAATGGTGCCTCCTTCTGCAAGCCGTCGCGGCTGATGTCCATTTTATTACGTTTTTGTTAATTTGTCAATGTAAATGTGACGATTAAATATCTTTTCAAATTGCATTTTTCATATTTGCCCTCGCAAAGGAGAACCGCATGCCCAAACCGCCTTTCCCCTGTCCCCTGTCCGCCGCCACCATCCGGCAGCATCGCCAGCTGGTACTCGATACCGTTCTGGTGCGCTTTCCAACGCTAAAAGAGGCGCCTCCGCCGGAGATTACGGCCGAGGCGCTGCGCTGCATGCTCGTGGCGTATGACCATGTGTTCTTCAGCGGCTTCTTCGCGCAAAAGGCGCCGCGCATGCAGGTGACCGCCTCCACGCGCATGACGCGCACCGCCGGGGTCTGCCGCATTGTACGCGCGCCGCTTTGCGCGCCCCGCATCGAGATCCGCATGGGCGTGGATTTTTTGCTGCGGCTTCCCTTAGCGCCGGTCGAGGCCAATGGGCTGACCTTCGACACCCCGCTGGAAGCCTTCCTGTCGGTATTGGAGCACGAGCTGTGCCACGCCGCAGATTTTCTGCTGCATGGGCGGCTGGACGGGCATGGCGCGCGCTTTCAAGCGCTGTCGCACGGCCTCTTTGGCCATAAGCGCTGCACGCACGCGCTGCCTACGCGCGCGCAAACCGCCGCCGCCGAAGGATTTGCGCCCGGGCAATGGGTGCTGTTCACCTATCGCGGACAACCGATGCGCGGGCAGATTTCCCGCATCGGCAAGACTGCGGGCGTGCTGGTGCCCGATCCGCAGGGCGCCTGGCGCGATCAGCGCGGCACGCGCTACAGCAAGTACAATCTGCCGGTGTCGCGGCTGAAACCGATGCCATGAACCGCGCAAAAAAGGAGCGGTGCTTCGCCGCCCCTATCCCTGCTTGGTCCTATTCAACCACAAGCGGTGCGCCATGCGCGCGCCGCTTTGCCGCGTCTTGATGCGCTGTGTGACGCGCACCCAGAATTGTTCTCCATCAATCTCCACCCGCCCGGCGCGGCTGGACAGGCTGTCTCTCAGTGCCCGTTCCAGGGGATCACTGTAGCCGTTCATGCGTCCAGTCCTCCTTCTCCAGCGTCGTTCGCAGCTTTTTGCGCGCCGCGTGCAGCCTGGCCTTGATGGTCGATACCGGCAGGCGCATCGCGCGCGCAATCTCTCTCTCCTTCATGTCCAGGTAGTACTTCATGAAGATCGGCACGCGCAGGCGGTCATTGAGCTTATCGACCGCCCCGAGCACCCGCAGTTGCTGCTCGCGCTTGAGCAGCAGGCTTTCCGGACTGGGCGTGCTCTGCTCGTTGGCGTCCATGAAGAGCGACACATCCTCAGTCGGGATCACGCGTCCATTGCGCCGCCGGAACGTCTTGGCCTGGTTGACCACAATGCGCTTGAGCCATGCGTCAAAGCGCTCCTGTTCCCGCAGTGTTGGCAGGTGGCGCGTGGTGGAAATCAGCGCCTCTTGCACCGCGTCCTCGGCGGCGGCAAAGTCGCGGGTGATCAGATACGCCAAGCGCACCAGCGGGTCAATGCGCGTGGCAAACAACTCGTTTTGTGCCGCCAGATCGCCGCGACACGCGCTGGCCAATAGCTCTCGATCGTTTTTCACGCGCTTTTCGGCTCGCTTCCATTGTTTTTGCGTCCCTAGCTTCTCCGATCGCCCGCCGTTTTAGCCATCGCCCTTTGTCGCATTGTCCACATGACTTCTGAGCGAATCCATCGAGTTGACCTCTCCAGACCGCTCCGCCACATGCTCACGCACATACTGTGGCAGTGACGCAAAATAATCGTAAGCCACGCGGTCGGCCTTGAGCAGCGCCTTCAGGTTGTCATATTTGGGTTGCACCGTGATCGCCTCCTGCGCTACAGTATGGCGGCTGGCGATGTGCGCTATACCGGGCATCGACGCGTTTTTCCGTCGTGCGCATTCTGCAATTGCCATCGAGCGAAAAGCAGTATATAATATGTGGATATAGCAACAGCGGCTATTTGCTGAGGAGGATCATCGTTTGCGTACAGTACTTGCATTATGTTTGGCGTGCCTGATGGCATGTACAGCACTCTCCTATGCGGTGGCGGAGGAAACACCTGCGCCCACCACAGATTCCGCAGAACAGCTCATCGAAAAACCCGTGAAGCCGACCAAAACGCCCAAGCCGACCAAAACCCCGAAGCCCACGCCTGCGCCGACGTTTGATCCTGCCGACAAGCGCGTTGGCGAGGTCAGCACCGAGGCAGGTTCACTGAATATGCGCAAATCCATGAGCACCAAGGCCAAGGTGCTCGCTCAGGTGCCCAATCGCGCCAAGGTGTTCGTGCTGGGCAGCACAGGCGACTGGTCACAAATCACCTATCAGGACAAAACTGGCTATGTCCAGTCCAAGTTCTTAAAAGTGCTGGATGAGGCGGAATATTCCCTTCTGTCGCCTGGCGACAAAGGGGATGAGGTATTATCCCTCAAGCGGCAACTGCGCAAGCTGCACTATCTTAAAACCGACCAAGTCAACACCCGCTACGATGCGCACATGACGCAGGCTGTGCGCAAGTTCCAGTTGCTCAATTCCCTGCCGCTGTCCGAGGAGATCACGCCGGAATTCCAGGTGCTGCTGTTCGGCGGTCTGGCAAAGGAATGCGTTTCCGGCTTTGCCGACAATGAAACCGACGCGGCGTCCGGCCTGTCGGCTTCGATCTACTGCTGGTCCACCGGCGGCAAGCTATATGAAGAAGATGGCGCGGTGAAGATCGATATCAACTTTGTCGCGCAGGCGTTTGGCGGCACACCACCTTACAAACTTTCGGTGACAAAAACGACCGGTGCGGACGACGGCGCCGCCTATGGCGATGGCGTCACCAGTCCCTTCCCCTATGTGTGGACGCAAGCCAGCGACTATCTGTACCTGTGGCTGGTCGCCACCGATGCCGATGGCAACTCAGTCACCGCCAAGGCGCGGTTCCGCTACTCCATGCCGGAGCGCTACGCAGACTTCGAGCCCACCGGGGACGATGGCGAGGATTCATACGACGACTCCGGAAACGATTAACGCGCACAAATAAGAGCCTCCGCGATCTAGCTTTTATTCAGCCAACCGCATCGACACAATATCCGCTTTGATTTTCCCATACACTCCTTGCCGGTGATACTTCGGCGCAAATACGATATGGTATTTACAGTTCCATCTGTTGTGTGATACTCTCTGATTGTCATTCATTGCGAAAACTCCTTTGCTTACGTGAGTCGGTCGGCAGACCTACTTCCATTCTAGCAAAGGAGTTTTCGCTTTGTATCTAAAGCTCTTAATATCACCAGCTCTGCTGGTGGTTTTTTTCCGCTGAAGCTGCAATAAAAAGGCTGCATGCAGCCTCGGCTTGTCAAAAAAGGTCTTTATTGCCGATACCGTGCCTTGCGCACAGCGAACCCGATATCCTCTTTTTCCGCGCGCTTCATCAGCTGATACGCCAGGTCGGCATAGTCGCCCAACTGCCTCTGGCTGCGCGCAAAGTACGTCCACCGCACGGTCACCGGCAGCGCGATGTGCCCGGTAATCATGTCCCATAGCGCGTCGAGGTTGTTGCCGTAATGATCCGGGAAATCCAGCGCTGTCTTGAGCGCGGCGTGCAGTGCCGCCCGGTCGGGCATCTCGCGCCCATCCAGTCGTACGTCTCGCATCGGCGGCCTCCTCACATTTCCTCGAAAGTTTCGTAGTGATCCTCGGTTTTGTAGATCAATCCATCGCTAGAGAACACGATGCGGTCCGCGCCGCGCGTGCCCGATGTGTAGCCGATGTCGCACTCATACCAGGTGCGCCCCTTGGCCTTGGGCAGCCGCCCCTCCGCGTTGGTGAAGATGTCACCGCCAATGCTCATGCCGGGCGCGACGTCGGCCAGATTGCCCTCGCGCGCCACCCAGCCCAGCGCGGTGGCTTCTTTTTTCGTCAGGAAGTTGTCGGGCAGTTCGCCATGCTCGCGCAGGTAGTCCGCCACGCCCTCAAAGTCGTTGATGGACGCACGCTCGGATGCCTCGGTTTGCGTTTGCGCGGGTTGCGACAGGTTATGCAGCATCGATTGCGGCAGTATGCCCAGTTGCGTCAGCAGCAGGATCGCGATCAGCAGCGCGACGCCCCACAACCCTTTGGCCTTGTTCTGCATGCTCTCTCCTTTCAGCGCCGCGCGCTGGAGAATGGCAGCGTCGCAAAGTAGATCGCTGCCGCCACCAGCACCACCGCCGCGCCTGCTGCGGTATTCAAGTAATACGAAGCGATCAGCCCGATCACACCGGAAATCATCGCGAACAGCACCGACAGCCGGATATACGACGCAGCATGCCGGGCGACATTGCGCGCCGCTGCCGCGGGTAGGATGAGCAGCGAATTGATCAGCAGCACGCCAACCCAACGGATTGCCAGCATCACCACGACAGCAATCAGCACCACAAAGCAGGTCTCCGTCAACTGCGCGCGGATGCCGCGGCTCTTGGCCAGCGAAGGATTGACGCTTACCATCAGCAGCGGATTGAACAAGAATGCCCACGCCGCGATCACAGCGACCAGCGCGATCAGCAGCCAGAGCAGGTCGCGCGGCGTCACCGCCAGCACATCGCCCACCAGATAGCCCGCGTATTTCGCAAAGCCGCCGCCGCGCGATAGCACCACCAGCCCCAGCGCAATCGCGGTGGAGGAAAACACGCTGATCACCGTATCGGTGGAGGCCTTGCTGCGCTGCTTGATGCGCGTGATGGCCAGCGCGGCCAACACGCCGAACGCCAGCATGGAGATCATCGGGTCGTCGATGCCGAGCAGCACGCCCAACGCAATGCCAGTCAGCGCCGAGTGCCCCAGCGCATCGGAGAAAAACGCCATCTGGTTATCCACCGCCATCGTGCCCAGCAGGCCAAACAGCGGCGTCAACAGCAGCAGCGCCAGCAGCGCGTTCTTCATGAAGGTATAGTCCAGCCAGGCGAAGGGCAGCAGCACGTCCATCGCCGCATAGATCGCATTCATGGCCGCACCTCCCCCCGCTCGAGCACGAACACCCGCGCGAATTCCGGCGAGGCGAATACCTTGTCGGGCGTGCCTTCTTCCAGCACGGTCTGCTGCATTAGCACGACGCGGTCGGCATAGTGGCGCACCACCGAAAAATCATGCGACACCAGCAGAATCGCCAAGTGATGATGTCGACGCAACTCGGACACGGTCTGATAGAACAGCTCCAGCCCGTTCTGATCGACGCCGCTGACCGGCTCATCCAGAATCAGCAAGTCGGGGCTGGGCGTCAGCGCCAGCGACAGCAGCACGCGCTGCAATTCGCCACCAGACAGCGCGCCCAAGCGGCGATCCGCCAGGCCCTCGCTGTGCGTTTGCGCCAGCGCGTCCATCGCGCGGATTCGATCCGGGCGCCGAACGCCGCACCACACCGGCCGCTTGCTATTGGCCGCAGTCAGAAAGTCCAGCACGGTCACCGGCGCGCTGCGATCGAATGCCATTTGTTGCGGCACATAGCCTGTGCGCACGTCGCGCAATGGGCTGCCATCGTGCCGCACGTGCTTGACCTCGCCGCGAAAGGGCAGCTCGCCGAGCAGCGCGCGAATCAGTGTGGTCTTGCCAGCGCCGTTGGTGCCGATCAGCGCGGTCAGCTCGCCGCAATGGATGTGCAGGTTGACGTCGCGTACCAACTCCTGCCCCTCGATGGCGACCGTCACATGATCCAGCTCGATGCGGCACAGGCTGCACGCATGGGTGTGTTCCGACATGTGTTCCTCCATCATTCTAGTGCTCTGACCGGGTTATCGATTAGGGCACCAGCGCGGTCAGCAGGGTTTGCAGGTTGCGCTCCATTGCGTCCTGATACGCAGTTTTGTCCATCGGGCCGGTCACCACCGGATCAAGCGTGTAGACTTTTGCACCGGTTTCGCGCGCAATGACTTCGGCGGCGCGATCCGCATACTGCGGCTCGGCAAACAGCGCGCGCACGCCGCTGGCCTTCACGATATCCACAATTTCCGCCAGTTCGCGCGTGCCTGGCTCTGTGCCCGGCTCGCGCTCGATCACCGCCGCGATGTGAAGATCAAA
>JAVBUY010000187.1:0-12960 GCA_031554855.1 Eubacteriales bacterium
CAAAAGGGGAGGAAATGCAAGTTCCAAGGATTTTGCGCCAGATCAAGGAGTCGGAACGCGGCGTACTGGAGGTACGCCAAGTGCAGAACGACGCCGATATGGCGGAAAATCCGCCGGAAATTGCGCTTCCGGAGTTTTGAAGCACGCCCTAACCACATATCTAAGGGGGCGTTAGCTCCCTTAGATTTTCTGCGTTCCGATGATCTAGGAATGGGAGAGAAGCACCTTGGCAGAGTTTTTGCAAAACCTATACACGGCATTTATCGAAGGCGACCGGTACAAGCTGTACTTCAACGGCCTGAAGATCACCATGCAGCTGTCCCTGGGCGGCGTCATCATCGGCATCACCCTGGGCCTGATTCTGGCGATGATGCGACTATCCAAATGGAAGCTGTTGGGCGTTAATTGGCTGTCCGGCATCGCGGGCACGTATATCGATATCATTCGCGGCACCCCCATGGTGGTGCAAATGCTGATCTTTTATTTTGTCATCTTTGGTAGTGTGACCTCCACGGCACCCAGTACCAAGGTCATGATCGGTGCGCTGGCCTTTGGCTGTAACAGCGGCGCGTATGTGGCGGAGATCATCCGTGCGGGCATCCAGTCCATCGACCACGGGCAAACCGAGGCCGGACGATCACTGGGGCTTAACAGCATCCAGACCATGCGATTCATCATCCTGCCTCAGGCCATCAAGAACGTCATTCCTGCCCTGTGTAACGAGTTGATCGTGCTGGTCAAGGAGACATCCATCTTCGGTTACATCGGCGGTGTCGATCTGGCCAAGGTGGGCGAGCAAGTACGCGCCAGAACCTTTGAGTCCATGGGTTCGCTGGTGATCATCGCGCTGATGTACTACCTGGTCGTCAAGCTGTTGACCATCCTGATGCAACTCATCGAAAGGAGGCTGCGCGCCAGTGATCACCGTTAAAGGACTGTGTAAGGACTTTGGCTCCCTGCGGGTGTTGCGCAGTGTGGACCAGCATATCGCTCGGGGCGAAAAGGTGGTCGTCATTGGACCCTCTGGATCCGGAAAGAGTACATTTCTCCGTTGCTTAAATCTGCTAGAAAAACCCACCAGCGGCACCATCACCTTTGACGGTATGGAGATTACTGACCCACGGGTCGATATCAACGCGGTCAGGCGCAAGATGGGGATGGTGTTTCAGCAGTTCAACTTGTTCCCGCACCTCAAGGTCATCGACAACATCACGCTGGCGCCCATGCAGATTTACCGCAAGGGTGCCCACAAAGCCCAAGGGCTGCCCCTGACCCAGGACGGGATGAGGAAGAAAGCCGTGGCACTACTGGACCGGGTAGGGCTGGCGGACAAGGCGGAGGCTTATCCCGGCCAGCTCTCCGGCGGCCAAAAACAGCGCATCGCCATCGTCCGCGCCCTGGCAATGGAACCGGAAGTGATGCTCTTTGATGAGCCCACTTCGGCCCTGGATCCCGAGATGGTGGGCGAGGTGCTGGACGTTATGAAACAGTTGGCGCAAGAGGGCATGACCATGGTCGTGGTCACCCACGAGATGGGATTTGCCCGGGAGGTGGGGGACCGTGTCCTGTTCATGGATGAAGGGCAGGTCATGGAGGAGGGCGCGCCGGATCAGCTCTTCGGCTCGCCACAAAACGCCCGTACCCAGGACTTTTTGCGCAAGGTGCTTTAGCGCGTGTTGCAAAGCTCCGAAGGGGCTATATCCAGCGGCGCTGCCACGGCTTTCTACAGGCTCCTGGAGCAGCGCGAAAATCTCGCGCGATGTCAGTGGCACTCCTTTGTGCGGTATTGCCCTAGGTCTACACGATCACAAGGCCGAGCAGTTGCTCGGCTTTTTTTGATGTCCTGCTTGCTTAATTCTCTGTTGATGTTTTGCGTGCGGGCGTTGCCTGAGGCGGCGTGTGGCAAACCGCGTAGAGGCGCAAATGCATACAATATAAGGAAATAGCGCTATACACACGTGCGCGACACCTCTAAATAATAGGAAGAAACGGCATTTTCGCCCCACTCGCGGTTTCTTGACAAATTCCGGCAAGAAATGCTAAAATCATATACTTTGATGCATTGTATATGCACAAGTTCGTCCATGTTTGCGCGCAAATCACTTGCAGGGTCCGGCGGTGGGACAAAACGAGGAAAGGTTGGCCGACAGGTATGGAGCGGGAACGCCAACAATTCGCGCACTCTGATCGAAGAGCAGCTTTTTCTTATACGGTGCTTGCGCTGCTAGCCTTGGTTTTGGTGCTTGGAGCACTCGCGGTTGGCAGCACGCTGCTGGAGCAGCGCATGCGCGACAACACGCTGGTGCGCGGCGATCTGTCCGCCAAGCTGGCGGAAAAAGATACGCTGGTCTATCAGGGAAACACCTATATCCGCAATGAGCGGCTGACCACCATTTTGTTGATCGGCACGGACAGGGAACTGCGTGAGATGACGGTCGCGTCGCGCTTTCGTGGCGGCGGGCAAGCGGACTTTCTGGGGCTTGTGGTCATGGATCATGAGCGCAAGACCGTGCGCTGGATTTCGATCGACCGCGACACGATGACCGAGATCATGGTGCTGGGCGTGCTGGGCAATTCCGTTACCCCGACGGTGGCGCAGATTTGTCTGGCGCAGGGATTTGGCAGCAGCGAGAAGGAAAACTGCCGATCGACCGTGCAGGCGGTCGAGGGGTTGATGAAGGGTGTGCAGGTGGACTTCTTTGCGAGCTTTGACCTGGCGTCTGTAGCGACGCTCAATAACGCGGTGGGCGGGGTCGAGGTTACGCTGGAGGAAGATTTCACCTACCGCGATCCATCCATGGCGAAGGGTGCCACGCTGACGCTCAGCGGCGAGCAGGCCGAGATTTTTGTGCATGAGCGTATGGCAGTGGGCGATGGGCGAAACGAGTCCCGCATGCATCGCCAGAGCATATTTTTGGATGGACTCAGCGCGCGTTTGCTGGCTCAAATCAAGGATAATCCGCAATTCATCGGCACGCTGTACGATCTGCTGGGTGATCATCTAGTCACCAATATGAAGCGCGGCCGCATCATCAATGAGAGCAATCGCGGCAAAACCTATCAACACCTCGACGATGGGGAGATCCCGGGCTTGCACATCGACGGAGACAGCGGATTCATGGAATTCTATCCGGACGAAGAGGCGCTGCAAAAACTGGTGGTCGATGTATTCTATCAGCCCGTGTCGTTGGAATAAAAGGCACTTCGGCGCACAAGATCACAAAAATGGAGGGTCTACACCAAATGGGTAAAAAGATAATCGCTATGTTGCTTGCGGGACTTCTGGTTGTCGGCGTGACGGCGGCAACAACCGCGTGGGCCGCGAACAGCATCACCACCAAGAACCTGGCGCATGTGACCACGATACACGCGGAGAACGCCATTGAGGGAATCGTTGATCTGTCCATCGCGGTGGTGGAGGACACCGAGCTGGCGCGCGTGACGCTGGAGCAGCTGCTCGCCCGCACCGAGGCCACCGCTGACATGCCGCTGACCGATTTCTTTGGCGAGATCGCAAAGCTGGAGCTTATTCTCGAGTTGCCGGAGGGCTATGACCTAAGTCAGCTGTCCATGCAGGAACTGGTGACCTGCTCCGCGGTGAACTACAACCCGGAGTTTGGCAGCGTCACAGTGGATATATCGTTTGCCACCGTGTACAAACCCTCGCAGACCGTGGCGGTCATGGTGGGCGTCGTTAAGCCGCCCGAGGTGCTCGCCGAGGATGGCACTGCACCGGTCGAGACGCTGCCGCCCGCTACCCAGCCGCCTGCCACCGTTGATCCCGCCACCGGCGCGTTGCCTGCCGACGCGGTTGCCGCCGAGCTGGACCAGCTTGAGTGGCATGCACTCAAGGCGACGGTAGAGCGCGGCGGGCTGAGCATTACCTTCCCGATGGAAGTGCTGGAAGCGCTTGCGCACCAAAAAGACTTCCTGCTGGGTGTGCTGAGCAGCGACCGCAATCCGCAGAGCCCCGCGCCCACGGTTCGGTAGATGGGTCTCATTTGCGGCATTTGAAGTGATTGTTGGAGGGATGCACGTTTATGTCTCAGGAATTTGAGAAAATTGCCCTTCCCCGGGGCGGCATAGATGCGGCTGTTGGCGGGAGCGAATATGATGAGATTAACCTCGTCGAGCTGCTGTTCTGGCTGCTCGAGCACTTGCGCTTTATCATTTTGGCGATCTTGATCTGCGGAATGCTGGCGTTTGAGTACACCGAGTTCAGCCTCAAGCCGGTGTATGAATCCACCGCGAAGCTCTATGTGCAGAACTCCAACGATTCGGTGGTCAACCTGGCGGATCTGCAAGTCGGCACCTATCTGGCATCCGACTACCAGGAGGTATTCAAGACCTGGGAGCTGCACGAGCGCGTGATTGCCAATCTGGATCTCGATTATTCGTATGCCGGGATGCAGAGCATGCTCACCGTCAGCAACCCCAACGATACCCGCATCCTCTACATCCGCATCCGCAGCGGTGACCCCGAGGAAGCTGCGCGCATTGCCAACGAATATGCGCACGTGGCGCGCGATTATATCGCCAGCGTCATGGTCACAGAAAAGCCTAGCATTCTCTCTGATGCGCTGCCCAACTACAACCCCGTCGAGCCCAGCCTGACCAAGAACGTCATGATCGGCGCGATGCTGGGGATGTTGCTGGCGGCCGGTATACTGGCGCTGATCTTCATCTTCGATGACAAGATCAAGTCGGCGGATGACATCACCAAGTACACGGGAATGGTCGTGCTGTCGGTGATTCCGCTGGTCAGCCCTGCGGGCGGTGCGTCCGGCAAGTCCTCTAAAAAGAACAAAAAGCAGAAGAGGAAGGGGGAAGAGTATGAACGCGCTGCTCATCAATAAGTTTGACACGCTCAATTATGCGGCCGAAGAGGCGATGAACACGCTGTGCACCAACCTGACCTTTGCGGGCAGCGGCACGACGCGCATTCTGCTGACCAGTTGTCACGCGCAGGAGGGCAAGAGCTTTATCTCCATGAACCTGATGCGCACATTTGCAGTCATGGGCAAGCGCGTCGTGCACGTGGACATCGATCTTCGCAGATCGGCGATCATGAGCCGGTTTGATCTGCAAATGCCGCTGGACGGCAAGGGCCTGGCGCACTATCTGACCAAGCAATGCGAGGCGGAGGATGTGGTGTATAAGACCAACATCCCCAACGCATACATGGTGCCCGTGGGGCGCGATGTGCGCAACTCGGTGCAGCTATTAAACAGTGATCGCTTTCCCGCGCTGATGGAGCATTTGTCGCGCGAGTTCGATTGCATCGTGGTGGACGCGCCGCCCATCGGCGTGGTCATTGATGCGGCGATCATCGCCAAGCATTGCGACGGCATCCTCTTTGTAGTGTCCGACAACGAGGTCAGGCGGCGTGAGCTATACGAAGCCAAGCAGCAGATCGAAAAGACTGGCTGCCCGATCCTGGGCGCGGTGCTCAACAAGGCGCAGTTCAATACCGCCAGCTCCAAGCGGCACTATTACAAAGCCTATTACTCGTACTACAACGGGTATTATGGAAAGTCGTCATCGACCGCCAGGCTGCGCAAGGAGAGGAGACCGAAGCACAAATGAAGGGCTTTGTGGATATCCATCAGCACTTGATATATGGCATGGATGACGGCCCTCGAACGGTCGAAGAGATGGCGGCGATGCTGAAGGCGGCTGTCGATGACGGCATTTCGGAAATCGTTGCGACACCGCATATGCGGCCGGGCGTGGCGCTCTTTGACGAGGAGGTGTATCATCACCGGCTGGAGGAAGCGCGGCAACTGTGCGCTTTGTCTGGCTGGCCGCTCACGCTGCACGCTGGTGCAGAGATGATGTATACGCCGCACACCACCCGCTATCTGCGTGACCGGCGCGTGCCCACGCTGGCTGACACATCGTACGTTCTGGTGGAGTTCCTGCCCGATGTTGTCGGGCATCGGATCGCCGGGGCATGCGAGGCCATCCGCCGCTGCGGGTATTATCCGATCCTGGCGCATGTGGAGCGCTATCCGGCGCTGTTCAAAAAGCCGGATTTTGCGCGGCGGCTCAAGGCGGAATGCGGCGCTGGATTCCAGATGAATGCATCCACGGTGCTGCATCGGGGCTCGTTTTTCTTCCGGCGCGATCTGCGGCGCTTTTTCGAAGAGGATTTGGTCGATTACATCGCGACAGACGCGCACAACACCACCTCGCGCCCCCCATTGATGAAGAAGGCATATGAGAAGCTGGTCGCCGATTATGGCGAAGAGGTCGCCACGCGGCTGACCGGGCGCAACGGTATCGGTTTCAGCCATATATAGCACAAACGTACTGCACGACCGCAAGGAGGGATCTCCGTGAACGTGAGTAAGAATTCTCAAAGGATGCTGGCGACGTTTCAGATGCACACGATCAAAGCTGTGCGCGCTTTGATCGCCATTGCCCTGTTCTGGGGGTGCTTCCTGCTGCATTATGCGCAATACTATGCGCCGCAGAGCCTGCTGAGCATGACGCTGCTGATGGTGTTCGTGTATGCTGGCGCGCAGGTGATGCTGGGCAAGATCTACCACGCCTACAACGCCGGAACCGCCAGCGTGCTGGAGATGATCTACTCACTGTCGCTGGCCGACCTGATCGGCGCGGGCGTTCTGTACGTGGTGATCTGCTTGACCCTGCAAACATTCGTGCCACCCTATCCGCTGGTGGAGCTGCTGGCCGCGCAACTGATACTGAACCTGGTGTGGGCGTTCGTCGCCGACCGCCTGTATTATCGCCTCCATGCGCCCAGCCCCACGGTGGTTATTTATCGCGACGACGATGACTTGCAGCGGTTGCGCGAGCTGCGCCAGTTCTCGCGCAAGTTTGATGTGCGCAAGTATATCCAAGACCCGTCGGACATACAGACCGTGCTGGAGCAGGTGCAGGGCTACGAGGTGATTTTTACCGCGGGCATCGACATCGTTTTGCGCAACGAGATCACCAAGTACTGCCTTGAGAACGATGTGGAAGGCTACTTCAAGCCCAAGGTGGCGGATATCATCATGGCCGGCGCGGAGCATATGAAGATGTTCAGCATTCCCTTTATCCGCGTGCGCCGTGCGGTGCCGTCGTTTGAATTCATGTTCTTAAAGCGTTCGTTCGATATCCTCGCTTCGCTGCTGGCGATGATCATCCTCAGCCCGATCTTCCTGCTGACGACGCTGGCGATCAGGCTCTACGATGGCGGCCCGGCATTCTATAAGCAAACGCGCTTGACCCAAGATGGCCGCGCGTTCGAGATCCTCAAGTTCAGAAGCATGCGCGTCGATGCCGAAAAGGACGGCGTGGCCAGAATGGCCAGCGAGCAGGACGACCGCATCACACCGATCGGCAAGGTCATCCGCGCCTGCCGCCTCGATGAACTGCCGCAGCTGATCAATATTCTCGTCGGCGAGATGTCCATCGTGGGCCCGCGCCCCGAGCGGCCGGAGATCGCTGAGCAGTATGAAGCAGCGATGCCTACATTCCGGCTGCGGCTCCAGGTGAAGGCAGGGCTCACCGGCTATGCGCAGATCTATGGCCGCTACAACACAGAGCCCTATGATAAGCTGCAAATGGATCTCATGTATGTAAACAATATGTCCGCGTCGGAGGATCTGCGCCTCATGTTCGCCACTGTCAAGATCCTGTTTATGAAGGGAAGCACGGAGGGCGTTGCTAGCGGCAAGACCATTGCGCTGGAGAAAAAACGCTCTGTCGTGAAGGAGCGGGTGTAGCATGCCATATTCTGTGCTCATGTCGGTGTACTATAAGGAGCGCCCTGCGTATCTTCAGAGCAGCATGGACAGCGTGCTGGCGCAGACCGCGCCGACGGACGACTTTGTGCTGGTGTGCGACGGCCCGCTGGGCGACGCACTGGACAGTGTGATCGACCGCATGCGCGGCAAGTTTGGCGACGCGCTGCAGGTCATCCGTTTGCCGGAGAACCAAGGCCTGGGCAACGCGCTGAACCACGGCCTGGCCTATTGCAAGCACAATCTGGTGGCGCGCATGGACAGCGACGATATCGCGCGCCCCGACCGCTGCGAGCGGCAGCTGGCGGTATTTGCGCGCATGCCGGAGGTCAGCATTGTCAGTGGCATCGTAGAAGAATTCTCCACCTCGCCGGACGCGGTCACCGCGCGCCGCGTGCCGCCGGAAAACCAGGCGGATATCGTCGCCTTTTCCAAGGGGCGCAATCCGTTCAATCATCCCTGTGTGATGTACCGCAAGGATGCCGTTGAGGCCGCCGGAGGCTATCGAGAGCTGTTCCTGCTGGAGGACTATTTCCTCTGGGTCAGGATGCTCATGCAGGGCTGCCAGGGCTATAACATCCAGCAACCACTGCTATGGATGCGCGCGGGCAGCGACATGTACAAGCGGCGCGGCGGCTGGAAGTATGCCAAGGCGCAGGCGGCCTTGTTCTATTTCATGTGGCGGCATCATTGGATCTCGCTGCCGCAATTTGCCGCGTCGGTGGCGATCCGGTGCGGCTCCAGTCTGGCGCCCAATGGCCTGCGGCGCTTTCTGTTCGGGAAACTGCTGCGAAAATAGCGGCGCGCACGTCTTGCGAAAGGATACACACAGCACATGAAGCGCATTGCCTACGTGATCAACGCGATCAAGAAGAACGGCCCGAGCAGCGTAGTCATCAGCTTGATCCACAATCTCGATCGCACCTTATACCAGCCCGCACTGATCACGATCTTTCGCGGCAACGATCCGCAGATCGTGCGCAGTCTGCGCGAGATGGGCGTGGAGGTCATCGAGGGTGACCACGATGGACGCCTGGGCTATCTGCTGACCGGGCAGCGCGAATTCGAGCGGCTCGTGCGCGACGGGCGATTCGACGTGATCCACACCCATGGCTTTGTGCCCGATGTGATGGCGTCTCGGATTCAGGCGCGCGCCAAGCGCATTTGCACCATTCACAATATCATGTTCGAGGACTATGCGGCCGAGTACGGCTGGCTGAAAAGCAAGCTGTATATCGCGCTGCATTTGCATGCGCTGCGAAAGCTGGAGGTCTGCGTCGGGTGTTCCCAGACGGTGGCTGATGCAACCCGAAAGCACGTGCCGCACATTGCCTTTGTGCGCAACGGCAGCGATCCGAAGCCGCCGATGCGCGCGGTGAGCCGTCAGGAATTGGGCATTCCGACCGACGCGAGGTTGTATGTGTTTGCGGGGCGGCTGACCGAGCGCAAGAATGTGCGCAGCCTGGTACGGGACTTTTGCCGGTGCCGCGCGGAGGACGAATACCTGATCGTGCTGGGTGACGGGCCCGACAGGGCCGCATGCGAAAGCGCAGCGGATGCGCATGTGCGGTTCCTGGGCTTTCTGGACAATCCCATGGATTACTACCGCATCGCCGATGTGTTCACGTCGTCGTCGCGGTCCGAGGGCTTTTCCATCGCGATGCTGGAGGCGCTGGAGCAGGGGCTGGGTCTGCTGCTGTCGGATATTCCGTCGCACTGCGAAGTGTTCGGCATCGACGAGCGGATCTACCTAGGCGAGACCTTTGCCGATGCCCAGTACGGCGAGCAGATGGCAGCGCTGCGCGCGCATGCTGATCGCCTGGATCGGGCGGGCATTGCCGCCTTCAAGGAGGCGCATCTGTCTGGCCGCTGCATGACCGAAGCGTATATGCGGCTCTACGCGGAGTAAGGAGGGGACACCGATGGGCAAAGTCAGCGTCATTGTCCCCATGTACAACGCGGGGCGATATCTCGGCGCGTGCCTTCAAGCGCTGTTGCGCCAGACCTATACCGATCTGGAGATCCTGCTGATCGACGACGGCTCGAATGACAACACCGTCGATGTCGCGCGGCCATTTTGCGTCGCCGATGCGCGCGTTCGCCTGCTGTGCCAACAGAACCATGGCGTCTCGCATGCGCGCAATGCGGGCATCGAGCAGAGCCAGGGTGCGTACCTGGCCTTTGTGGACGCAGACGATGTCGTTGCGCCAGACTTTGTGCGCGTGATGGTCGAGGCGATGGCGCGCGAGCACGCGCAATGCGCCGTGGTGGGCATCCACAGCTTTTCCGAGGAAAGCGAGATTCATTTTGGCACCGGCGCGGACTGTGTGCGGTACACCGAGAACCTGCGCGAATTGCTGCTGGCTTCCTTCGGCGGGTATATGGCCAACAAGCTGTACGCTGCCGACCTGATCCGGCAGCACGGCCTGCGACTGGATGAGACCGTCGCGATCTCGGAGGACATGCTCTTCAACCTCGCATACTTCTCGCTGTGCGACGCGGTTTGCTGGCTGCCCGGCGATCGTTACTTCTACCGACAGCATGGCGCCAGCGCCTACAATGCGCTGGACAACGCCAAGTGGTTCAGCGTGCTGGATGCGTATCCGAAGATGCTGGCGCTCTGCGACGATGCGCCTGGTGCGCGAGACCGACTGCGCTACCAATACCTGATGACGCTCTATGAGGCGCGATACCGAGCAAAGAAATCCTTCGCACACCAGCACGGGCTGGTGCGGAGTATCGACGCGCAGATTCGAGCGCATGCGGCGTTTGCGGCGCAGCTTGATATCAAGCAACGCGTGAAGCTGCTGCTGTTTCAGGCCTCGCCGGGCGCAGTGATGCGATACAGGCGAAGAATGTTGAGAGGGGGACAGGCATGATCGCGCTATCCATCATCATCCCGGTATACAATGCCGAGCAACACCTGGAACGATGCCTGACCTCGGTCGTTTCGGAACTTACCGCGTCCATGGAAGTGATCCTGATCGACGACGGCTCGAAGGATGGATCGCTGCGCCTGTGCGAGCGGTTCGCCGGGCCGCAGGTGACGGTGCGCCACCACGCGAACCATGGCGTGTCCTATACGCGGAACCTGGGCATCGAGCAAGCCCGGGGCAGATGTATCCTGTTCGTAGACGCCGACGATTACCTGGTCGAGGGCTGGAGCGACATTGTGCTGCGCGCCATCGCGCTGGGCAAGCAGTTTGTGGCGTTTTCGCGCAAGTTCCTCGGGCAGTCGCCCACCGCCCAGGATCTCATCGACCGCTGCATCGGCATTCCCAGCGCGCTGCCCATCGGCAACACCTCGACGCCGACCTCCAAGCTGTATGAAAAAGAGCTGCTCATCTCGCAGGGCATTCGCTTTCCTGAATCGGTGATCAATGGCGAGGACGCGCTGTTCAACCTCCAGGTGTTCAACGCGATGCGGGATTTCGCTTGCGTGCCCGAAGCCATCTATTATTATCGGCTGAACTATGCGTCGGCCACCCACACGTTTAACGATGCGTTTTTTGCATCCAACCAGGTGTATCTGACGCAATTGGAATCCATCCTGCAGCAAAGCGGCCTCGCCCCGCAGCAGATCGCCGACGATATCAATTTCTGCCGATTTACCGGCCTCTATCTGCTGTTGTACCGGATATCTACCCTGGACAGCGCGCGAAAGCGGCGCGACACCTGCCGCGAGACGTTTTGCAGGCAGGACGTCCAGGCCGACGTGCGCCAGGTGACGGTGCGCCGCGCATATGGCCTGATGCGCAGCGCGTTCGTGCAGTTGGCGAAGTGGCGGCTGTATTCGCTGGCGGTAGGCAGCATGCGGCTGCTCCATGCGGTCAAGCGCCGGACGAAAAAGCAGCGGGAAGGGGAGCTGATCTAGTATGGCGGGCGACAAGATAGGCATCCTCACGTTCCATGCCGCCTACAATTGCGGCTCTATGATGCAGACATACGCGCTGGATCATTTCCTGTCGGCGCGCGGGGTGCGCTGCGAGGTGATCGATTTTGCTAACGACGGGCAGCGCAATGTGTACAGCATGTTCGCGCGCGGGTTGTCGATCAAGAACCTTGTCAAGAACTGCATCGTCTGGCTGTATCAGTGGCGGATCCGGGCGAACTTCGCCAGCTACGAGGCGTTCAAGCGCGAGCACTTTCATCTCTCGGGAAAACGCTATGATACAGCCGGAGAGCTGACCGACGCGGAATATGCCGCCGTTGTCGCGGGCAGCGACCAGATCTGGAATATCACCATCGAGGACGGCGACGACGCGTACTTTCTGCCCTGGGTGCGGCAGGCGCGCCGCGTCGCCTACGCGCCGTCCTTTGGCGCAAAAAACATCCTGCGGTATGCGCCGGATCCGGCGAAGTATCGGCGCTATTTAGAGGCATTTGACTGCCTGTCCGTGCGCGAAAAGAACGGCCAGAAGTGGATAAAAGAGCTGACCGGCAAAGACGTGCCGGTGGTGCTGGATCCCACGCTGCTGCTCGATGCGGCGGATTATGCGCCGGTGATCTCCCAGCGCCTGACGCTGCCGGAGCGCTACATCTTCTACTATTCACCGGGCTTTAGCCGCGATATCAATCGCCTGGTGCAGCAGATCTCAAAGAAGTATAAGCTGCCGGTCATCGCGTTCAACGCGAAGAACTTCTTTGTCAAGGGCATGCAGTTCGGCGGATTTCACCTGCCGACGCTGGAGAACCCCGCCACCTATCTGCAACTGATGCAGCATGCGACGATGGTGATCACAACGTCGTTTCATGGCACGATTTTCTCGACGGTATTCCGGCGCACGTTCTGGACGGTCAAGAACGGCGGCATGTTCGGTGACGACGACCGCGTGCTGACGCTAATGGATCACCTGACGCTGGAAGACCGGCTGATCGGCATTGACTTTGATCCGAACTTTGATTACCTCAGGGAAGCGGATTACGCGCCGTATCAGCGGAACCTGGAGAGCCTGCGCGAGCAATCGAAAGCCTACCTGCTGTCCGCGCTGCGTATGGACTGAATCTAGAGGGGGAGTAGCGGCATTTTGCCGTGGCCACATGAAAAGCGAGAACAAGAATTTTCTGCTCAATGTGATTTATCAGGTGCTCATTTACCTGTTCCCATTGATCACCATTCCGTATATTTCCCGCGTGCTGGGCGTGGAAAACATCGGCATTTATTCTTACACCTACTCGATCGTCAATGTGTTCATGCTCTTTGGCA
>JAVBUY010000037.1:0-5765 GCA_031554855.1 Eubacteriales bacterium
GCATTGGCCGCCTGGTCGATGTCACGGCGCGCCATGATCTTGGCGATGTCCTCGTCGCCGACCATGCCGGACAACCCGTCAGAGCACAGCAAAAAGCGGTCGCCCGGGCAGACATCCACCGCCAGCACATCGACCTCGACATATCCGGCAGTGCCCAGCGCGCGGGTCACGACATTGCGGTAAGGATGCACGCGCGCCTCCTCGGGCGTTAATATCCCCTGCTGCACCAGCTCGGCCACCACCGAGTGATCCATGGTCACCTGCGATAGTTCCCCCGCGCGCAGCAAATAGCACCGGCTGTCACCGACGTGCCCAATCAACGCCTCGTTGCCGTGCACCCACAGCAGCGTCAGCGTCGTGCCCATGCCCGATGTTTTCTCGTCGCTCTGCGCGCGGCGCAGCAGCGTCAGGTTGGTCTCCTGCACCAGCGCCATCAGCGTATCCGGCGTGGGCTTTTTGCCGGTCATGCGGTTTTTCATGCTCTCGATCGCTAGATTGGATGCGACCTCTCCGGCGTTGTGTCCGCCCATGCCGTCGGCCACCATGTAGACTCCCTGCTTGGGCAGCGCCAGGGCAGAATCCTCATTGGTGTCCCGCACGCGCCCGATGTCTGTGCGCATGGCGTATCGCATGGTCATCCCTCCTTGGTGTGCGCGGCAGATGAATCGCTCAGCGCTAGATGCCGCCTGCGCAGTTGTCCGCAGGCGCCCTGTATGTCGTCGCCCATCTCGCGGCGCAAGGTCGCGGAGATGTGGCGCAGCTCCAGCTGTTTCAGAAAGCCCTGTATCTCGCCCTGCGTAGCGGCGGTCAGCCCGCGCTCGGCCACCGTATTGAGCGGGATCAGATTGACGTGGCATTGCATGCCCCGGAGGCGTTGCGCCAGTTCATCCGCATGCTGCTTTTCACAGTTCACGCCGTGGATCAGCGCATATTCAAAGATCACGCGTCGCCCGGTGCTCTCGATGTACGCGCGGCAGGCGTCGAGCAGCTGTTCCATCGGGTAGGCGCTGGCCACCGGCATGAGTTCGCGGCGGATGACGTCGTTGGGTGCGTGCAGCGACACCGACAGTGTCACGGGCAGCCCCTCGTCGGCAAAGGCCAGCATGCGCGGCACAAGCCCACAGGTCGATAGCGACACATTGCGCAGGCCGATGTTCAGCCCGTCCGGATCGCGCAGCAGACGCAGAAAGCGCACCGTTTGCTCGTAGTTGTCCAGCGGTTCGCCGCTGCCCATCAGTACCACATTGTGCACCGCCGCCTCACCGGCCAGCAACCGGTTGGCACACAGTACCTGCCCGATCATCTCGGCGGCGGTCAGGTTGCGCGCGCAGCCATCCAGCGTCGAGGCGCAGAACGCGCAGCCCATGTTGCAGCCCACCTGCGTGGACAGGCACAGTGTCGTGCCGTGCTTGTAGCGCATCAGCACGCCTTCCACGATATGGCCATCTTGCAAAGTATACAGCAATTTGACGGTGTCGTCCAGCTTAGAACGCACCGAATCGAGCAATTGCACCGGGTGCTCTACCGCCTCGGCAGCCAGTTTATCGCGCAGCGCGGCGGGCAGGTTGGTCATCGCGGCAAAGTCCGCGCCCTTTTGCAGCCACGCGAAGAGCTGCTTGGCGCGAAAAGCAGGCTGCCCCCAATCGGTGAGCAGCGCCGCCAGTTCCTGGGCGTTCATGCCGTGCAGTGCTCGCATGGCTTTACCCCTTGGCGCGCCGCATGCGCGCAATATAGAATCCATCGACGCCGTCGCGATGCGCGTAAAACTGCACCTGGCCTCCTTCGGCCTGGTCCTTGAGCGCATCGGGCAGGTACGGCGAAAGGCTATCCAGCGTGAAGTCCGGATGCGTCGCGAGGAACGCCGCCACCTGGTCGCAGTTTTCCTCGGGCAGGATGGAGCAGGTGGAGTAGACCAGCACGCCGCCGGGCTTCACATAGCGGCCGCACGCGTCCAGAATGCGCTGCTGCAACGCCACGAGATCGGCCACGCCCTCCGGCGTTTGGCGGTACTTCACGTCGGGTTTGTTCAGCATCACGCCCAGGCCGGAGCAGGGCGCGTCGATGAGCACCGCGTCAAACGTGCCGTCCAGCTCCTCACGATGCACTGACGCGTCGCGCTCGATCGGGCGGACATTGTCCAGCTTCATGCGCTGCACGACGCTGCGGATCAGCTCCACGCGGTGCGCATGCACATCCCACGATTGTACGCGCCCGCTGCCGCGCAGCTGCTCGGCGATCAACGCAGTCTTGCCGCCCGGCGCGGCGCAGGCGTCCAGAATGGTCCAACCAGGCTGCGCACCGAGCGCATACGCCGCCAACATCGAGCTTTCGCCCTGGATGCTGAACTGCCCCTGCGCGAACTCGCGCTCGGCAGCCAAATCGCCGGGCTGGGTGATGCGAACCGCGTGCGGCGCGATGCCCGGCGTCGCGTTGTAGTGGCGGCGCGCCAGGTACTGCTGGAACGCCTCCTCGGTGGTACGCTCCAGGTTGGGGCGCACGGTGACGAACGAATCAGGCTGGCGATAGGCCGCGATCTCGGTGGCCAGCGGCAGGCCATAGGCGTCGATCAGCCGCTGCGCCAGCCACTCGGGCAGGCTGTGCATCACCGACAGATACTTCGCGGGCTGCTCGTTCGCGTCCGGATATTTCGTGCGTCCTGGCTCGCGGATCATGTTGCGCAGCACCGCGTTGACCAGCCCGGTGTACGGCTCGCGATCCTTGGCGCGAGTCAGCTTCACCGACTCGTCCACCGCCGCGCTATTGGGCACGCGGTCGAGGAAGAAAAGCTGGTACGCACCCAAGCGCAGCACGTCGCGTACCAGGATCTCGGCATCCTTGCGCTCCAAAAAGTGGTCGATCATGTAGTCCAAGCGGATCTGATTCTCCAGCGTGCCGTAGACCAGCTCGGTGACCAGCCGCTTGTCGCGCGCAGCCAGCGCGCGATTGCTCTTCAGCCGTTCATTGAGCGCCAGCGACGCGTACGCGCCCTGCTGGTGCACATCCAGCAGCACATCCAGCGCGACCATGCGCGCGCCCAGCGACATCGTGGGCGGCGGCGCGACTGGCTTTGCGGGGACAGCACGCGGTGCGGGCTTGCCATAGGGGCCGCTGCGTTGGGGCGCGGGGCGGGCTTGCGGCCGCTCGCCGGGCTTGCCGACCGGTCTGCTCACGGGTCTGCCAACCGGTTTCGCAAAAGGGCGATCGCCTGGCTTGCCGACTGGTTTCGCAAAGGGGCGCTCACCCGGCGCAGCCATAGGTCTCTCGCCGGGCTTGCCGACCGGTCTGCTCACGGGTCTGCCAACCGGCTTTGCAAAAGGACGATCGCCTGGCTTGCCGACGGGTTTCGCAAAGGGGCGCTCACCCGGCGCAGCCATAGGTCTCTCACCGGGTTTGCCGACCGGCTTGGCATATGGCCTTCCAGCAGGCTTCCCCACCGGCTTGGCATACGGCCTCCCACCGGGCTTCGCCGCAGCCTCTCCGATGGGCTTCCCCACCGGCTTGGCATATGGCCTTCCACCGGGCTTCGCCGCAGCCTCTCCGATGGGCTTCCCCACCGGCTTGGCATACGGCCGCTCGCCGGTTTTCGCAATGGGCTTCCCTACCGGCTTCCCTGCTGGTTTTCCTGTCGGTTTCGCCGCGGGTCTGGCGGAAAAGGGCTTCTTTGGCCCGGGTGTTCTCCTCGGTGTATCGCTCATGGTTGTTCCTCTCCCAGGCGCGTGCCCGGCGTGATGGGATGCCCGCGCAGATAGTCGGCGGCGGGCATGCGCTTGACGCCCGGCGCTTGCAGTTGTTCGATGGCCAGCACACCGTCTCCGGTGGCGATAGTCAAGCCTTGCTTGGCGTCCCCGGTCAGCACGGTACCAGGCATCGCGCCTGTTTCCTGCGCCAGCGCGCGCGCCCAAATCACCTTGAGCACACCTCCGTCCATGGCGGTATACGCGCCCGGCCAGGGATCTGTGCCGCGCATCAGATCCACGATCTGCTTGGCGGATGTGCTCCAGTCGATGCGCCCCAATTCCTTGGTCAGCATCGGGTGGCGCGAGGCCAGCGCATGATCCTGCGGCACACGCGGGCAGGTTCCATCGGCCAGCCTGTCCAGTGTGCGCATCAGCAGCGCCGCGCCGACGTGGCTTAGTCGCTCGGTCAGCGCCCCGGCGCACTCATCGGGCAGAATCGGCACCGCGTCAAACAACAGCATGTCGCCGGTGTCGATGCCCGCGTCTGTCATCATCGTGGTCACGCCGGTCATGGTCTCGCCATGGATCAAACACCAGTTGATCGGTGCAGGGCCCCGATAGGCGGGCAGCAATGACGCGTGCACATTGACCGTGCCGTGTGCCGGAACATCCAGCAGCTCTTGAGACAATATCTGCCCGAACGCAGCGGTCACCACATAGTCGGGCGCCAGCGCCCGTAGCGCGGCCACGCCTTCCGGCGCGCGCAGCTTTTGAAACTGATAGACCGGCACACCTCGCGACTCGGCGAGTTGCTTGACTGGGCAAGCAGTCAGCCTGTTGCCGCGCCCCTGCGGACGATCGGGCTGACAGAACACGCCCACCACCTCGTGCGCGCTATCGAGCAGCGCGGACAGGCTGGGCACTGCGAAGAGCGGCGTGCCCATAAAGGCGATACGCATCAGGCGTCGTCCTCCTCATCCTGCTCGTCCAGCGCACGCTGCGCCGCCAGCTCCTCGGGCGATACCTCGCGCGTCATGATGTCCACATACAGACGTCCGTGCAGGTGGTCGATCTCGTGGCACAGGCAGCGCGCCATCAGCCCCTCGCCGACCAACTCGAACGGCTCGCCGTGGCGGTTCACCGCGCGCACGGTCACGCGCGTCGGGCGCACCACATAGCCCTGCCGGCCAATCACCGACAGGCAGCCCTCGGTGCCCTCCTCCTCGCCCTCGCTGGCGACGATCTCCGGATTGATCAGCTCGTATCGCTCATCCTCCTCGCCGCCTAAGTCAATGACCACCACGCGTTGTAGGATGCCGACCTGCGGCGCGGCCAGACCGCAGCCATTGGCGTCGTACATGGTCTGCGCCATGTCGTCCAGCAGCGCATGCAGCCGCGCATCAAATTTCTCCACCAGGCGCGTCTGCTTGTGCAGCTGTTCGTCACCAATCTGCAAAATCTTTCTCAGTGCCATGTGCGTTCCGCCTTTCCCTATGCCATCGAAATCGGGTTGATCTCCGTATATACTTGCGCGCCCGGCCAGTCCATCTGCGACAGCGCCGCCAGCTTGTCCAGCAGCGCCTCGTCGGGGCGCATGATCAGCTTCATAAATACCTGCCAGCGCGCTTTGCCGCGAATGACCGGAATGGGCGCGCGCTCCACGTCCTGCAGCAGCACTTGCTCGTGAAGATCCGGGCGCTTGGCGAAGAACGCCTCCAACTGCGCGCCCAGCGCCTGCGCGGTGTGCTCCGCCTGCTCGGGTGCATCGCCCTCGATAAGCAGCCGCGCCATCGTCGCGCAGGGCGGATACAGCAGCCGCCTGCGAAAGATCATCTCGCGGTCGAAGAACGCGCGGTAGTCCTGCTTCGATGCGGTCTGGATGCAATAGTGGTCGGGCTCGTAGGTCTGCACGATCACCTGCCCGGGCTTATCGGCGCGTCCGGCGCGTCCGGCGACCTGCGTCACGAGCTGGAACGTGCGCTCGGCGGCGCGGTAGTCGGGCAGGTTGAGCGTCGCGTCGGCGGCCACCACCCCGACCAGCGTCACCTCGGGAAAGTCCAGCCCCTTGGCGATCATCTGCGTGCCGAT
>JAVBUY010000082.1:0-6451 GCA_031554855.1 Eubacteriales bacterium
GCCGCGCCGAGTGGCCGTCGTCCCTGTCGCGCACCTTGCGCGGGATGGCCGCGTCGATGGCGCGCACCAGATCGCCGGTTGTGATGAGCGGCTGCTCGCTTCGGTGCTCCACGATGATGTGCGCAATGCGCGCCGCCCAGCTCTCCTCGCCATAGTCGCGGATGATGCGCGTGAGCTCGGCCTCGCTATACGTATTGACCAGATCGGCGGCGGTCATCGGCTGGCGCTGATCCATGCGCATGTCCAGCGGCGCGTCCTGGTGATAGGAGAAGCCCCGCGCTGCAGTGTCCAGCTGATACGAGGACACGCCCAGATCGAGCAGCATGCCGTCGATGCACTCAATGCCTTGCCCCGCCAGCAGTGATTGCACATCGTGAAAATTCCCGCGCAGCGCGACAAAGCCGGGCAGCGCGGATAGCCGCGCGGTCGCCGCATCGATGGCGGCCTGATCGCGATCGATGCCGTAGAGCCTGCCGCCCGGCTGGATGCGCGCCAAAATGGCCTCGCTATGCCCGCCGCCGCCTAGCGTTCCGTCCACATACACGCCGCCCGGCTGAGGTGACAATTGCGCTATCACTTCATTGAGCAGCACCGGCACATGCTTAAAGTCCATCGACGCCCTCCTCCGCAAGCAGCGCGCGCACCGCGCCGACCAAGTACAGCGATCCCGCGACGATCACCAATCCATCCGGCCCCGCCAGCTCCCTGGCACGCACCAGCGCGTCTGCGGGACGCTCGCAGCTCTCCGCCGCCATGCCGCGCGCGGCGAGCTGGGACGCCAGGCTTTCGGCGGGCAGCGCGCGCGGGTCGCCGGGGGTGGTGGCCACCGCCTGCATGGCCAGCGAGGCCAACGCCGCAATCATCTCGTCGCTGACCTTCTCTGCCAGCACGCCGCACAGCAGCACGCGCCGCGCCTGCTTGGGCAGTGTGGCGATGTAGGCCGCCAGCGCCTGCGCGCCCTGCGCGTTGTGCGCGCCGTCCAGCAGCAGCGCCGGCGACGCTTCGATCCATTCCAGCCGCCCTGGCCAGCGCACAGTGGTCAGCCCTTGCAGTGCCGCCGCGTCGGGTATCTCGTATCCCTGCCGCCTTAATTCCGCGATCACCGCCAGCGCGGTGGCCGCGTTATCCAGCTGGTGTGCACCTGCCAGGTTCAGCTTCACCCGTGGCAGCACCCAGCCGTCCAAGTCTAGGCGACAAGTCTGCGCCTCGTCCAGCGGCGTCAGCTCGTCACCGGTCAGCTCGTCCCAGCGCGCGCCATGCTCGCTGGACACCGCCGCAAACACCTGCGCCACCTTGCGCGGCGCGGGCGCGGTGATCACCGGCACACCCTGTTTGATGATGCCCGCCTTCTCGCGCGCAATGCACTCGATCGTGTCGCCCAGATACTGCATGTGATCCATGCCGATCGCGGTGATGGCGCAGACGACAGGCTGCACCACGTTGGTGGGATCGAGCCGTCCGCCCAGCCCCACCTCGACCACGCACAACTGCACCCCTGCCTGCACGAACGCAACGAACGCCAGCGCCGTACCGATCTCGAACGTCGTCGGGTGGATGCCCTCAGCTCGCAGCGCCTCTACCTGCGCCCACACCGCATCAAACGCGCGCAGGAACGCCGCGTCATCGACAGGCTGGCCGTTGATGCGGATGCGCTCCTGATAGCGCTGCAAATACGGCGAGGTATACAGCCCCACCGTATAGTGCGCCGCGCGCAGCATCGCATCCAAAAAGGCGCAGGTCGAACCCTTGCCGTTTGTGCCCGCCACGTGGATCACGCGCATCGCGCGCTGCGGGTCGCCCAGCCGCGCGCACAGCAGGCGCATATTGTCCAGGCCACTCTTTTCGCCGTCTCCGCGCGCGGCATGGATGGCGTCGATGGCCTCGGCCACCGTCCATTTTTTCATCATGATGCTTCCTTACATGTCCGCGATGCGCGCTTTCAGCGTCTCCAGCATCGCGCGGTTGGCCTCCAGCTTGTCGCGCTCGGCGTTGACCAGCGCTTCCGGCGCTTTGCCGGTAAAGCCCGGGTTGTTCAGCTTGGCCTCGGCGCGGGCGATCTCGGCCACCAGATTGTCGCGCTCCTTCGTCAGGCGCGCGCGCTCCTTGTCCAGATCCACCAGGTCGCCCAGCGGAATATACAGCTCTGCCGCCGGGGTCACCGCCGACACCAGCTTCTCGCCCTGCGGCACGGCGTCCATCAGCTTGGTGTCGCTCACCCATGCCAGGCGCGCGAATAACGGCTTGGCGTCGTCCAGCGCCTGCGCCCAGCCCGCCTGCGGCAGCAACCATAGCTGCGCCTTCTTGCCCACCGCCACATTCATCTCGGCACGCAGATTGCGCACCGCGCGGATGATGTCCATGATGCCTTCCATTTGAGCCGCTTCGTTCGGGAAATCATAGCTGGCCTGCGGCATGGGCCACGACGCGGACATGATCGTGCCGCGCGTACCGGGCAGATTGCGGTACACCGCATCGGTGATGAATGGCATGAACGGATGCAGCAGCTTGAGCAGGCCGGTCAGCACGTGGATCAGCACGGCGCGCGCGGCGGCCTTGCCCGCCGGATCGTCGCCGTTCAGGCGCGACTTGGCCAGCTCGATATACCAATCGCAGAACTCGCTCCATGCGAAGTCATACGCCTTTTGCGCGGCCAGGCCGAGGTCATAGTCCTCTAGGTGCGCGGTCACCTCGCGCACGGCCTGCTGATAGCGCGTCAGGATCCATGGATCGGCCAGCGTCAGCGTCTTGCCGGTCAGCTCTTCGTGCCCGTCCAGGTTCATCATGACAAATCGCGACGCGTTCCAGATCTTGTTGGCAAAGTTGCGCGCGGCCTCCACCTTCTCGGTGGAGAAGCGCATGTCGTTGCCCGGCGACACGCCCATGGTCAGCGCAAAGCGCAGCGCATCCGCGCCGTATTGATCGATGATCTCCAGCGGATCGACGCCGTTGCCCAGCGACTTGGACATCTTGCGGCCCTGCGCGTCGCGCACCAGTCCATGGATCAGCACCGTGTGGAATGGCGGCATGCCCATCTGCTCGATGCCCGAGAAGATCATGCGCGCCACCCAGAAGAAGATGATGTCATACCCGGTCACCAGCACGCTGTTGGGATCGAAATAGCGCAGGTCGTCGGTCTTGTGCGGCCAGCCCAGCGTAGAGAACGGCCACAGCGCCGAGGAGAACCAGGTGTCTAGCACGTCCTCGTCCTGGCGCACCGCCCCGCCGCACTTCGGGCACTTGTCGGGCGCTTTGCGCGCCACGGTCATCCCGCCGCAAGTGTCGCAGTAGTACGCGGGGATGCGGTGACCCCACCACAGCTGGCGCGAGATGCACCAATCGCGGATGTTCTCCATCCAATTGAAGTAGGTTTTCTCGAACCGCTCGGGCACAAAGCGCGTGCGCCCCTCGCGCACGGCGGCGATCGCCGGCTCGGCCAGCGGCTGCATCTTCACAAACCATTGGCGCGACACCAGCGGCTCCACCGTCGTGTGGCAGCGGTAGCAGGTGCCCACGTTGTGCGTGTAGTCCTCGATCTTCACCAGGCAGCCCAGTTCCTTCAGCTTCTCGACCACGCGCTTTCTGCACTCCAGTGCGGGCAGGTTGGCGTATGCCTCCCCCGCAGCATCGTTCATGCTGCCGTCGTCGTGCATCACGCGCAGCACTTCCAGCCCGTGCCGCTGCGCGATCTCGAAGTCGTTCGGGTCGTGCGCCGGGGTCATCTTCACCGCGCCGGTGCCAAATTCCATGTCCACATAATCGTCGGCCACCACTGGGATCTCGCGCCCCACGATGGGCAGCACCACGGTCTTGCCCACCAGCTTGCTGTAGCGCGTATCGTCCGGATGCACCGCCACGCCGGTATCGCCCAGCATGGTCTCCGGCCGCGTGGTGGCCACCACCACGTCGCCGTCCGGCCCGCTGTAGCGGATGTGCCAGATGTGCGTGGCCTGCTCCTCGAACTCCACCTCGGCGTCACTCAGCGCGGTCTTGCACACCGGGCACCAGTTGATGATGCGGTCGCCACGATAAATCAAGCCCTTTTCGTACAGGCGGTTAAACACCTCGAGCACCGCCTCGGAGCAACCCTCGTCCATGGTGAAGCGCTCGCGCGACCAATCGCAACTGGCGCCCATGCGGCGCAGCTGCGCCACGATGCGTCCGCCGTATTCCTTTTTCCAGTCCCATGCGCGCTTGAGGAAGCCCTCGCGCCCCAACTCTGCCTTGCTGATGCCTTCTTTGGCCATCTGCTCGACAATTTTGACCTCGGTGGCGATCGACGCATGATCCGTGCCGGGCAGCCACAGCGCCGCGTCGCCCTTCATGCGGTGATAGCGGGTCAGGATGTCCTGAATGGTGCAGTCCATCGCGTGTCCCATGTGCAGCTGGCCGGTGATATTGGGCGGCGGCATCACGATCGTGAACGGCGCCTTGGCCGGATCGCGCTCGCAGATGAACTCGCCATCCTCTTCCCAGCCCGCATAGAGCCTGCCCTCGATGTCTTGCGGGGCGTAGGTCTTGTCCATCTCGATTTGCTTGGTGTTCTGTTGGTTATCCATTCGTGTCATTCCTCTCGGATGGTTTTGTTATATGGACCAAATGCGCATGGCCCACAGCGCGCCGATCAGCGCCAGCGTGAGCCCCGCGAGGCGGTAGTAGACGGTGTACTCCGGCTTGTTGGGGCTGATGTATGCGCCCAGCGCGTCGGCGCCAAAGCCCAGCCCCGCGCCGATGAGCAGCAGCGCCACGCCACCCCAGGCCGGTGTATTGATCTGTCCGAACTTGATGAGGATGACACCCAGGCTCGACGCCATATTCCCGCCTCCTTTTCGCCAAAAAAGCCGCATGCGTCCAAAGGACGGATGCAGCTCCGTGGTACCACCTTGCTTTACGGCGCGGATGCGCCGCCTCATGCTCGCTGTATCGGGCGAACCCGCGCAGGCTACGGCACATGCCCTCACCTATCGCCCCTCGCAAGCGACCTATGCGTCCAGCGCCCCCGAGCGGCCTTGCAGCCATGAGCCGCTCTCTCTGGTGGGGATGGTGCATTCCTCTTGGTCATTGGGCAGTATGGATATGGCTGTATTGTAGCGGCCCGCCATGTGTTTGTCAAGCACCCCCGCTCTCGCCGCGCATAGGATGAAGCGGGCGTATGCCGACATGCGTCCTATGCCAAAGCAATATACGAGAGAAAGAGGAAGCAAACATGTTCAATTGTTGCGAATTCGAAGGGTACGAGAAGTGCGATCGTTGCGAGAAGCCCTGCTGTGAGAAGAAATACCGCGAGGAAAAGTGCTGCGAGAAGAAGTACCGCGAGGAAAAATATCGCGAGGAAAAGCCCTACGAGAAGAAGCGGCATTGCCAGCACGTGCACGAGTACGAAGGCAGCGTGATGGTCAACTGCAAGGGCGAGCCGCACACGCACCGCTTTGCGGGCGTCACCGGCGAGGCGATCCCCACCTGCGATAGCCACGTGCACAAACTGCACGAAATGACCGACACGTACGAATGCCATCAGCACATCCTGTGCGAGACCACCGGTCCCGCGGTGTGGGTTTCCTGCGACCGGCACGTACACTTCGTGGAAGGCTGCACCTCGTTTGATGCGTGCCACAAGCATGACTTCAAGTTCTCCACACTGATCGAAAACCCCATCGGCGAATAGCACTGATCTCTCTCGCTCGATGGACGCATAGAGAAACGGAAGCCGTCAGACATGGCGGCTTCTGTTTCATATAGGGCAGGTCTACGCCCGATTCCTGCGTTGGTTCCCCTTTTGCTCGTACATCAGTTGATCCACGTACTCCAGGAACTCATTGGGAGAGCGCAGCTCATCGGGCTCATAGATCGCGGCGCCGATGGTCAGCTCCAGCTTGTAGGGCTTGCCCGAGCTCGCGTTGTATTCGTCGAAGTTTTTCTTGATACGCGCCAGGATCGGCTCGATCAGGCGGCAGTTGACCGCCAGGATCAGGAACTCATCGCCACCATAACGCGCCGCGAAATCCAGCTGGCGCACAGAGCGGCGCAAAAGCTGCGCCGTGTTGGTGAGCGCCACGTCGCCCTCAGCATGCCCATAGGTGTCGTTGATGTCCTTAAAGCGCACCATGTCGATCATGATGAAGGAGAACGGCTTGCGCTTGCTCATGCGCGTGATGGTGTAAAGGTATTCGTCGCAGCTGCGGCGGTTGTTGATGCCGGTTAGGCTGTCGATGCCGTAGTCGCTGCGGATGATAAACAAGTAGATCAGCAGGATCGCGATGCAAAAGCATGGCCAGCTCAAGCGCGTAACCATCAGCAGATTGTCCAAAATACCGCCAAAGAGAATCAGCGCGGCGGACAGCATCACCAGCCAGCCCATATTGCGGCGAATGTTCTTACGGCTTAAGATCAAATCCACGATCATCAGCAGCGCCGGAAGCGCCGCAAAAATCAGCCGAATGCCATAATACTGTCC
>JAVBUY010000076.1:0-12565 GCA_031554855.1 Eubacteriales bacterium
GTTTGACGGCGGCGATCCGGTCGAAACCGGCTGCCTGCGCATCGGCGGCCGCCTGGTGCGCCGCGATCCGGCGACCGGCGTCGTGCGCCTGTGCGCTTCTCCGATGCTCGATGTCGCGCAGGATGTCGGCGTCGCGGTGTCCGAGGGCGCAGTGCTCCCGTTGCCTGGCCTCATCCGCATCATCGCCCGCTGCGTGGAGCTGCTGGAGGAATCCGCCGCTCTGCGCCCTCAAACACCGCTCTATCAATCGCTGGTATTGGAGCATGGCCTGCCGCCAGCCGCGCGCGCCGATGTGTACACCTTCTCCGGCGGCGTCGCCGATTGCCTCTATGGCAGCGAGCCGGACGCCCTCTTCGCCGACGATATCGGCTATCTGCTCGGGCGCTCGCTGGCCGGTTCGCGATTCTTCACCGCCGGTCGCGTGCTCCGGCCCGCCGAAACCACCCACGCCACCGTCATCGGCGCCGGTATTTTCAGCGTCAGCCTGTCCGGGAGCACCACGGTGGTCGAGCGTGCTCCGCTGCCGATCCATAATCTCGCGGTGGGGCGCGTCAAGCTCGATTCCCCTGCCGATATCCCGCACATCCGCGAGCGCGCCTTGACGCTGCGCGAGATGCTGGACGAGCCGTTCGCCATTGGCTTTACCGGCTGGAACAACCCCAGCTTCGACGACATCGAGGCCATGGCTGCGCAGCTCTTCACCGTGCTGCCCACCGACACCCCCTGCCCGGTCATCGTCATCGAGCGCGACTTTGCCAAGGCGCTCGGCCAGGCGCTGCAACGTCTGCGCGGCGGCGCATTGCCGCTGGTGTGCATCGACGGCATTCGCCTGGTGATCGGCGACCGCATCGACATCGGCGAGCCGATGGGCGGCGGTAGCGCGCTTCCGGTGGTCGTCAAAACACTGGCCCTCTAATCCCGTGCGAAAGGAGACCGTCTCGTGAAACTTTCCACGCAGCTGTTCGGGCAAAACTACACCTTCCATACGCTGGCCGAGGTGCTGGGCAAGGCCAACGAGCCCAAGTCCGGCGATCGGCTGGCCGGGCTGGCCGCCGACACCCCGCGCGAGCGGGGCGCGGCGCGCGTCGTGCTCTCCGAGCTGACCGTCCGCGACGTCACCGAGCACCCTGCCGTGCCCTACGAACAGGACGAGGTTACGCGCATCATTGTTGACGGCATCAATCAAAGCATCTACCGCGAGATGGCCGACTGGACCATCGGCGAACTGCGCGAGCGCATTCTGGCTGCCGACGGCGCGCACATCGCGCGCATCGGGCGCGGCTTGACCAGCGAGGTCATCGCGGCGGTCACCAAGCTCATGAGCAACCTCGATCTGATGCTGGCCGCCAGCAAAATCGAGGTGCTGGCCACCTGCGTCACCACGATCGGCAAGCCCGGCACACTCAGCGCGCGTCTACAGCCCAATCACCCCACCGACGACCTCACGGGCATCACCGCCTCGCTGCTGGAGGGTCTGTCCTACGGCGTCGGCGACGCGGTCATCGGCCTCAATCCGGTCGATGCCAGCGAAGCGTCTGTCATGGCCATCCTCCACCGCTTCGATGAAATCAAGCGCAAGTATGAAATCCCCACGCAGCAATGCGTGCTCGCGCATGTCACCACGCAGATGGACGCAGTGCGCAAGGGCGCGCCCAGCGACCTGATTTTCCAGAGCATCGCGGGCAGCCAGAAGGGCAACGAGGCCTTTGGCATCAACGCCGCCATGCTTGCCGAGGCGCAGGCGCTGATGCTCGCCGAGGGCACCGCGCACGGCCCCAACGTGCTCTACTTTGAAACCGGTCAGGGCAGCGAGCTGTCCAGCGACGCGCATTTCGGCCACGACCAGCTGGTCATGGAGGCGCGCTGCTACGGCCTGGCGCGGCACTACGCGCCCTTCTTGGTCAACACCGTGGTCGGCTTCATCGGGCCGGAATACCTCTACGACAGCCGCGAGGTCATCCGCGCGGGGCTGGAGGATCACTTCATGGGCAAGCTGTCCGGCCTGCCGATGGGCTGCGACTGCTGCTACACCAACCATATGCAGGCTACGCAGAACGACATCGAGAACCTGATGACGCTGCTCACCACGGCGGGCTGCACCTATTTTATCGGCGTGCCGCATGCCGACGATGTCATGCTCAATTATCAGTCCACCGGCTATCACGATGTGGCCGCTGTCCGCGAGCTGCTCCGCAAGGAACCGATTGCCGAGTTTTCGGCGTGGCTGGCGCGCTGGGGCATCTGGCAGCAAGGGAAATTGGGGCCCGCTGCGGGCGACGCCTCGATCTTCCTGTAGAAAGGAGCACCCATGGACGAAGCAAGAATCCAGGAAATCATCGACCGCGTGCTCCGCTCGCTCGAGCCGGAGAGCGAGAGCATGCTCCATGAGTCCGCCAGTATGCCCGATGCCGCTCGCGACCTCACCGTCACCGATTTGCGCACGCAGATGTTGGTTGATCATCCGCACGACCGCGAAGCTTTTCTCTCAATCAAGGCGCACACCCCCGCGCGACTGGGCGTCGGCCGCGCCGGAGCACGCTACCGCACCCAGACCATGCTCCGCTTTGCCGCCGACCATGCCGCCGCGCAGGATTCGGTGTTCAGCGACGTGCCCGACGCGCTGTTAGAAAAACTCGGCTGGAAGCGCTACCAAACGCTGTGCGCCTCCCGCGACGAGTTCCTCTCCCGCCCGGATCTTGGCCGCGCTTTCCCGCCCGACACGCTCGCGCAAATCCAGCAAGACATCGGTACGCCGCCGCGCGTGTTCCTCTATGTGGCCGACGGCCTGTCCTCGACTGCGGTGATCGCCAACGCGGCGGATGTCGTCAAGACCGTGCAAAAGGGGCTCGAAGGCTACGGCGTCACGGTCTCTCAGCCCATCTTCGTGCAGTACGGCCGCGTCGGCACAATGGACACGCTGGGCGACGCCATCGGCTCGGAGGTATTCTGTGTGTTCCTCGGCGAGCGTCCGGGCCTGGTCACTGCCGAGAGCATGAGCGCCTATATCGCCTATCGCCCGACGGTCGGCATGCCGGAGAGCCGCCGCACCGTGCTGGCCAACATCCATCGGGGGGGCACGCAGGCGGTCGAGGCTGGCGCACATATCGTCGATGTCATCCGAAAAATGCTGGAGCAGAAGGCCAGCGGCCTAGATCTTGTGCCTTAACCGGCCATCCCCCTATTAGCAGGAGGTTCCCATGCGAGGAAACGCGCTGCGCGCCCAGGTGCTTTCATCTCGGATCATTCCGCAGGTGGATGCCGCGCTGCGCGAAAAATTCTCGCTGCTGCCCGATGAGCGCGCGCTGGGCCTGATCACCTGCGACAGCGACGACGTCGGCTACACCGCGCTGGACGAAGCCACCAAGAAGGCCGCCGTGCGCGTCGTCTACGCGCAGTCGATGTACGCAGGCGCGGCCAATGCCAACACCAAGCTGGCCGGTGAGTTCCTGGGCATCCTGGCCGGTGCGTCGCCGGACGACATCCGCAGCGGCCTGTCCGCTGCCGCCGACTGCATCCGCCACGGCGCCAGCTTCTACAGCGCCAACGACGACGATTCCATCCCCTACTTCGCGCATTGCATCTCGCGCGTCGGCACGTACCTCAGCGAATCGGCGGGCATCCCTGCCGGTTCCAGCCTGGCCTACCTGATCGCGCCACCGCTGGAATCCATGTTTGCGCTGGACGCGGCGCTCAAGGCCGCCACCGTTACCATGGTCGCGTTCTATGGCCCGCCGTCGCCGACCAACTTCGGCGGCGCGCTGCTCACCGGCTCGCAGTCGGATTGCCTGGCCGCCTGCCAGGCCTTCGCGCAGGCCGTCGAGCAGGTAGCCGCCACCCCGCAGGAAGAAGGAGTGTAGCCGCATGACCGCACTGGGAATGATCGAAACCATCGGCCTGGTCTCGGCGCTGGAAGCCGCCGACGCGGGGCTCAAGGCCGCCGCTGTGCGCCTGCTCGGCACGGATTACGTGCGGGGCGGGCTGGTCATGGTACGCTTTTCCGGCGAGGTGGCGGCCGTACAGGCGGCGGTCGATGCCGGAGCACAGGCCGCGCAGCGCATCGGCAAGGTATTCAGCGCGCACGTCATCCCGCGCGCCATGCCCGAGGTCGTGAGCATGCTCCTCGATCAGGATGATTGCCCACATGCCGAAAATTCCGGCTGCGCTAGCTGTAGCGCATGCGAGGGAGCACGCCGCGCATCAGAAAAGCACGCGATGCCTCCGACGTCCGCCCACTATGAGGATTGGACCGTGCTCAAGCTGCGCCAGCATGTGCGCGAGCTGCCCGGTTTCCCGCTGTCGCCCAATGAGATCCGTTTCGCGCGCAAGGACGAACTGCTGCGCGCATTGGATGCCTGGAAATCCCGCTAATTCCCCCCTAAAAGAGAGGTGATGGATATGGAGCTGGATCGCGACCTCGCGTCCGTGCAGGAAGCCCGCGATCTCGTGCGTGCCGCGCGCGCGGCGCAGGCGCAGCTCGCCCTTTTGACGCAGCAGCAGGTCGATACGATCGTCGCGCGCATGTCCGAGGCGGCGGCGGCACAGGTCGAGCCGCTGGCGCGCATGGCGGTCGAGGAGACCGGTTTCGGCGTCGTGCAGGACAAGATCACCAAGAATCGCTTCGCCGCGCTCAAGGTATACGAGTCAATCCGTGACGTGCGCACCATCGGCATTATCCATGACGACCCCGAGCGCAAGATCATCGAAGCCGCCGTGCCGGTCGGCGTGGTGGCCGGGCTTGTGCCCAGCACCAACCCCACCTCCACCGCGATTTTCAAGTCGCTGATCTCGGTCAAGGCAGGCAACGCCGTCGTGTTCTCGCCGCATCCGGGCGCGGTGCGCTGCATCGGCGAGGCGGTGCGCATCCTGCGCGAGGCGGCGTGCTCCGCCGGTGCTCCCGAAGGACTGATCGCCACCATGACCCTCCCCACCGTGCAGGGCACGAACGAACTCATGCGCCTATCCGATATGATCCTGGCCACCGGCGGCTCCGCGATGGTCAAGGCGGCGTATTCGTCGGGCACGCCCGCGCTGGGCGTCGGCCCGGGCAATGTCCCCGCCTTTATCGAGCGCACGGCGGATATCCCCGCTGCGGTACGCCGCATCTTCGCCAGCAAAACCTTTGACAACGGCACGATCTGCGCCTCCGAGCAGGCCATCGTCACCGAACAATGCGTCCGGGACGAAGTGCTGGCCGAGATCAAGCGCCAGGGCGGTTACTTCGTCAGCGGCGACGACGCCAAAAAGCTGGAGCGCGTCATCCTGCACCCCTCGGGCAGCGGCGTCAATCCCAAGATCGTCGGCCGCAGCGCCATCACCATCGCCGAAATGGCCGGTGTGCGCGTGCCCGCCGATACGCGCGTCATCCTCTGCGAGCAGGAGCACGTCGGCAAGGCTTACCCCTTCACCATCGAAAAGCTCTCTCCGCTGCTCGCCTTCTTTGTGGAGTCCGATTGGCGCGCCGCGTGCGATCGCTGCATCGAGCTGCTCCGTTTTGACGGCATCGGCCACTCCATGTCCATCCATACGGCGAACCAGGAACTGGTGCGCACCTTTTTGACCGCCAAGCCGGTTTCGCGCCTGCTGGTCAATGTCGGCTCCACGCTGGGCGCCATCGGCGCGACCACCGCACTCAAGCCATCGCTGACGCTGGGCTGTGGCGCAATCGGCGGCTCGGCCACCAGCGACAACGTCACCGTCACGCACCTCTTCCAGATTCGGCGCGCCGCCTATGGCCTGTCGGATGAAGGCGCGTCGCCCACGCCCGCCCCTCTTCCCCCACCTACAGTCAACAAATCCGACATCGACATCATCGTGGCAGCCGTGCTGCGCGAACTGCGCGGCTGATGATATAGCACTACACCATGTGAAGGAGGTTTTATCATGGCTCGGGACAAGGACATCGCACTCGGAATGGTAGAAACCAAAGGTTTGGTCGGCTCTGTGGAAGCAGCCGACGCAATGGTCAAGGCGGCCAATGTGTCGCTGATCGGCAAGGTACACGTCGGCGGCGGCCTGGTCACGGTGATGGTGCGCGGCGATGTCGGCGCAGTCAAAGCGGCCACCGACGCAGGCGCGGCTGCGGCGCAGCGCGTGGGCGAGCTGGTCTCTGTGCACGTCATTCCGCGTCCGCACGACGACCTGGAGAGCATTCTCCCGCATCTGAATCAACAATAAGCCGGCACGACCGGTTGAAAGGAGCAATACAATGGATCTGATCGCTTTGGGAATGATTGAAACGCGGGGTCTGGTCGGCGCGATCGAGGCAGCCGACGCGATGGTCAAGGCAGCCAATGTCACGCTGATCGGCAAGGAGCACGTAGGCGGCGGCCTGGTGACGGTGATGGTGCGCGGCGAAGTCGGCGCGGTCAAGGCCGCTGTGGACGCCGGTGCGGCGGCTGCGGAGCGCGTGGGCAATCTGGTCAGCCGTCATGTGATCCCGCGTCCGCACGACGATGTCAATGCCATCCTGCCCTCCGTCAAGAAGTAATCATCCGCAAATTCGCATAGCGAGGAGGTTTGCCGTTGCGATACATCACCGAGTCCGACCTGCGCGACCAGTTCGCGCGGGAGCTGCCGGAGCGGTATGCCCTCCCGCCCGACGCCAAGCTGACCCCGGCTGCGCGCCAGTACCTGATCGACCGGCGGCTGTTGCCGCTGGAGGGCACTGCGCAGCGCGCGCCGATTGGTACCACACACACCGGCAAGAAGCCCGAGCACAAGACGCATCTGGACGCGCGCACCCTGGTGCGCAAAGATCACCCACGCATTGTGCTGCGCGGCCTGCTCGACGCGCTCGAGGCCGACATCCTGCTCGCGCAGGTCGTCGCGCTGGGGCGCGGCCAATCCGACTCCGCCCGGCAGCTCGATGAGGCGCTGGCGCTCACACAGCGCGCGCTGGCCTGCGATGTCAAGCAAGCGCCGCTGCCCGCCTGGACGTTGGATGGCATGACCGAGGCCGACGTGCACGACGCGTCGCATCACCCGGAGCGTCTCTTGCCCTCCGGCCACCCCATGCCCACCGCCGCCGATGGCGAACTGGCCGCCCGCATGAACCAACTGCGCACGCGCGCGCGCCAAGCCGAGATCCAAGCGGTGGCTGCCTATGGCGACCAGCATGGCGCTTGCGGCGACTCGCTCGTGCTGGCGCTCAATCGCCTGTCCAGCTATTTCTATGTGCTGCAACTCCGCGAGATCGCGGCGCATCGGGAGGGACACCATGGATCGTAAGCAAGTAGAACAAGTGGTGCGCGCAGTGTTGGCACGTATGGAGCAGCCTTCGGTCGCTCCTGTCGCGCCCCCCCGCGCGGAACAGCCGCCAGCCGCTCCGACCACGCCGCCCCCTGCCCCGGCCGCCGCGGCGGATCTGCTTTTCCCGGTCGAGGTCTCCGCGCGCCATGTGCACCTGTCGGCTGCCGATGCGCGCGCCTTGTTCGGCCTGGATCAATTGGAGAAGGAGCGCGACCTGTCGCTGCCCGGCCAGTTTTTAAGCCGTCAGCGCGTGCGCCTGATCGGCCCGAAAGGCACGATGGAGCATGTTGCGGTGCTCGGCCCGACCCGCTCGGCCACGCAGATCGAGATCGCCGCGTCGGATGCGCGCCTGCTCGGCGTCCGCGCGCCGGTGCGCCTGTCCGGCGACACGGCGAATGCGGCCAGCCTGTTCCTGCAGGCCGGTGAAAGTCTGGTCAAAGCCGACGCTGCCATCGTCGCGCAGCGCCACCTGCACCTATCCCCCGCCGACGCCGCGCGCATCGGCGTGATCGACGGCCAGGCGCTCAGCGTCCGTGTGCACGGCACGCGTCCGGTCACATTCGAGGCGGTGATCGCGCGCATCTCGCCGGAATTCCTCACCACGCTGCATCTGGACACCGACGAGGCCAACGCAGCGGGTGTGGAGCCCGGCTGCACCTGCGCCATTGTCGGCGCATCGGCATCATCCCCCGCACCGATTCCCCCGACGCCTACCGTATCGAAATCCCCCGCCGCCTTCGAAGGCAAACTCCTGTCCGAACGCGATGCCAAGGCGCTGGTTTTAGCTGGCTGCGCATCGCTCACCTTGCGCGCCGGACAGATCGCCACGCCGCTCGCGCTGGACGTGCTCCGCGCCGCAGGCGTATCGCTACATCGGGAGGGAACACCATGATCATTGCAAAAGTGGTCGGCAACATCTGGGCAACCCGCAAGGAAGAGGCGCTGGTTGGGCGCAAGCTGATGATTGTGCAGCCGTCGCGCCTCAATGGCGAGCCGCTCGGCGAGCCGATCGTCGCCGTCGATGGCATTGACGCGGGCATTGGCGAGATGGTGCTGGTCGCCACCGGCAGCGCCGCGCGGCAAGCCGAAGGGCAAGGCAACGTGCCGGTGGACGCGACCATTGTCGCGATCATCGACATTCACGAAGTGCAGCGCGCACAGGAGAATAAGTAATGCAGGACGCATTGTCGCGCCTATGCCGTGGCGGAGTCGTCGGCGGCGGTGGCGCTGGTTTTCCGACCTGGAAAAAACTCGAGGCTAAGACAAAAACGCTGCTGATCAACGGCGCAGAATGCGAGCCGCTGCTCAAGAGCGATCAGTTTTATATGCTGCACCGCGCCGGGGAACTGGTGGCGGCGGCGCGGGTGCTCGGCGCGCTGACCGAGGCGGAGGATGTTTGCATCGCGCTCAAGGCGCACTATCATCCGCAGGTTGACGCGCTCCGCCAGGCGCTGAAGAGCAGCGACGCGGCCATTCGCCTGTGCGAGCTGCCCTCTGTCTACCCCATCGGCGACGAGCAAGCCATCGTCCACGCGTGCACCGGCCTGACGGTCGCGCCGCAGGCGCTGCCCGGCAGCGTCGGCTGCACGGTGGTCAGCGTGTCCACTGCGCTGACCGCGCTGGCCGCGCTGGATGGCACCCCGGTCACCACGCGCCTCATCACTGTCACCGGCGAGGTGCGCCAGCCCGGTTTGTACGAGGTGCCCATCGGCACCCTGCTATCCGATGTCCTTTCGGCGGCGGGCGGCGCGCGCATCGGCGATTACGCCGTCCTGCTCGGCGGCCCGATGATGGGCGCATGCGTGCGGATGGGCGACGATTGCCCCCTCACACGTACCGCAAGCGGCGTCATCGTGCTGCCACCCGATCACCTGCTGGTGCGCCGCGCCGAGCTGCCGCTCGTCCACATGCGCAACCGCGCCAAGGCCGCGTGCATCCAGTGCCGGTTCTGCACCGACCTGTGCCCGCGCTTTTTGTCCGGCCACCCCATGTACCCGCACCGCGCGATGCGCGCTTTCGCTGCGGATCAGACCGACGCGACCGCACTGCTGTGCATGGAGTGCGGCGTGTGCGAGCTCAGCGCCTGCCCGATGGGGCTGTCGCCGCGCCGCATCATGGCAGCCATGAAGCCTGCGCTGCGGCAAAGCGGCACCAAGCCGGACACCGATCTGCATCCTGAGCAGAGTGCGATGCGTGCCAGCCGCCAGCTTGCGTCCTCGCGCCTGGTGCATCAGATCAATGTCGCGGCGTATGACATGCCCGTGCCCGCCGAAGCGATCCCTGTGGCGGTTACGCGCGTATCGATTCCACTCAAGCAGCACATCGGCGCGCCCACCGAGCCGACGGTCTCGGTTGGCGATCACGTGCGCGTCGGACAAACCATTGGTCGTACACCAGAGGGCGCGCTGGGCGCCGATGTGCACGCCAGCATCGACGGCATCGTCACGCGGGTCGGCGATTGTATTGATATTCAGACCGAGCAGTCAGGGGGGCATCCATGATGATTGCCTTGGGTGTATTGGAGACAAACAGCATTGCGCGCGGCGTCGAGGCCGGAGACGCGATGCTCAAAACAGCGGCGGTCACGCTGGAGAAAGCCGGGCCGGTCTGCCCCGGCAAGTACACCGTGGTGATCAGTGGCGAGGTCGCCGCCGTCCAGGCCGCGATGGATGCCGGTCGTGCGCAGGCGCGCGACGCACTGGTGGACGACTTGACCATCGCCAGCCTCGATCCGCAGGTGCTGGGCGCGATCGCCGGATGCGCGGATGTCGGGCCGGTCGCCTCGCTGGGCGTCATGGAGTTTTTCTCCATCGCGGCGGCAGTGGTGGCTGCCGATTGCGCCGCCAAGGCCGCCAATGTGCGGCTCATCGAGGTGCGGTTGGGCGTGGGCATCGGCGGCAAGTCGTTTGTCTCGCTGTGCGGCGAGGTCGCCGCCGTCCAGGCCGCGATCGACGTCGGTGTGCAGTCCGCCGCCGCCAAGGGCCTGCTGGTGTCCACCTGCGTCATCCCCGCGCCGAGGCCGGAGATTTTTTCCTCTATGCTGTGATTTCGCGGATGCTTATAAGGCCGCCATAGACGGTTCCAGCGTGTCAAAAAATCCACAGGCTGTCCAAAAAGGTCCAGATATGGGCGAAACCCAAGACCGTCCGACAGCGACGTACCAACGTACACCGACGAGGCGGTCGCTGGGCAGAGCCCGCAGATGGGCCTTTTTCGACAGCCTGAAGCCGTCATAGACGGTCCTTTTTTCATTTTCCTCGTGTTTTGAACCATTTTTGCTTCTACTCCGTCTTTAGTGCGTATCCGATATCGATACAGCATTTTCCCGTCACATCTCTGCGAACAATATCTCTGAAAAGGAGCCTCTCATGACGCAAACTGTATTCGAACAGAGGGTCACCGCGCTCACGCAAACGCTTTATCGGGTGAGCGCCACCCTGCTGTCCCGGCCATGCGACCGGCAGGATGCGGTGCAGAGTTGCATCCTGCGCGCGTGGCAGCACAAGGATCGCATCCGCGACCCGAATGCTTTTCAGCCCTGGTTGGTTCGCATTCTGATCAACGAGTGCTATGAGCTGCTGCGCAAAAACAAGCGCCTCGTGCTGGCCGAGATGCCTGAACTGCGACAGCCCCATGATCCCGTGGACGACCAACTGCGCGACCGCGAGCTGCACGACGCACTGCATGGTTTGCCGGAAAAGCAGCGGGTGGTGGTGGTATTGCACTACATCGAGGGCTTTAGCGTATGGGAAATCGCCCGGACGCTTCGCCTGCCCTCAGGCACCGTCAAGTCACGCCTGCACGCCGCGCGGGCAGCGCTCCGCAGCGTTCTTGGAGAGGAGGATCTTCTGTGACCCCAAGCAAGCAAAACACACAGCACAGCAGATGGCAACAAGCTTATGAACCCGCGCCGGATGCGTTCCAGCAGAGCATCGCCCGCGCGCTGGCGCAAACAAAGGAGGTACCCATGAAACGATGGACGATGCGCACGGCGATAATCGTCGTGGCGCTCATTCTTGCCCTGACCGGCATGGCACTCGCGGTAGCCGGGGACGGCGGCGTGCTGCGCTTCTTGTTCCCGGATAAAGTCCCCGTGGAAGTGCCGGTGCAGACCTTGCCCATGCAATCCGGAGGCGATCAAATGCAGACCATTGCCGTGACTGTGCGCGACGCGGTCAGCGACGGGGTCGCCATCCATATGGCGGTGGAGTTTGCCGCCAAGGACCCGAAGGACGCGCTGCTCTATGACCTGGATGCCAATTACATATACATACCGACGGGCAGTGGCTGGCCGAAAGCCACCCTGCCGCTGGAGGAAGAGGGACAAGGATTCCGAAAACCCTATGTGTCCAAGGCCAAGGAGGCTGACCGCGTGCTCATTGTGGGTACACCCATGGCCATGCTAGGCGGTATCGACATGGTAGCGGGCACCAATTGGTTTTACGAATCGCCGAGTGTGTTGGTGGTGGACTATGTGCTGGATCTTCGGCCGACTTTTTTCCAGGGGTACGAGAATCCGCCAACCGGTCCCCTGCCCGATCCGCTGACCGTCACCTTGACCCCCAGCGTGTGGCTGCAAACCCAGGGCAGTACTGACTGCATCGATCTGGAGAAAGGCCAAATCGCAGCCACGGTCACGCAAACAAAAGCCGCGCAAAAGCGCTATGAAGCGCTCAATTTGCCGATCGAGGGAGCAGGCTACCGGCTCGATTCCGTCAGCTTTGTGCTCACGCCGCTGGGCACCTACGGCTCTTTCGTGCTCTCCGACACCTCCGACGATCCCGGCTGGGGCGATTCGCCGATGGTGGGCAGCTTCGGGCTCCGCGTACTGGATCCAAACGGGCTGCCGATCCCCTTTTTGAATGGCGGGTATAAAAAGAACTTAGACGAGGAAGCCGTAGGCAAGGAGCGCATGGAGACCTTCCTGCCCGCACAGGAATCGCTGCCCGCCACGCTGATTCTCCGCCCCTTCGATGCCGGCACCGGCCAAACCTTTCCCGATATCACACTGTCCCTTCGCCAGCTATAGCGCACAGCACAACGCCGGATGTGAACGTTGCTTCACATCCGGCGCTTTTGCTTTTTGCGGTCTACTTCTCTATCGCCAGCACATTTCTCTTGCTCACGAACAGCTCCGCATCTTCACCGAGCTTCAGCACGCGCATGTCGTGGTTCACGCATTCCATGTGCATTGGCACACCGTGGCAGTCCACCGTGTAGCGCATCACGCTGCCCAGCATCGCGCTGGCCACCACCTTGCCGGTGAAGGCCATCCGCTCCTTGCCCGCCTCAAAGCCGATGGCCTCCGGTCGGATCG
>JAVBUY010000035.1:0-4163 GCA_031554855.1 Eubacteriales bacterium
GAAATTGATGTGCAGATCGAAGCGATCCACATCGTACCCGATGCGCCGCAGCAGCGTCACCACATTTTCCCCGGAGCCGCGTGCGGTGCTCTTTATGAGCAGACGATGCCCGTATACGCCCAGTTCCTCCTCCTCCACGATGCCGGTGACTGTCACGTTGCCGCTGCCCGGCATGGCCACCGCTTCGATGTCCATCACCGCGCCCTGGTGCGAGCCATAAACCGCCAGGCCGTGCACGCTGCCCACCGCGCTGTCGCGCAGCGCGCGCTGTTCGGGGCGCACCGCATAGTGGCCGGTGTCCACCACCCACTCCAAATCGGTGCGCAGGATGCGCTTCCGATTTTCCATCTGCGCGACACCGGCGGCCATCTGCACGATGTTCACCGCATCGCGCCCGCACGAGGCATACTGACCGATCAGCGCCGCGTCCTCCTCGCGCATGTCAAAGCCTGCGCGCTTGGCCGCGCCTGCGGAAATCTGCGACACCTCGCTGGGCTCTAGCGCGCGGAAGTAGATCTCCATGCAGCGCGAACGCAGCGCGGGCGGCAGCTCATTGGGGCTGCGCGTGGTCGCCGCCACCAGGCGGAAGTCGGCGGGCATGCCGCGCTTAAATATATCGTGGATGTGGCGCGGCACGGCGGTGTCGTCGGGGTTATAGTACGCCGACTCGAACAGCACCTTGCGATCTTCCAGCACCTTGAGCAGCTTGTTCATCTGCGTCGGATGCAGTTCTCCAATCTCGTCCAGGAACAACACGCCACCGTGTGCCTTGGTGACCGCGCCCGGCTTGGGCTGCGGCACACCGGCCACGCCCAGGGGCCCCGCACCCTGATAGATCGGATCGTGCACCGAGCCGATCAGCGGGTCGGCGATGGCGCGCTCGTCAAAGCGCACGCATGTCGCGTCCATCTCCACGAACGGCGCCTCCGCCGCGAAGGGTGTGCCGCGTGTTTTCTTGGCCGCCTCGAGCACCAGGCGCGCGGCACACGTCTTGCCAATGCCCGGCGGTCCGTAGATGATCACGTGTTGCGGGTTCGGGCCGCAGAGAATAGCTTCCAGCGCACGGATACCCTCCTGCTGGCCGATCACGTCCTCGAAGCGCGCGGGACGCACGCGCTCGCTGAGCGGCTCGGACAACTGGATGGCGCGCAGGCGTTGGAGCTTATCCATCTCGCGGCCGCTCTCCTTGCGCGCGGCGGGCTGCTTGTTCTGTTGCGAGCGCAGCTGCACAAAAAAATAGACACCGATGACCACCGTGACGACCAATTGGATGGCCAATAGAACATAGCTGAACAAATGAAGAAACCTCCTTTTGCATGATGAGCGATCGCACTTAGCATGGTGAATGCCGCGCGCGGACATGCAAAAGGTTGCTGGCAATTTTGCGTGGAATTGGGCAAAAAGAAAGAAAAAAGCGCCCGGGTGGGCGCAAAGGTCGTTTCCCTCTCTGGGGATGCATGAAGGGGCCGCAGCCCCTTCATTGTCACCGTATCGCGTGGCTTTGCCGCGCGGGCGGGGAGTTTTCCGTCAGGAAAACATGCCTGCCATCACGAGCAAAGCGAGTCATGGCGTAGCCGTGCAACCGAACAAAATGCATTCTGCATTTTGTTCGCCACTACGACACCGAGCCGGTGCGGCGGTGGCCATCCTCTTTCCATTGCTTGCTCTGCACACGGCGCTTGGTCGGCTCGCCAGGGATCAGCGTCGGCTTGCCCTTCTGCGTCACCGCGTCGGTGGTGATGATGCACTTGGCGACATCATCGCGAACCGGCAGCTCAAACATGGTATCCAGCAGCGCGCCTTCGATGATCGCGCGCAGGCCGCGCGCGCCGCTCTTGCGCTCGATCGCCATGTGTGCGATGGCCTTCAGCGCGTCCTGCTCAAACTCCAGCTCCATGCCGTCGAGCTCCAGCAGGCGCTTATACTGCTTGACCAGCGCGTTTCGCGGCTCGGTCAGGATCTGAACCAGCGCATCCTCGTCCAAGTCGTGCAGCGTGACCACCACCGGCAGTCGGCCGACAAACTCCGGAATCAGGCCATACTTCATCAGATCCTCGGGGCGGATCTGTTCAAGCACTTGGCCCAGACGCTTTTCGTCCTTGCCCTTGATATCCGCGCCAAAGCCCATTGCCTTCTTGCCGATGCGCTGCTCGATGATCTTATCGATGCCATCGAACGCGCCGCCGCAGATGAAGAGGATGTTGGTCGTGTCGATCTGGATGAATTCCTGGTGTGGGTGCTTGCGGCCGCCCTGCGGCGGAACGCTGGCCACCGTGCCCTCGATGATTTTCAGCAGCGCTTGCTGCACACCCTCGCCGGACACATCGCGCGTGATCGACGGATTCTCGCTCTTGCGCGCGATCTTGTCTACCTCGTCGATGTAGATGATGCCGCGCTGGGCGGCCTGGATGTCATAGTCGGCATTTTGAATCAGGCGCAGCAGGATGTTCTCGACGTCCTCGCCGACATAGCCCGCCTCGGTGAGGCTGGTAGCATCGGCGATGGCGAACGGCACATTGAGGATCTTCGCCAGCGACTGCGCCAGAAAAGTCTTGCCGCAGCCGGTCGGCCCGAGCATGACGATGTTGGACTTTTGCAGCTCCACGTCGTCTCTCTTGCTGGGCGCATAGATGCGCTTGTAGTGATTGTACACCGCCACCGACAGCGAACGCTTCGCGGTCTCCTGGCCGATCACATACTGATCGAGGATCTCCTTGATCTCGGTCGGACGCGGCACAGAGCCTTGCTCCAGGTCGTGCGGCGCGCCCAAATCATCGGCGATGATCTCTTGGCAGAGCAGCACGCACTCGTCGCAAATATAGACCCCTGGACCCGCGATGATGCGGCGCACCTGGTCTTGCGGCTTGTCGCAGAAGGAGCACTTGGCCATGCGCGGCGGACGGTTGTTGTCTTCTTTGGGCATTTCACACCTCGTTGATTACTTGGTCGTCTTGTCTCTGGGGCGATAGATCTCATCAATGATACCATAGGCCAGCGCCTCGTCGGCGGACATAAAGTAGTCGCGCTCCACGTCCTGCTGAATCTGCTCCAGCGGCTTGCCGGTCATCTCGCTCATCAGCTGGTTCATCTTTTTCTTGGTCTTGAGCAGCCATTCCACCTGAATCTGCACATCGGTGGCCATGCCGCGCGCGCCGCCAGACGGCTGGTGGATCATCACTTCGCTGTTGGGCAGCGCCAGGCGTTTGCCATTCTCGCCAGCCATAAGCAGGAATGCGCCCATCGACGCGGCCATGCCGATGCACACGGTGCGCACCGGGGGCTTGATGTAGCGCATGGTGTCAAAGATCGCCATGCCTGCGGTCACAGACCCGCCGGGGCTATTGATATACATGGAGATATCGGCGTCCGGGTTCTCCATCTCCAGGAACAGCAGTTGCGCCACGACCAGATTGGCCATGTCGTCGTTGACTTCGCCGCTGACGAACACGATGCGGTCCTTGAGCAAGCGGGAATAAATATCGTAGGAGCGCTCACCGCGATTGGTTTGCTCTACGACCATGGGGATCAAACTCATCAGAACGCCTCCTTACTTCTTGGCGCGGGGCTTCTTGGGCGCGGGCTCTTCGGCGGTCTCGGTGTCGGCCTTGGTGGCCTTCTTCGCCGGTTTCTTGGGCGCGTCGTGGTCATGATCGCAGAGATCGACCTCCGCGCTGTCCTTGATCAGCGACACAACCTTATCGACTGCCACCGCATCCTGGAAGTATGCGATGTCGTCGGGCTTGAGCGTCTTTTTGAACTCGTCGAGCGACTTGCCGCCCTGGTCGGCATACTTCTGGATCTCGGCGTCGGTCTCGGCCTCGGTGGGCTCGATGCCCTCGGCCTTGCGAATCGCATCGAGCACCAGCTGCGTCTTGACGCGCTGCTCGGCCTGCTCGTGATACTGCGCGCGCATCTGCTCGGGCGTACTGCCGGTGTACTTTAGGAAGTCCTCCATGCGCAGACCCTGGTAGGCCAGGCGCATCTCGAAGTCGCGCAGCATCGCGTCGATCTGCCGCTCGATCATCGGCTCGGGGAGTTCCACCTCGGCATTGGCCACCGCCGCCTCGACCGCGGCATTCTCGAAGTGCTGAGCGGCAGGCTCGGCGGCGTCCGCCTCCAGCTTTGCCCGGACATCGGCCTTATATGCAGCCAGCGTGTCAAAT
>JAVBUY010000106.1:0-21063 GCA_031554855.1 Eubacteriales bacterium
CCCGCCCCCTCCCCCGTTCATGCCGCTCAGGGCCCCCACCCAGCGCGCCGTATCCCACTCTCCGGAAGGCGCCGCGACGCCCGCAATATCCGGATGGCCAACCTTGTAGTCGTCCACCCCGGCCAGCAGGATGCGCTGCCCATCGTGCGTCAGCGGCAGCACAGTGTTACACAGCGGCGTGACGCCTGCCTCGCGCATCGCGTTGAGCAGCAGCGGCAGGTTGGACTCCGGCAGCACGCGATCGTGGTTGCCAGGCACTGCGTAAACGCCCATCGGCGAGCAGAGGGCGGGCAAGTCGCGAAAGAAAGCGATCGCGCCGTCGGAGTCGTGCGCATAGTCGCCGCCCAGCAGAATGATATCCGGATGCAGCGCGTTAACCCGCTCGATGAGCTTTTGAACCTGTGAGCGCCCGAATGACCACCCCGCGTGAATGTCGCTGAGGAACGCGACACGCAGACCGGAAAACGCGGGCGGCAGCGCGGGCGAAGCAATGGTGCGCTGGTCGATTTGCAGCCAACGCGCCTCGCAGAAGGGATACACCAGGATGCCCAGTGTGGCCCACAGCGGGTAGAGGCGGCGGATGAACGCGCCGAAACGTTTTTTTGAGAGCATAGGAGTCCTCACTTGCAACACATGTCAAAAGAGCAGGCGTGTGCCTGCTCACATGATATTACGCCAAAGGCCGAATCAGAATCAGCGGCGTCAATTCGTCGCCCTGCCCAAAGGGATTGTCGGCCAGCGCGTCCTGGATCTGTGCGTCGGTCAGCGGGAAGCTGTCGCACTTGCCGAGCTGGTTTTGCTCGATGTCGTTGGCGTCCATCAGCACCACGGGAATTTGCGTTTCGGCGGTCAGCCGGTTGCATAGTTCAGTGGGGTTGTCGGGGTTGATGAGCGCCAGTTCCTTGTACAGATCGAACGATGAGCGGAAATAGAAACCGTCGATGCCACCGACACCCTTGCCGCAGATCTTGTAGAACAGGCCGCGCACGCCGAACGGGCGCGTCACAGCCGACACGGCGGCGGCCAGCAGCACGCGCGGAAGGCCGCAGATGTCGATGACCAGTTGCAGCTTGTGCGGCTCGTGCATGCCTACGCCGGTGTGATTGATGCCCGCAAAACGCCACAGAAAGTTGGCCCAGAAACCGGGCTTGACGTCCTTGCGCTCGCGCACCGAGTCCACGCACATGGCCATCACCTTCGCGCCGAAAGCCACGACGTCGCCGGGCTGATACAGCGGGCGCACATAGCGCTCGACCAGCGCGACCTGTGACTCGCGGCGCTGCACGAAGTGGGTCTGGATCGCATAACGCTGGTATTGCCTGCCATCGTCGCCCGCGCGGATGCCACGATCAAAGTAGGTGATGTCGCCTTGCGTGCGCTGCTGTTCCGGCAGGTTTCTGGATGCGATGATGCCCATGGGAAGAGCCTCCTTCAAGCGCGGAAAAGCGCGCCGTGTGTACAAAAATCCGATTGCTCATTGTACTATGGAAAGGGAATGCTTGTCAAACCGCATATACAGCATGCGCAACAGGCAAGGACGCTATACAAAAAACCGCTCGAGTGAGCGGTGCGGTCAGGCGGCGATGCGGCTTTGACGCTGGCGCAGCGCGGTGCAGCGCAGCGGCTTCACGAATAGGCGGCATTGCCGAAGCAGCGTCACGTGGTGAATCAGGATATCCAACATCTGGCTGGTGATGAGTGCGTCCTCGGTGCGCTGCGCCGCGAATTGCGTTTCCAGCAGCCGACGCATGATATGGATCCGTTCGAAAATGGTGAAAAAATGCATAGGATTCGCCTCGCTCTTTAACGATGGATCGCGCTAACGTATATGTATCATAACCTGTTTATGCAGTGCTGACAAGGGCAAAAGAATGTGGATTCGTGGCGGTTTTTGTAAAAAAACGCAGGATAGACCTCAATTCACACTTCATATTTGCCTAAAAGCGCGTTCGTTCGGGGAAAAACGCAGCGATTCCTGCGCGCGAATGGCAAACTATCAGTCCGCGCTTGCATTCGACCGGCTGGTCGTTTATAATGTGCGCAGCGGCATGTTCCGTGCCGCGCGATGATGGGACGGCCCGGTCCTATCCCTGCCCAGAGAGCCGCCGGTGGTGCGAGGCGGTGCAGGGATGCGCGGGTTTCCACCCCGGAGCGGTCGGCGAAAGCCGAAGGGTTGCGCCCTATAGCGCGCAAAAAAAGCTGGAGCAAACGCTCAAGCAGGGTGGTACCGCGGAGTGATCCGTCCCTGTCGTCTGACAGGGGCGTTTTTTTATTCCGACAGCCCGCTTGCGGCGCAAGATGAAAGGAGCAACCCCCATGCTGGACATCCGTCGAATTCGCCAAAACCCCGAGGAGCTGATCACCGCGCTGAAAAACCGCAACAACAAGAGCGTGGACGTGCAGGGCTTTTTGCAGCTGGACGAGCGTCGCCGCGCGATCCTGACCGAGGTGGAGCGCTGCAAAAACCAGCGCAATGAGGAATCCAAGCGCATTGCGCAATTGAAGAAAAATGGCGAGGATGCCTCCGCGATCATGGCGGACATGCGCGCGTTGGGCGATACGATCGAGGCGCTGGACGCCGAGGTGGCGGGTATCGACGCGCAGATGGAGAGCTTTCTGCTGACTGTGCCCAACATCCCCAGCGCTACCGTGCCGCTGGGTGAAGATGAAAAGAGCAACGTGGAGCAGCGCCGCTGGGGCGACCCGCGCACCTTCCTCTGGGAACCCAAGCCGCATTGGGACATCGGTACCGACTTGGGCGTGCTGGATTTCGAGACCGCCGCCAAAGTGACCGGCGCGCGCTTCACGTTCTATCGTGGGTTGGGGGCCCGGTTAGAGCGCGCGGTGATCAACTTCTTTATGGATACCCACGCGGCGGCGGGCTATGTGGAGGTGCTGCCGCCCTACATGGCCAACCGCGCGACCATGACCGGCACCGGCCAGTTGCCCAAGTTTGAAGAGGACATGTTCAAAATCACCGGCACGGAGTATTATCTGATCCCCACCGCCGAGGTGCCGGTGACCAACATGTATCGCGACGAGATTTTGCCCGGCGAGCAGCTGCCGATTCGCCATTGCGCATACAGCGCGTGCTTCCGAGCGGAGGCTGGTTCGGCAGGGCGCGACACGCGCGGACTGATCCGCCAGCATCAATTCAACAAGGTGGAGCTGGTCAAGGTGACCAAGCCCGAGCAGAGCTACGACGAGCTGGAGAGCATGACCGCCTCGGCCGAGGGCGTGCTCAAGGCGCTGGGCCTGCCGCACCGCGTGGTGCTGCTGTGCAGCGGCGACATGGGCTTCTCCAGCGCCAAGACATATGACATCGAGGTGTGGATGCCCAGCTATGGCCGCTATGTGGAGATCTCCAGCTGCTCGAACTGCGAGGATTTCCAGGCGCGCCGCGCAGCCATCCGCTACCGCGAAAATGCGAAGGACAAGCCGCAATTCGCGCACACGCTCAATGGCTCCGGCGTGGCGGTGGGACGCACCGTCGCGGCGATCCTGGAAAACTATCAGAACGAGGACGGCAGCGTGACCGTGCCCGATGCGCTGGTGCCCTACATGGGTGGCGTGACGGTCATCGGCAAGCGTTGATCGGAGGCGCACAATGCATTGGATTTTGTGGGTGCTGCTGCCTTTGCCCGTGCTGTCGATCGGCATGCTGGTGGCCGGGTGCATGCAAAAGGGCGAGCAAAGCAAGCTGCGCGCGCTGCTGATGGGCATCGGCGCGGCGGCATTGGTGCTGTCCGCCCTGCTGTTTTTCTTGGCGTGGCGGCAACTATAATGGAGTATGGATTGACGCGCGGCCACGAACCGCTTACAATAGAAAGATGGATTGTTGGCGGGTGCCGCGAGGAGGACCATGGAGTATTTGGATCTGAAAGGCATCAAGCCCATCGCATCGGTTGTGATGCTGCTGTTGTGGGTATTGGTGTGCATCCTGGGTTTGGGGCTGATGGCGCTGCCGCTGGCGGCGCTGGTCATGCCCGCTTTGCTGTGCTACGGCGCGCTGCGCGCCGGACGCGTAACCGCGCTGGCGTGCGTGCTGTTGGCTGCGGCCACCGCGATGAGCTTGGGCGGCGGCCTGGCGGCGGGCGCGATCGTCGTGCTGCTGTTGCCCGCGCTGTGCTATAGCATCTACAGCTACGACCGCAAGCTGCCCTTCTGGCACAGTGCGTTGGTCTGCGCGTGCATGCTGCTAACAGGAGCGATGCTGTGCGCGGCGCTGGCCACCTACCTGGCGGGCGGCGATCTGGTGGGCACGCTGCGTGACACATTGGAGGCGCTGCTGCATGGCATGCCGCAGGGCGATGCGCTGTTGGCGGCGCTGTATGGCAACGGCATGCTGACCGTGCCCGAGGCGCTGACCGGTCCGCTGGCGGTCGGGGAGAGTTTCGCGATGACCCCGGCGATCCGCGAGGAGCTGATCAAGCAACTGCTGACGCAGGTCGAGTCCATGCAGCGCATCCAGATGCCCATGCAGATCCTCAGCGGCTCCATGCTGGGCGGGCTGATGTGCGTCTACCTGCCGCGCCGCTACGTGATAAAGCACGCGAACGACCTGGACACCGCGCCGCTTGTGCCGCTGGAAAAGTGGTATCTGCCCGTTCGGGTGTTCATGCCGGTGATCAGCGCATTGCTGGTCGTGGGGCTGATTGCGTTGCTCAGCGATGCGGCGGCGGTGCGCCAGGCGCTCTATGTGCTATTTGCCGGCATTGATCTGGTGCTGGTGCTGCAAGGCGTCGCGATTGTCAGCTGGTTTATGAAAAAGCGCGGCACGCGCAAGGGCTGGCGCATGGTGGCGGTCATCGCGCTTTACGTGATGCAGGCGCTGTTGTTTATCGGGTTTGCCGATCAGCTATTTGATTTCCGTGGGTTGCGCACGCCACCCAAGGACACGCAAGATGAGGAGGATTCGCTATGAAGGTGATTTTGCTACAGGACATCAAGGGCACCGGCAAGAAGGACCAAATCATCGAGGTGTCGGACGGCTACGCGCGCAATTTCCTGTTTCCCAAGAAACTGGCGATGGAGGCGACCTCCGCATCGCTGAACGCGGTGCAGCGCGCGCGCGCCGCCGAGGAGCACCATGAGCAGGTGCGCCGCCAGGAAGCGGTGGATCTGGCCAACAAGCTCAAGGGCAAGGTGATCCGCATGACCGCCCGCGCCGGAGAGAAGGGCCGCCTGTATGGTTCGATCACCGCGCAGGAAGTGGCCGACGCGCTGGCCGCCCAGCACGGCGTGACCGTGGACAAGCGCAAGATCGACCTGGCCGACGCAATCCGCGAGGTCGGCGAGACCGAGATCAGCGTGTGGCTCTATGCCAACGTGACCGCAAAAATGATCGTCAAGGCCGAGGCAGAGAAGTAAGCGGCGCATTGCGCCAAGGGAGGTGAAGTCCATGCAGGCCGATATCCAGCGCGTGCCGCCCCATAGCCTGGAGGCGGAGCGGTCGGTGCTGGGCGCGATGATGCAGTCCGACGCCGCGGCACGCCACGCGTTTGAGCGCCTGCGCGACGAGGACTTTTATCATCCCGCGCACAAGGAGATGTATTCCGCGATGGTGGCGCTGTCCGCCGCGTCGCAGCCCATTGACCTGGTCACCGTGGACGCAGAGCTATCACGCCGGGGTACGCTGGACGGCGTCGGCGGCGCGACGTACATCATCGAGATCTCGCAGTTTGTGCCCACCACCGCCAATATCGGCGCGTACGTGACCATCGTCGAGGAAAAATCGACGCTGCGCAAGCTGCTGGAGGCGTCCGGCGATATCTCGCGCGATTGCTTCGCGCAGGACAAGCCGCTGCCCGGCATCTTAAACGAGGCCGAGAAAGCGATCTTCGACATCACGATGCGCCGCGGCGAGGGCAATACGCTGGTGCGCGCGTCGGATCTGATCGGCAGCACATTTGAGCGCATGCAGCGGCTGTTTGAACTCAAGGGCGCGATCGACGGTGTGCCCACCGGCTTTGGTGACCTGGATCGCCTGCTGTCCGGCATGCACGGCGGCGAGCTGATCCTGATGGGCGCGCGCCCGTCGATGGGCAAGACCTCGATCGCGATGAATATTGTGCAATACGCGGGCATCGTCGCCAAGAAGAAAGTGGCGGTGTTCTCGCTGGAAATGCCGCGCGAGCAGATCATGATGCGCATGCTGTGCTCCGAGGCGCAGGTCAGCATGCAGTCTGTGCGCCAGGGCTCGCTGAAGGACGAAGAGTGGGTGAAGCTGGCGCAGGCCATGGTGCCGATCTCGCAGTCGGACATCTACCTGGACGACACCAGCGGCTTGACGCCGACGCAGCTTCGCTCGCGTTGCCGACGTATGATGATGGAGCATGGGCTGGATTTTATCATGGTGGACTATTTGCAGCTGATGGGCAGCGATGGCCGCAGCGAGAACCGCCAGGTCGAGGTGGCGGCGATCTCGCGCGCATTAAAGGGCATCGCCAAGGAGCTCAATGTCCCACTGATGGCCTGTGCGCAGCTGTCGCGCGCCAATACGCAGCGCGGCGCGGCGGGGCGCAAGCCCATGCTGTCCGATCTGCGCGATTCCGGCTCCATCGAGCAGGACGCCGATGTCGTCATGTTCCTGCACCGCGAGGAATACTACGAGCCCACGCCAGAGAACAAGGACATGGCCGAGGTGATCATCGCCAAGCAGAGAAACGGCCCGCTGGGCACCGTGCCGCTGGGTTGGCGCGGCGAGATCACGCGATTCTTCTCGATTGCGAATGCTACTTATCCACAATAAAATTACTTCCGGACGCAAGGCCGACAGACCGTCGAAATTCGGCGGTCTGATTTTTTCGGGGAGGGATGCGCATGCCGTGCACGCTGGTGGTCGCCGAGAAGCCGTCGGTGGCGCGCGACATCGCGCGCGTGCTGGGCGCGAAGGGGCGAGGAGAGGGCTGCATCACCGGCGAAACATGGTGCGTGACCTGGGCGGTGGGGCATCTGGTGACGCTGATGGAGCCCGAGGAGTTGGACGTGCGCTACAAGAAGTGGCGGGCGGAGGATCTGCCCATTTTGCCGGAACAAATGAAGCTGAAAGTGCTGCCCAAGACCCGCAGCCAGTTCGCGGTGATTAAGAAGCTGATGGCCAGCAAAGACATCGCCGACATCGTCTGCGCCACCGATGCGGGGCGCGAGGGCGAATTGATCTTCCGCTATATCTACCAGATGGCGGGCTGCAAAAAGCCGGTGCGCCGCCTGTGGATCTCCAGCATGACCGACGAGGCGATTCGCGAGGGATTTTCCGCGATGAAACCGGCCAGCGCATACGACGCGCTGTATGACAGCGCACGCTGCCGCGCCGAGGCCGATTGGCTGGTCGGCATGAACGCCAGCCGCGCGTTCACGCTGCGCTACGGCGCGCTGCTGTCGGTGGGCCGCGTGCAGACGCCGACGCTGCAAATGCTGGTGCGTCGTCGCCAGGAGATCGCCGCCTTTGTGCCGCAGGATTACTGGCTGGTGCAGGCCGACTTTGGCGATTACAAGGGGACTTGGTTTGACCCCGCAAAACAAGAGAACGAGAAGCGCATCGCGAGCCAAACGCAGGCCGACGCAATCGCAGCGCGCGTAGCGGGGCAAGCGGCGCGTGTGGCAGAGGCGACCCGCGAAGCCAAACGCGAGCTGCCACCGCAACTGTTCGACCTGACGACGTTACAGCGCGAGGCCAACCAGCTCTACGGCTTTACTGCGCAGAGAACGCTTTCGCTGGCGCAGAGCCTATACGAGCAGCACAAGCTGATCACTTATCCGCGCACCGACAGCCGCTACCTGCCGCGCGACATGATCGGCCGCGCCAAGCAGACACTGGACAAGCTATGCGCACCGTACGATGGCTGGGCGAAAGCCGCGCTGGACATGCCGCCGGTGTTCCCGCGCGTGTTCAACGACGCGAAGGTAAGCGACCACCACGCGATTTTGCCTACGCCCAAGACCGCCGCGCTGGACAAGCTGCCGCTCGATGCGCGCAAGCTCTACGACATGATCGCGCGGCGGCTCATCGCGCAGTTCTACCCCGCGCATGTCTACGACGCGCTGCGCGTGGTCACCGAGGTGGGACAGGATCGCTTCGGCAGCACCGGCCGCGCGGTGACCGAGGCGGGCTGGAAGGCGGTCTATGCCGACCTGAAGGGCAAGAAGGACGACGCCGAAGCGCAGCCGCTGCCCGCGCTGGGCAAGGGCGATGCGCGCACTGTGCTCAGCGCGAAAACCCAGCAGGAGCAGACCAAGCCGCCCGCGCCCTATACCGACGCGTCGCTGCTCTACGCGATGGAGCACGCCGGACGCGAGGTGGCCGACGAGCAACTGCGCGAGCAGATGCAATCGCACGGGCTGGGCACACCGGCGACGCGTGCCGCCATCATCGAGCGGCTGATCACCGTCGGCTACGCGCAGCGGCAGGGCAAGGCGCTGGTCGCCACCGACAAGGGCGAGCAGCTCATCACCGTCGCACCGAGCGACATCACTTCACCGGAAACCACCGGTCGCTGGGAAAAAGGGCTGGCCGATATCGCGGCGGGGAGTGCGCAGCCGGAGCGTTTTCTGGAGGGTATCCGGCGGCTGTCTGCCCACCTGGTGCGCTATGCCGCCAGCGAGGCGCCCGACGTCGCCTTCGCCACCGAGCAGCGGCGCGGAAAAGGCGCCAGGCGAAAGGCCGCGATCGCGCCGCTGTCTGCGCGCTGCCCGCTATGCGGGGAAGGGCAAGTGACCGAAAACAGCAAGGCATTCGGTTGCTCGCGCTGGAAGCAGGGCTGCGCCTTCACGCTATGGAAGAACGCGCTGACCCGCGAGGGCGGGCCGACGCTGACGCGCGCCATCGCTGAGAAGCTGCTGGCCGACGGCCGCGTGCAGGGGAAATCCGGCGAGATTGTGCTAGAAAAAGCGCAGATTCGATTCAACCCTGCCTCAAAGATTGCAAACAAATTATGAACTATCGTCAGAAGGCTTTCTTATTGCATGCGGGATCGATATAATAGGAGCAGGAGGGGATGGCAGTGACGTACTACACCGGGAAGGAACGAGCGAGCATCGGCGCGTACGTGAGGCGCATGGCCATCGGCCTGGGCGCAGCGACGCTGTGCGTGCTGGCGGGGCTGGTCTACAGCCGCTTGGCGCATGTGCGGTGGCTGTCCATCGGCTTGACGCTGCTCTGGGGTGCGGCGCTGATCTTCCTGTGGGGCATGAAGCTATCGCCCGCGCTGGCGTACCGTAAGTTTCTGGCGGCGATTGAACATGCGACCGAGCGCGCCGAAACCGGCGTGGTGGTTGCGCTGGCCGATCGCGACAGCTATCAGGACGGCATGACCTTCTCGACGCTGCGCATCAATACAGATGACAAGATGGACGTAACCGGCGAGCGTATGTTCTACGTGGACAGCGGCCTGCCGCAACCGATGCTGTCACCAGGCGATCGCGTGGTCGTCACTGCGTGCGGCAACTACCTGACAGGATGGGAACGAGCGGACGCGGATTCGCGTTGACATAGAGGAGGATCGCGATGGCTGGGCTGAGGGTATTGGTTTGCGTGACCGGGCAAATGACCTGTGAGCGGCTCATCCAGGAAGGCGCGCAAATCGCCAAGGAGCTCGATGGATCGGTCAGCGTGGTGCACGTCGCAGGACACCGCACCGTGCTGGGAAACCCGCAGGAGGGCGAGGCGCTGGAGTATTTGTTCCGCACCGCCGACGAGAACGGCGCTGACATGACCGTGCTGCGCGCCGACGACGCGCTGGACGCGCTGGTGCAATACGCGGTGGCGCAGGAAGCCGACTGTATCGTGGTCGGCATGGCGCAGGGCAAGGCAGGCGGCAGCTTTGCCGAGCAGCTGCGCGCACGGCTGCCGTCAGTCGAGGTGCGCAGCGTCTACGCAAATTGAGTGAATCGGAGGCCGGTGCATGGGCTGGACTTGCGAGAAATGCGGGCGCACATTCGCGCGAAACCGCCAGAGCCATTCCTGTGCCGCCGTGTATCCGATACAGGCGCTGTTTGCGGGCGAAAAAGCACAGTGGCTGCCGCTCTATGAGGCGCTGAAGGCGGCGGTAGAGGCACGGCAGGGCGCGTTCGAGGAATATGTGTGCTCCTCGTGCGTCATGTGGAAGCACCTATCGACCTTTGCGTCGATCAAACCCGCGATCCAGCACCTGGAGGTGGAATTCATCGCCGACCGGCTGTACCCCGAGCGGCGACCGAAGTACACGCTGCAAATCTCGGCGCATCGCGTCGGGCACTTTGTGGTCGTTCAGGATGAGAGCGACTTTCCCGACGTGCTGGACTGGATCGATCAATCCTACGCGCTGACCCTGCTGGGCATTACGCGCGGAAAAAATAGTTAGGAGAAAGAACCATGCTGATTGTCGATACGCATTGCGATACCCTGTACATGCGCGCGCTGACCCCGGAGCAAACGCCCTGCGTGACGCTGGACACGCTGACACGCGGCGGGGTGTCTTTGCAGGTGTGCGCGCTGTTCAACGGCCCCTATGGCGAGAAGAGCGATTCAGTGGCCGAGGGGGACGCGATGCTGACCGTGTGGGACGAGCTGACCGGTGCGCAGGGCTGGCGCGCGGTGGACAGTCCGTTCGATGCCGTCGAGGGGCAACCATCGGTGATGCTGTCCATCGAGGCGGGCGAGATCTTTGCCGGGGACTTGGCGCGCGTGCGCATGTTCCGCGAGCGCGGCGTGCGCATGGTCGGTCTGACCTGGAACCACGAAAATGACCTGGGCAGTCCGGCCAAGCACGCCACAGATCAGGGCATCAAGCCCTTTGGCTGGGAGGTGCTGGGCGAAATGGCGCGACTGAAGATGGCTGCCGACACTTCGCACCTCAATGCGCGCGGTTTCTGGGACTTGATCGAGCGGCACAGCCAGCCGCCGATGGCGTCGCACTCGTGCTGCGCGGCGCTGCACCCGCACTTTCGCAACCTGACCGACGACCAGATCCGCGCGCTGATCGACCGCGGCGGCTGGATGGGCATCAATTTCTATCCGCAGTTCCTGACCGGCGATACCGCAAGCATCGCGGACATCGTGCGGCACATCGACCATGTGGTGTCGCTGGGCGGCGCGGCGCACGTCGGCTTTGGTTCCGACTACGACGGCATCGAGGTCGCGCCCATCGACGCGCCCGACCCGAGCGCGTTTGGCGGCATCGTTGCGGCGCTACGCGATAAGGGGTACGATGAGGCAACCGTGCGGGGCATCGCGGGGGAGAACTTCCTGGCGTATTTCAAGCGGCTAGAGTAATAGGCAAAGGTTCAATGACAAAAAGATAAAAAGATTCCTCGCTTCACTTGAGCAAAGCGAGGAGTCTTTTTGTGATGCAGAAAACCTTCTTATGCGATCCAATTCGTGCTGGAAAGCGAAATCCGCCGCTGGTGCAGCAGCCGGTAGAGCAGCGCCAGCCCGAGCAAAAAGACGATCGTGCACACCAGACTGCCCTCCAGGCCATACGCGCCGCCGGTCAGAATGTCGTCGCCCACCGCGCTGCTGTGCCATAGCGACGCGACGCCCAGGCCGCTGACCGGAACACCCAGCGCGCTGCACATCCAGAAATTCCACGCAGTGTGAAAGCCGATCGCCAGCCACAAGTCGCGGGACAGCCAGGTCATCACGGACAGCGCCAGCGCGACCAGCAGCGTATTGGTCAGCCCGATGACGCTCACGTTGGGGTTGAACCCATGCATCAGCGAGAACAGGATGCCGACCATGAACGCCACAGTGGCGCGACCCGCCCGACGCCCCACATAGGCCATGATGCCGCGGCAGAGCAACTCCTCGCTGTAGCCGACCAGCATCATGGTCAGCAGCGACACCGGAATCCAGGGCGCAATGTTCGCTGGGTTGGGCTCCATGCTGAATGCATAGCCGCCCAGCAGCGCGATGATGCCCCACACCAGTGTGACCGACGCGATGCCGATGCCGGCGCCTGCGCCCCAATGCCTAAGCCAGCCGGGCTTGAAACCTGCCCGGAGCACAGACAGCGGCTTATGCTCGCGCCAGCGGACAAACACCAGCGCGGTCAGCAGCGTGCAAATCAGCGCGGTGGCCTGCGTGTTCAGCAGCGCCACGGGATAGGGCATCGTGGGCGCATGATTGGTGTATACCGTGGTCAGCAGCAGTTGCAGCAGGAAGTACAAGCCGACCACACCCAGCAATTGTAGCGCGGTAAGCAACAGGGTTTTGATGCGTTTCATGGTAAGCCTCCCTCTGTAGGTTCGAGCAGCGATTGTAGGTATGCCGCTGTGGGATGATACGTGGCAGCGGGCATGTCGATGCGCCCGCTCGGCAAAAAAGGCACACCTTCGCTGATCAGAAGCTGCTTTTGCAGCGCCTGCGCGCCGAACACATCGCTGGGTGCCATCTCGCCCAGGCGATTGACCACGCGATGGCAGGGCAGCCCCAGGTGATCTGGCGATAGGCGCATCGCGCTGCCCACCACCTTGGCAGCGCGCGGGCGGCCGAGCAGCATTGCGATCTGCCCGTAGCTCATCACGTATCCTGACGGGATGTCGGTGACCAATGCGTAGACAAGCGCAAAGAAACTGGGCTGTGGCATGGAGCCTCCATCTGCATTCGTATGATCTGATATATGCAAAAGGAAGGGTGGCATGACGCCACCCTCCGGGACGAATGCGGCAATCGATGAACCATAAAATGGTGAACAATCGAATGCAAGCGGTCCTGAAGACGCCGATCAGCAGGCGATGGCTACAAAAATGTAGCAACAACTTTTTTGACAAAAGTGCCTGGCTAGGAAGGAATCTTGCAGGTGCGACATCTGCCTGTCGCGCGTCCCATCGGTAGTATGTCCGCCAGCCGGACGGCTATGCGGGGCAAAACGCAGGAAAGTTTTGCGCGCGTCACCAAGACTCGATGCCGCGCAGCAATTCCAGCTCGCGGATGTCGCGCGCGTCGGTGAAGGTTTGGCGAGACAGCATCGCGCCATTGCGGAAATACAGGCACATGAACGGCGCGTCCATCACGAATTGATGCTGGACTTCGCGCATTTTTTCCTGATAGGCCATCGAGTCGGTCTGCGTGCGCAGGCTTTCGATCAGCTTTTTCATGATATCGCTCTTGTAGCGGCAGTAGTTGTTGGCGTAGCCCGCCATCAACAGAAAGCCGGGGTCGGGCACGACATCCAGATTGATGGCGGCCAGCGCGAGGTCGAAGTTGCCTTTCTCCAGGCGCAGTTTGGCGTCGTCATACGACATGGGCGCGGAGGTGATGCTGATGCCTACTTCGTTGAGCATCTCGGTGATGGCGGCGGCCGCGTTGCGGCGCACGCTATTGCCTGGCTCCTCATAGGACATCAGGCGCAGTTTCAGCTCGGTCGGCGTGCCGTCGATGGTCTTGGTGCGCTTGCCTTCGGCGTTCATCATCCAGCCCGCAGCGTCCAGCATGGCGCGTGCGGCGGCAGGATCGTATGGGTCGGACGTTGCGGAGCTGTCGTACAGCCAGGTGCCCGGCGCGATCGGCGTTTGCGCGGGCGTCGCCATGTCCTGATACACCAGCTTGATCAGTCGGTCGCGGTCAATGGCGGCGATGATGGCGCGTCGGATATTCTCGTCGGCCAACAGGTTGACATGCTGCATGAGCAGCGTTTCCAGCTGACGCGTGCGGTAGCTTAGCAGGAACGAGCGCATGGAGTTGGCATAGCGCGTGGCCGACAGGGAGCGCGTCATGGTCGCGTCTACCTGCATCGCGTCAAACGCATCCAACGCGCGGTCGGTGTTCTCGTAGATGTTCGCGACGATGTTGTAGACCGTCGGCGGTGCTTGCCACCAGGTTGGATTGGAGGTTAGCCAGATGCGGTCTCCCGGCTCGTAGGTCTCGATGCGGTAAGGGCCGGTGCCTGGCGGGGACGCCTGCGAGACTGCCTCGGCGGGCAGAATGGGGAAGGTCATGGCGTTGAGCACACCGTAGTAATTGCGCTTGGCGGTGATTTCGACAGTTTGGTTGTCCAGCGCGCGCCAGGACTTTAGATAGGCGACCAGGTTGCCCCAGACACCGCGCTCCTCGGCTGGCACCTCGGTCTTGTGCTCCTCGTCATAGCCGCCGAGCATGAAGATATAATCCAGCGTCGCGACGACATCCTGTGCGGTCAGCGGCTTGCCGTTGTGGAAGGTAACATCGGGACGCAAATGAAAGATCCAGCGATTGCTGCTGCCTTGGGGCGCGTCCCAGCTGGCGGCCAGGCAGGGCTGCGGAATCTCGTCGTCATCGAGCGTCACCAGCCCCTCATACACCAGCGCCAGGATATTCAGCGGATCGCGCTCGCGGATGGTCAGCGGTGAGAGCACCATGTCGTCCGCAGCCACAATGCCGACAGTCAGCGCGTCCAGGCCGTGACCGGCGGATGCTGGCAGCGCGGGCAGCAGGAAGAGCAGCGTGCAGATTAGCGCGAGCACGCGGCGCGAGAAACGAGTGCGTTGCATGTGGGATCCTCCTTGGACGGTTTTACGAGGGAATGGGATCTGTGGGCGGCGAGAAGTAGTACTTATTGTAGACCGCCTGCGCCGAGGATACGCGCGAATAGTAGCGCTGGGTGTCCTCGGTGGGGATTTTCAGCAGCGTGACGCCGTCGGCGCTGTATTTCGGGTTTTTTAGCCAGGCATCCACATTGCCCTGCCCGGCGTGATACGCGCAGATGGCCAGCATGGTGTCGCCGTCAAAGCGGTTGCACAGATAGCCCAGATACCACCCGCCGAACAGGATGTTGGTATCGGGGGTGTAGAGCTTGTCGAAGGAGTAGTCCGGCTCATCCACCTTGCCCGCGATCCACTCGGCGGTATCGGGCATCAGTTGCATCAGTCCGCGCGCATCCACGCGCGACTCGGCAGTGGCGTCAAAGCTGGACTCGGCCAGGATGACCGCGGCGATCAGCGAGGGTTCGATGGAGAAGCGATCGGCGGTGCGCTCGATGATGTCGCGATAGTACAGCGGATGGCGCGCCCGCTCGGCGGCCTCGGCTTCCTGCGCGCGGCGCTCGGCTTCGTTGGCGGCATACCAAGAGACCAGCCGCCAGCCACCAAAGGCTAGCGCCACCACCAGCACGGCCAGCAGCGCGTACTTGGTCTTTTGAAGCCAGGGCCGCTGTCGGCTGCGATAGATGCGCGAGGTGGTTTTAGTCTCTTCCATAGGCAGGCCCGCAATCGGCGTTGCACGGCGCTTGCTGCGATATTGTCGCTGCGGCTTAGGGGTGCGGCGCAGCTCCGGCGGTTGATCCATGCGGTGTACCTACCTTTCGTATCAGCGCTTGCCAAGCCTGGGTAACAATCGCTTCGGTCGCTTCCAGCGAGCCGGAGGTGTCGATCACCAGGTCGGCGCGCGCGGCTTTGTCGACGGGCGGCCATTGACTGGCGATGCGCGCATTGGCCTCAGCACTGGTGAGGTGGTCGCGCGCCATCAGGCGGGCGCGCTGCGCATCGGGGGAAACAGCGGTCACCCAGACCGCGTTGACCTGCGCGTCGTAGCCGGTTTCGTAGAGCAACGGCATCTCGACTACCGCGATGGCCACGCCCTCAGCAGCCCACGCGCCCAGTTGCGCCGACAGCTCGGCGAAGATCATCGGGTGCAAGATGCCTTCCAGCGCGGTGCGCGCGTCGGCATCGGTGAATACCAGGGTGCCCAGCGCACGGCGATTGAGCACATCGCCCTGGAACACCGCGTCGCCAAATCGCGCGCGGATCAGGGGCAACGCCAGGCCGCCCGGCGCGGTCAGCGCACGGGAGATGGCATCCGCATCGGCGACATGCGCGCCCAGGCCGCGCAACACATCAGCCACGTGGCTCTTGCCGCTGGCGATGCCGCCGGTCAATCCGATGATGTGCATAGACGCCTCCTGGACACAAGTGCGCATATGATCTAGACGGATGCGCACACCGATATGTTGCAAAATGGAAGATTTTACTTTGTATCGTACCAACTGCGGCCGGTGTGCACATCGGCGGTCAGCGGCACAGATAGCGCCAGCGCATGCTCCATGCAATCAGTGAGCAGCGCGGACACGGCCTCGGCCTCCTCCGGTGGACACTCGATGATCAGCTCGTCGTGCACTTGTAGGATCAGCTGTGCGCGGAGCGATTTCTCGCACAAGGCGTCGGCAACGCGCACCATTGCCAGCTTGATCACATCGGCGGCGGTGCCCTGTACCGGGGTATTCATCGCGGCGCGTTCGCCAAACGAGCGGGTGTTGTAGTTGGCGGAGGAGAGCTCGGGCAGCGGGCGACGGCGGCCCAGCAGCGTCACCGAGTACCCCTGCGTCTTGCCCTGCGCCACCGCGTCGTCCATATAGCGGCGCACGCCCGGGTAGCGCGCGAAGTAGCGCTTGATAAAGTCAGCGGCCTCCGCGCGCGACACACCGATATTGCGCGCCAGGCCAAAGTCGCTGATGCCGTAGACGATGCCGAAGTTGACCGCCTTCGAGGCCGAGCGCATGGCCGACGTCACCTGATCCATGGGCACACCATAGACCTCGGCGGCGGTGCGGGTGTGGATATCCTGGCCGAGCAGGAAGGCTTCCGTCATGCCCGGATCCTTGGACAAATGCGCGAGCAGGCGCAGTTCGATCTGCGAATAGTCGGCATCGACCAGCGCCCAGCCATCGCGCGCGACAAACGCGCGGCGGATTTCGCGGCCCAGCGGGGTGCGCACGGGAATATTTTGCAGGTTGGGCTCGCTGGAGGAAATACGGCCTGTGGCGGTACCGGTCTGGTCAAACCAGGTGTGGATGCGCCCGTCGCGGCCAATCAGCTTGGTCAGCCCCTCGATGTAGGTGCCATTCAGCTTCGCCAGGTGGCGGTACTCCAGCAGCAGCGGGATCGCCGGGTGCGTGTCGGCCAGCCCCTCCAGCGTGTCCGCGTCGGTAGACCAACCACTCTTGGTTTTTTTGCCTGCGGGCAGCTTGAGCTGCTCGAACAGCACGTCGCCGAGCTGCTTGGGACTGTTCAGGTTGAATTCCGGCACGCCGAGCAAGGCAAAGATCTGCGCGCGGATGCGCTCGATGGATTCGGTGAAGGTTGCGCCCAGATGGAGCAGTTCCTGCCGATCGACCATGAACCCGACGCGCTCCATATCGAACAGCACGCGCATGAGCGGCAACTCGATGGTTTCATAGAGCGCCAGCATGTCCTGCTCGGCCAACTGCGTGCGCTGCGCGGTGACCAGCGAAAGCAGCGCGGCGGCGTCTGGCGCGGTGTTTGCGGGCAGCAGGTCGGCGAGCGCGGTTTGCTTGGCCAGCGGATTGAGCAGGTAGGCGGCCAGCAGCGTGTCGTCGGCGATGGCGGTGCATGCCATGCCCCAGGCGGCAAGGTCAGTCAGCAGCCGCTTGCCGCCATGCACGACCAGCGGGATACCGCCGGTTAGCAGCGGCGACAGCGCCTGCATCGCTTGCTCGGGGTTCAGGCCGGTGCTCAGCAGGTCGATGGCGACCGGGATGCTGTAGCGCGCGCCGTGTGCATCGGCCAGGGTGATGCGCTGCGCGTCCTGGTGCAGCGCAACGCGGCCAGACAGATGCGGCAATGCGGCGGTGATTTCTTCGGGCGTGTGCAGCGGCTGCTCGTCGCGCCAGGCGATGGTGGCGGCGGGCGCAATCGGCGCGGGCGCTGCCTGTTCCGGTCCGCCGGATATCGCCAGCAGCCGCTTGGTCAGCGAGCCGATCTCCAGCTCCTTGAGCATATCCAGGCCGCCCGCCAGGCCGTGCAGCCTGGCCTGATCCCAGGCGAAGTCCAGCGGCACTTCGCGCGTGATGGTGGCCAGCTTTTTGGACAGCAGCGCCAGGTCACGGTGCGCCAGCATGCGCTCGCGCAGCTTGCCGGTCAGCTCGGTGTCGGCGGCGGAAAGCGCGGCCTCCAGGCTGCCATACTGGGTGAGCAGCTTGACGGCGGTCTTCTCGCCCACGCCGGGCACGCCAGGGATGTTATCGGAAGCGTCGCCCATCAGGCCCTTCAGGTCGGGCACTTGGGCGGGCGTCACCTGGTAGGTGGACAGCACGGTGGCCGGATCAAACTCGATGGTGTCGCTGATGCCGTGCTTGGTGTAGAGCAGGTGCGTCTTGTCGGTGACCAGTTGCAACGCATCGCGGTCTCCGGTGACCAGCAGCATGGCGATGCCATCGCGCTCGCCGCGCGCAGCCAGCGTGCCCAGGATGTCGTCGGCCTCGAAGGAGGGGCACTCCAGCTGGCAAACGCCCATGGCGGTCAACAGCTTGCGCACCAGCGGGAACTGCGTGCGCAGATCGTCGTCGGTGGCCTTGCGCCCGGCCTTGTATGCCTCGAAATCAGCGTGGCGAAAGGTCGGGCCGTGCATATCAAATGCGATGGCGCAATACGTGGGGCGCACGTCGGCCAGCACCTTGAGCAGCATGCTCAGGAACCCGTAAACCGCCTGCGTGGGGACCCCTGCGGTGGTGGTCATCGGCGGCAGCGCGTGGTAGGCGCGGTGCATCAGGCTGTTGCCATCTACGACGATGCAAGTATGGGGCATGCGGCGCACCTCCTCAATTCTATCCGATGTATTATACCACAAGGGGCTGTGGATTACAATTTCTCGGAGCCCACAGGTTGCGATCTCCGGGGCGATCGGGTATGATAGACGCAGTCGAAACAAGGGAGGAAACCATCATGCCCAGCCGTTTGCCCAAGTATGTGGTGGATTTGAATCCGGCGCGCGATGCGCTGCTGCTGCTCGACCAGACGCTGCTGCCCGGTGAGATCCAGATGCTGGCGCTGGACACGCAGCCGCAGATCATCGAAGCCATCAAGCTGCTGCGCGTGCGCGGCGCACCGGCCATCGGCGTGGCGGCGGCGATGGGCGTGTATCTCGCGGCGCTGCATCTCCCCGACGACGCGGACTTCTGGCCGAATTTCGACGCGGTGTGCGATGCGCTGGCTGCTTCGCGCCCCACGGCAGTCAATCTGTTCTGGGCGATCGACCGCATGAAAGCCTGCGCGCGCAGGCATCGGGAGGAGGGCATCGGCGCGGTGCGTGCGGCGCTGCTGGCCGAGTGCATCGCGGTGCGCGACGAGGACGAGGCGATGTGCCGCGCGATCGGGGAGCATGGCGTGATGGTGCTGTCGCCCGGCATGGGCGTGCTGACCCACTGCAACGCCGGGGCGCTGGCCACCTCGCGATTGGGCACGGCGCTTGCACCGATTTACGCGGCGCAGGAGCGGGGCTATGGGCTGAAGGTGTATTGCGACGAGACGCGACCGCTGCTGCAAGGCGCGCGGCTGACCGCGCTGGAGCTGATGGAAAACGGCGTGGACACCACGCTGCTGTGCGACAACATGGCGGGCTACGCGATGCAGCAGGGGCTGATCCAAGCGGTGCTGGTGGGCGCGGATCGCATCGCCGCGAACGGCGATGCTGCCAACAAGATCGGCACCTCGTCGGTGGCGGTGCTGGCCAAGCACTACGGCGTGCCGTTCTATGTGTGCGCGCCGTCCAGCACTCTGGATTTCGCCTGCACGACCGGCAAGGACATCGTCATCGAGCAGCGCGACCCAGCGGAGGTGACCGAGCTGTGGTACCGGCGGCGCATGGCGCCAGAGGGCGTCGGCGTGCTCAATCCCGCGTTCGACGTAACCGACCACGCGCTGATCGCGGGCATCATCACGGAAAAGGGCGTGCTGAGGCCGCCATATGCGGAGAGCCTAAAAAAATAGACCGGGCAAATTGTAAAGCACGCTTGACATTGCAGATCGGGCGTGCTATTCTGTATGTAAAGCTAGCTTTACAATCGAAAAAGGGAGGCGAAGCATTGAACAACCGCATCGAGCAACTGCGCAAAGCCGCGTCCATGACGCAGCAGGATTTGGCCGACCGCGTGGAGGTATCGCGCCAGACCGTGATCTCGCTGGAGAGCGGGCGCTACAATCCCTCGATTCTGCTGGCGCGCAAGATCGCGCGCGTGTTTTCGCTGCCCATCGAATCGGTATTCATCTTTGAGGAGGATGTGGAGCATGTGTAACAAGAGAATTTGGCCGGAGTTGATATTGATTCCCATTGCGCTGTTGGTGCTGGCGGTGGCGCTGCTCGCGCCGTCGGGCGACGGACATGCGTCCAGCTATGCGCTGGGCATGGCTTGCGGCATGCTGACGGCGTGCGGAGGGCTGCTCGCCCGCCGCCTAATCGTGTCGCGCAATCCCGAGGCGCAAAAGAAAGCGCGCGCCAGAAACGATGAGCGCGCGCAGATGCAGCGGCTGATTGGCGGATATGTGGGGTATGCCGCGTGCATTCTGGCCGCCGCGACTTTTTCGCTGCTTGGCCGCTACGGCGTGGTCACCAGCGCGTATGCGGCCGGTCTGGGCATCATGGTCTGCGGGATGGTGGGATTCGCGGTGGCGCTGATTGTGCAGCGAATGAAGGGATAAGCCCCTCCGCCTCCAACACCCGCTCGAAGAACGCGCGAAACCCCGCGTCTACCGCCAGCATGTCACCGCTGCCCTCGGGCAGATCGAGATAGTACATGCCGTCGGGGATCCGCAGCGACAGGGCATCCAGCGGGTAGCCGGGCACGCGTCGGGCATGCGGCGCGTCGCACAGCCAGAACGCCGTGCCCGCGATGTCCGCACCGGCATGCTCGTAGCGCCGGTCGCTGACCACCAGGCAAATCGCGTTTTGATACCGCGCGGTGACGCGCCCGCCCATTTGGTGCGCCAGCGCTGCGTAGTGCGCGATCATGCCCTCGTCGTCGAGCGGCGTGTCGCCGGGGCGGCGGGCATGCACGCCGGGCTGGGCGGCGTCAGGCAATCCGGATAAAAAGAGGCCGGTGTCGCAGGAGCACACCGGCATGGCAAATAGATGGGCATAGGCGAGAGCCTTGATGCGGGCGTTATCCAGCGGGGAGCGCCCGCTTTCGTCCACCTCGGGCGCGGGGATGGGCATATCGCGCAGCCCGACAAACGCAATGGGCAGCCCGGCGGCGGCGCGGCGCAAACCCGCCAGCTTGGCCGGATTGGTGGTGCCGCACAAAATGGTCAGCATGGCGCGTCGGCCAGTGCGCGCAATAGCGTGTCCTCCATGGCGCTCGGATCGGTGACGCCGACATGGCG
>JAVBUY010000171.1:0-3514 GCA_031554855.1 Eubacteriales bacterium
CACCTGCGATGAATACCGGCATGTGGGAGAATGCAGCCACACAGCACAACCTGGAGATATTGCGGCAGCGCGGTATTCAGGTCATTGCTCCGGAGAGCGGGCGGCTGGCCTGCGGCGACGAGGGCGAGGGCCGGTTGGCGCAGGTGGACGTGATCGTGGAGAGCGTGTGCGAGGTGCTGACGCCCAAGGCGGATTTGGCGGGGAAAACTGTGCTGGTCACCGCCGGGCCGACGCGCGAGCCGCTGGACCCGGTGCGCTATCTGACCAACCGTTCCTCCGGCAAGATGGGCTATGCCATCGCCGAGGCGGCGGCCATGCGCGGCGCGAAGGTGATGCTGCTGACCGGGCCGGTGGAGATCGATCCGCCGAACGGCGTGGCTGTGCGGCGATTTGACACCACGGCGCAACTCTACGATTTGATGCTGGCCGAAGTGCCCGCCGCCGATATCGTGATCCAGGCCGCCGCGCCCGCCGACTTTTGCGTCCAACAGGTGGCCACGCAAAAGATCAAGAAGCAGGGCGACGGCGGGCTGACGCTGGAGCTGGCGCAGACGCCGGACATCGCCGCCGCGGTGGGCAAGGCGAAGCGACAGGGGCAGGTATTGGTCGCCTTTGCCGCCGAGACCGAGCGCATCGAGGAAAATGCGAAGAAGAAGCTAGAGAAAAAGAACGCCGACCTGATCGTCGCCAACGATGTGACGCAAGTGGGCGCGGGGTTCGATGTGGACACCAACATCGCCACGCTGATCACTGCGCAGGGGACAACCGCGCTGCCCGTGATGAGCAAGCGCAAGTTGGCCGATGCGATACTGGACGCCATATTCAAGCTGCCGGGCTGATCCGGCGGCTTTTTTCGAAGGGTGCAAAAATGATGGAGATTGTATTCTGCAACCATAACGATCAGGACTATCAGCGCGGGCTGGATGCACTGCTCACTAGCGTGTTTTTCAGCTTTGATTTCTGGTTTGCGCTGCACCTATGGGACGAGCAGTATGAGAGCTATGCCATCGTCGAAGATGGCCGGTTTGTGTCGAATATCTGCGTGTATAAGAGCCAGATTCTGCTGCATGGGCGGGAGCGACTGGCGCTGTCGGTCGGCGCGGTGTGCACGCTGCCGGATTATCGCGGCAGAGGGTATGCCCGCATGCTGATGGAGCACATCATCGCTCGATATCCAGGTGTGCCGATGTACCTGTCGGCCAATCAGTCGGTGGTGGATTTCTACCCGCGATTTGGGTTTTCGCGCGTGGAAGAAGAGCGTCTGCCGGTAGCCGTGCTCAACATGGACCACGCGGCGTCTGCCGTGCGCATGACGCCGCAAGATGTGCGGCAATACCTGGCCGATCGGGGCAACCTGTCGGGTGTTCTGGACATGCGCAACAGCCTTCCGCTTTCGATGTTCCACCTGCATTCCGGTGCGTATGACGGCATGCTGTATGCGCTGCCCGAGCTGGACGCGCTGCTCATCGCAGAGCAAAAGGGGGAAACGCTGCACATCGCCGGATTGTTCGCGCCACAGCCGCTCACTTGGGCGCGGCTTGCGGAGCACTTGCCCTTTTCCGGTGTGCGCCGCGTCACCTTTGGCTTCATGCCTGACACGTTGGACATTCCGTATACCATGGAGCCCGATCCGAATCCGACCATTTGGTTTACGCGCGGGGTGAGCGCCGATTTGAACGGATTGAAGTTCCCTGAATTGGCGGCGACATAACAGGCGAGGTGGCTGGCAAGCTTTCAGTTGTTATGCTGAACGGAGCGCGAAATCTTATTTTGTCAAGATTTCTCGTTTCACGCGGGAAGCTGAAAGAAACTTTGGCGATGCCCCGGCGGCTCATGTGGAGCCGCTTTTTCTTTTGCGGCGCACCCCTTGCCGCTTGCCGCGTCAGACTGTATAATATATTTTGAGAATTTGTGCGAAAGGGGGAATCGGCTTGCGCTATTGCGAGGTCATTGTGGACATCGCGCACGAGCAGGTGGATCGCGTGTTCACCTATCGCGTGCCCGATGGCCTGGCGCTTGAGCCGGGCATGCGCGTGCTGGTTCCCTTTGGCCCGCGTAAGATCGAGGGCTATGTCGTGCGCCTGATGGATGACACAGCCTACCCCGACGCGCGCGTGAAGGACGTGCTCCGCGCGCTTGAGGACTATCCGGCGCTGCTGCCGCACCTTATGAAGCTGGCGGTGGATGTGCGCGCACAGGCGCATTGCCCGCTGGTCGAGACGCTGCGGCTGCTCATTCCAGCGCAGATGCGCGGTGCGCGCATCCAGGAAAAGACCGAGGCGGTGTACGAGGCGGCGTTTGCACCAGATCAGCTCGATGACCTGCTGGCGGCGCACAAGCGATCGGCCAAGCGGCAGCGCATCCTGCGCCTGCTGGCAGGGCAGTCGCTGCCTCGCGCGGCCATTGCCGAGCAGGTGGCCGACCCCGCCGACGCGCTCAAGGCGCTGTGCGAGGCGGGGCTGATCATGGCACAGCGGCAGGAAGTGCTGCGCCGCCCCTACGACGCGATGGCCGACCAGGTTACACCCGATCCCGAACTGACCAAGGCGCAACAGCGCGTGTTGGGTGACATATTGCCCGCGATGCGTGACGGCGGAGGCAAATTCCTGCTGCACGGCGTGACTGGCAGCGGCAAGACCGAGGTGTACATCCGCGCGGTGCGCGAGTGCCTGAAAGCGGGTAAGGCCGCCATCGTGCTGGTGCCGGAGATCGCGTTGACGCCGCAGATGGTCGATTGGTTTCGCGCACGCTTTGGCGAGCAGGGCGCGGTGCTGCACTCGCGGCTGACCGCCGGACAGCGCTTTGACGAATGGCGGCGCGTGCGGCGGGGCGATGCGCGGGTGGTGATCGGCGCGCGCTCGGCAGTCTTTGCGCCGGTCAGCGATCTGGGGCTGATCATCGTGGATGAGGAGCACGAAACTAGCTATCTGTCCGACCGCATGCCGCGCTACGATGCGCGCGAGGTGGCCGAAGCGCGCGGCGCGAATGAGCGTGCCACGTTGATTTTAGCCAGTGCGACGCCCAGCATGCAGTCCTTCGAGCGGGCGCTGAGCGGCGAGCTGACGCTGCTGGAGATGCCGCACCGCGTGCTTGGCCGCCCGATGCCCAGCGTGCAGGGAGTCGATATGCGCAAGGAGCTGGAGCAGGGCAACAAGTCGATCTTCTCCGGCGCGCTGCACGCGGCGCTGACCGATTGCCTGCGCCAGGGGCAGCAGGCCATGCTATTCATCAACCGGCGCGGGTACAATACCTTTGTCAAGTGCCGCGCGTGCGGCTATGTGGTGCAGTGCGAGCAGTGCGCGGTTAGTATGACCTATCACCAGGACGGCGATATCCTCCGCTGCCACTACTGCGGCGCGAGTAGGCAGCCGATGCACGTCTGCCCGGCCTGCGGCAGCGACAGCATCCGCTACTTTGGCGCGGGCACGCAGATGGTGGAGGAGCAGGTGAAGAAATACTTCCCGGGCGTGCCGCTGCTGCGCATGGACAACGACACCACGCGCACGCGCGACGC
>JAVBUY010000140.1:0-13132 GCA_031554855.1 Eubacteriales bacterium
GACTTGTCCGCGATGTAAACCCCACCCGGTGCAAGAATGTAGTGGAGCGCATAGGGCTGCCCGTCCTGCTCCCAACTTCGCTAGAGCCTGCTGGCAACCGCAGGCGTAGATAGATGGCCGTTCACGACAGAACTCGGCTTACAGGCAGCGCTCGCAGCTCATGAGCAAAACACCCTTTCGGCATGTCCGAGAGGGTTTTTGTCTGGAAAAACATATGATTTCGCATGGATTTTTCTTGCTTCGATGGTCACAATATGCTATAATACCTCGGATAACGCACCCAGGCAGATCAGAACCGGCTTTGCCGCAATCGCGGTTCCGGCTGAAAGGACGCCTGGGGAGGGTAAAAAAGAGGAGGAAAACAACCATGGCAGTCATCTCGATGAAGCAACTTCTGGAAGCCGGTGTCCACTTCGGTCACCAAACCCGCCGCTGGAACCCCAAAATGGCCCCGTATATCTTTACGGAGCGCAACGGCATCTACATCATCGACCTGCAAAAGACCGTTCGCAAGGTCGATGAAGCCTACATGTTCATCCGCAATGTCGCGATGGAAGGCAAGACCATTCTGTTCGTCGGCACCAAGAAGCAGGCGCAGGAGTCCATTGAGCAGGAAGCCAAGCGCTGCAATATGTTCTACGTCAGCAACCGTTGGCTGGGCGGCATGCTCACCAACTTCAACACCATCAAGCAGCGCATCAATCGCTTGAACGCCATCGACGCGATGGAGCAGCGCGGCGACTTCAATGTGTTGCCCAAGAAGGAAGTCATCAAGCTGGAGGCCGAGCGCGAAAAGCTGCTGAACAACCTGGGCGGTATCCGCGAGATGAAGAAGCTGCCCGGCGCGCTGTTCGTCGTCGATCCGCGCAAGGAGCACATTGCCGTCACCGAAGCCCGCATCCTGAATATCCCGATCGTCGGCATCGTCGATACCAACTGCGATCCCGATGAGATCGACTATATCATCCCCGGCAACGACGACGCGATCCGCGCCGTGAAGCTGATCGCCGGCAAGATGGCCGACGCCGTGCTGGAAGGCCGCCAGGGCGAGCAGATGGATCCCGATCCGGTCGTGCCGCAGGCGGCTGCCGCGGACGACAAGCCTCAGGTTGAGGCTGCCGCGGAATAATTCACCGAACAGGTGTATCAAGAGGGAAGGCAGCGCGCTTTCCCTTTTTCCAAGAAAAACCCCCATTACGACAGGAGGAAAATTACTATGGAAATTACGTCCGCATTGGTCAAAGAGCTGCGCGAGCGCACCGGCGCTGGCATGATGGATTGCAAAAAGGCGCTGATGGAGTGCGCTGGCGAAATGGAAAAAGCCATCGACTTCCTGCGCGAGAAGGGTCTGGCCGCCGCTGCCAAGAAGGCTGGCCGCATCGCCGCCGAGGGCGTCGTCGATGCGTATGTGGACCGTGCGAGCAATATCGGCGTGCTGGTCGAGGTCAACTGTGAGACCGACTTCGTCGCCAAGACCGACAACTTCAAGGCGTTCGCGCGCGACATCGCCGAGCATATCGCCGAGGCCAAGCCGCAGGTCGTCACCCGCGAGGAAGCGGTGGTCGTCACCAACGATGAGGGCAAGATCAAGCAGATTTGCCTGATGGAGCAGGTGTTCGTGAAGGACCCCGGCAAGACCAAGCTGGTCAACGACCTGCTGGGCGAAGCCACCGCCGCCATCGGAGAGAAGATCAGCATCCGCCGCTTTGCCCGCTACGAGGGCAGCACCGGCATGGTCGATGCGTACATCCACATGGGCGGCCGCATCGGCGTGCTGGTCGAGGTGAACTGCGACAGCGACAAGGTCGCGAAGTCTGATGACTTCAAGACGCTGGTGCACGACATCGCGATGCATATCGCCGCTGCCAATCCGCTGCACGTGCAGCGCGACGAAGTGCCCACCGATTCGCTGGATAAGGAGCGCGAAGTGCTCCGCGCCCAGGCGCTCAACGAGGGCAAGCCGGAGAAGATCGTCGATAAGATGGTCGAGGGCCGCATCGAGAAGTACTACAAAGAGGTCTGCCTGATGGAGCAGCCGTACGTGAAGGATCCCGACAAGTCCATCAAGGACCTGGTCGCTGAGGAAGCCAAGAAGCACGGCGAGAACATCGTGATCCGCCGCTTTGCCCGCTTTGAGCGCGGCGAGGGCATGGAGAAGCGCCAGGACAACTTCGCCGAGGAAGTGGCGGCGCAGATGGGTCTGTAATCCGCTCCATCAAGGAACACCGAGCGACATGTGCGGTGTTCCTTTTTTACAAGCACAGCATAGAGGAGGGCATTGCCATGGTGTACAAACGGGTGCTGCTCAAGCTGAGCGGCGAGGCGCTGGGCGAGAATGGCCGCCTATTCGACTTTCACCAGATCGACCGTGTCGCACAGGTGATTGCCGAGCTGAACCAAAAGGGCGTGGAGATCGGCATCGTGATCGGCGCGGGCAATATCTGGCGCGGACGACAGGGACCCGCCGCCAACATGGGCGCGGTGACCGCCGACCACATGGGCATGCTGGGCACGATGATCAACTCGCTGGCGATGCAGGACGCGATCGAGCGCCAAGGCATCGAGACCCGCGTGATGACTGCGGTGGAGGTCATCCGCTTTGCCGAGCCGTACACCTACCGCCGCGCGATGCGCCACTTTGAAAAAGGACGCGTGGTGCTGTTCGCCTGTGGCACCGGCAATCCGTTCTTCTCCACCGACACGGCGGCAGCGCTGCGTGCGGTAGAGATCGGCGCGGATGCCATCTTGCTCGCCAAGAATGTCGATGGCGTGTACGACAGCGACCCGAACAAAAACCCAGACGCCAAGCTGATCACCGACCTGACCTATCAGGACGCGATGACCAAGAATTTGCAGGTGATGGACGCCTCCGCGCTGGCGATTTGCAGCATGAACCAGGTGCCTGCTATCCGCGTGTTCGGCCTGGATAAGCCGGAGAATATCCTCAAGGTGATGCAAGGCGAGAAGATGGGGTCGCTGGTGCATCCCTAAAGCGGAAGATCGCGCGCTCCTGCTTTTCCAGCATGGTGCCGGATTCTTCAGCGCATGACACGATACACCTCGGTCATTTGGTTTGCGTTTTCCAGAGCGCATTCCTTCCCCGCTGTCCTATGAAGCCCCGAATGCCGGGGCTTTTTTTGTTGTCAAATTTCCTTGCATCGCGCGCATGCGCGCTTTCCTGTCGAATACAGTGCAAAAATCGTTCATCCTTCGCGCCGTGTTTCAACATATTCTCGGAGGTGGATTGAATATACTGGTGCGCAGGGTGGTGAACGCCGATGCGGGTGTCGATAGAGGGCTTCTTTGCGCTCAATGCGTGCATCAACGCGGCGGTACTGCTCATCGCACTGCGCTGGGGCGGCACGCGCAGGCCGCGCGCGTGGCGCATCGCATTGGCGTCGGCGCTCGGCGCGGGGTATGCGATCGCGGCGTACTTGCCCAACCTGGGCTTTATGCGCAGTATCCCAGTCAGCGTCGCCATGTGCGCGGCGATGTTGTGGGCGGCGGCTTCGTGGCCCACCTGGCGGCACTTCCTGCGCGCGCTGGCACTGACACACGCGGCGACCTACCTGACCGGTGGCGTCATCTACGCATTATCGCAGGCGTTGGGTGGGGTGGCACCGGTGTGGATCGGCGGCGCGGTGGCCGCCTGGGCGGTGGGGTGGTATCTGTTCCGCGTCCGCCGGAGGGCGCATAGCGCGCTGCGCGCCGAGGTGGCGGTGTCGCTGGATGCGGCATCCGCGCAGCTCGACGGCCTGATCGACAGCGGCAACCTGCTCGTCGAGCCGATCAGCGGACTGCCGGTCATCGTGGCCGCGCGCCGCGCGATCGCGCCGTTGCTGCCCGCTGGGTGCGACCCGACCGACCTAACCACATTGCCCGAAGGATTCCGCCTGGTGTGCATGGCGACCGCCAGCGGCAATCAACTGCTCATGTGCTTCCAGCCAACCACTGTTCGCGTGCGGGTGGCGCGCGATTGGCAGCCAGTCGAAGCCATTGTGGCGATCAGCCTCCACGCGCTGCCTGAGGGCGACGTGGCGCTGGTGCCGATGACGCTTGTGTCTTAGCCTATAGACGAGGAGATACGACAGATGCGCAGTTTTGTACGGGGAGAAATCAGCCCAATCGACAGCCCTTCCCAAAGAGAGCATCTACCGCTGCGTGCGCTGCCCAATCCGGTGCGCATGCGCGCCCTGGCGCTGCTTGCGCGCGTAACTGGTGGCACCGTCGCCTACATTGGCGGCAGCGATGCCCTGCCCGCGCCACTCACGCGCGAGGAGGAGGAGCACCTGGTGGTCAAGCTCAAGGAAAAAGACCCGGCGGTGCGCAGCCTGCTCATCGAGCGCAACCTGCGCCTGGTGGTATATATCGCGCGCAAGTTCGAGAACACCGGCGTGGGCATCGAGGATTTGATCTCGATCGGCACGATCGGACTGATCAAGGCGGTCAATACGTTTGATCCCGACAAGCGCATCAAGTTGGCGACGTATGCCTCGCGCTGCATCGAGAACGAGATCCTGATGTTTCTGCGCAGAAACAACCGCACGAAGCTGGAGGTATCGCTGGACGAGCCGCTGAACACCGACTGGGACGGCAATGAGCTGCTGCTCTCCGACATCCTGGGCACAGAGGGCGACATGGTATACCGCTCCATCGAAGAGGGCGTCGAGCGTCAGTTGCTGGCCTCCGCGCTGACAAGACTTTCCAGCCGAGAGAAGAATATCATGGAACTGCGCTTTGGCCTGCACGGCGGTCACGAGAAAACACAGAAGGAAGTCGCAGACATTATGGGCATCTCGCAGAGCTACATCTCGCGCCTGGAAAAGCGCATTCTCTCCCGCCTGCAAAAGGAGATGGCGCGGCTGGGATAAGCGATCCAGCACAGAATAAAACCCTGCGCGCATGGCAATAATGCTTCCATCCGGTGAACGGAGGGAACAAAGATGGCCATGAACAAGGTCGAGATTTGTGGGGTAGATACGTCCACGTTGCCTGTGCTTTCCAATGAGCGGATGCGGGAACTTTTTCCAAGGGTGCATGGAGGCGATCAGGTAGCGCGCGAGGAGTTCATCCGCGGCAACCTGCGTCTGGTGCTGAGCGTGATTCAACGCTTTAACAATCGCGGCGAAAACGTGGACGACCTGTTTCAGGTCGGTTGTATCGGACTGATCAAGGCGCTGGATAATTTCGACACATCGCACAACGTGCGCTTTTCCACGTATGCCGTGCCGATGATCATCGGCGAGATTCGCCGCTATCTGCGCGATAACAACGCGATCCGCGTCAGCCGCTCGCTGCGCGACATTGCGTACAAGGCGCTGCAGGCGCGCGACGCGCTGGCCAGCGACTTAGGCCGCGAGCCGACCATCCAGGAGCTGGCGAAGGCGATGCAGATGCCCAGCGAGGAAGTGGTCTTTGCGCTCGAGGCGATCCAGGATCCGGTGTCGCTGTTTGAGCCGGTGTATACCGACGGCGGCGACGCGCTGTACATCATGGACCAGGTGAAGGACGACAAGCACGGCGACGAACTGTGGCTGGAGGAGATCTCCATCCGCGAGGCGATGCGCCGCCTGGGCAACCGCGAGAAGCACATCCTCAAGCTGCGCTTCTTCGACGGGCGCACGCAGATGGAAGTTGCCAATGAGATCGGCATCTCGCAGGCGCAGGTGTCCCGGTTGGAGAAGGCGGCCTTGCAGCACATGCGGAAGTTTATGTAAATCGAGCTCGTCACACAGGCCGCCAACATGGCGGCTTTTTTGCGCGCCTGTGGCAAGGTTTTCCTTTTGCTTGGCGTTCTATGGATAACGAACATCGCAAAGGAGCCACACATGAAGAGAATGCTATGCCTGCTGATCATACTGGCGACGCTTTTGCCCATTGGCACGTCAGCCGAAGGCAAAGCGAAGAACGCAGCGCTGTCGCTGGAGGATCTGCTGAGCCTGTCCTATCAAACGACGCGAGACGACTTCATCCAGCGCATGAAGGCGATTGGCGGCAAAATCAACGCCGCAGGACAAGACGTAGGGGTCACGCGGATTTCGATAGCGGGCGTGCCGGTCCAAAGGCTGAGCGCTTGGTGTGGCCGGGATGGGGAGAACCTGCAATACATCGAAATAGAGGTAGAGCCTAACGGTTCTGCCACCTATATGCAGCCTGGCGATCGCTACGACAAGCTGCTGGCTGCTGTGGAGGCTTGCCTGGGGCAACAGACATCGGAAATGCGCTTGCCAACATCGTATCGACAGCTTTGGTCGGGATCATCCTCAAGCGCCGAGTTGGCTTACTTTAGCGGGCGCCGCGAGCAGCGCAAGCGCATCGCGTTGTTTATCTATTATCCCAACCCGCAGATGCCAGCAACGACGCCCGAACCCTGGACGATGCCTGCGCCTAAAGCATTTGCCTGGCCGATCCATACAAAGACCGGAAAAGCTGGTGAAGTCCGCTTAAACATGACGCGCGATCAGGTGAAGGCGGTGGAGGCCGGTATCCTCAAAAGCGACAAGGGCGACATGCTGCAATATGATGGGCTGCTGGGTGGGCATTTAACTACCCGCGTGTCATACCGATTTGATGAAGCGGACAAGCTCGTTGGGCTATCGATACGCTTTACCAGGCGACCGTATGACCCCAGCGACGGCATTTATGATTTTCAGGCGGCGGATCGCTGGCTGCGCGACGATTGCTTTGGCGCACCGGAACAAGCCGATCCCATGGTGTGGGCGACAGATCATGGCTTTGACCCCCTGGACGGCTCGACTTGGATCAAGGCGGTGCAGAAATCTGCGCTGATCTACCGCAGCGATTGGGTGGTAGGCGGCGTGCGCGTCGCGCACATCTTGGACAGCGAAAATGGCAGGGTGGCGCACACGATCGTATGCGGGGTTGCGCAATAAAAAAGGGGCATATGCCCCTTTTTTATATCCGCCACCCCTGCATGATCCGGAATAGCCCCTCTAAGAACCCGGGCAGCAACACATCCTGCGCGGCGATTACGGGCAAGCGTGTGATTTCCTCGTCGCCTCGCAGCACACGCACCTCGCCGAGCAGGTCGCCCTGCTGGACTGGGGCGGTGATGCTGTCAGGCAGCAGCGCCTCCATGTGCAGCTCCCTTTCCTCGCCCTTTTTCAGTAGCAGCGCCAGACTCTGGCCGACCGCTGCGTCCACGGTATCCTGCGAGCCGAGCTTGACCGCGATGGATAGTCCCAGCAAGTCATTGGCTTTGGCGACCTGCGCAAGCTGGTAGTTGGCGAAGCCATAGTCCAGCATCGCGCGCGCTGCGTCAAAGCGCGCCTGGCTGCCCGGCGAACCCAGCACTACTGCGATGAGCCGCAGGTTGCCGCGCTTGGCGGTGGCCGATACGCAGTATTTAGCCTCATTGGTCGAGCCGGTCTTGTATCCGTCGGCGTTCTCGTAGAAGCGAATCAGGCGGTTTGTGTTGGTCAGGTCGGTGACACGTCCGCCTTTGTGCGTGATGGTGTCCATCCAGATCGTGCTGTACTTGTAATACTGCGGGTAATGATCGAGCTGTCGGGAGAGCTGCGCGATGTCGGCGGCGGTGGTGTATTGTCCGCTGACCGGCAGGCCGGTGCAGTTGAGGTAGTGCGTGTTGGTCAGCCCCAGCTCTGCGGCACGCGCGTTCATGCGCTGCACAAACAACTCCTCCGCACCGGCGATGTGCTCGGCGAGTGCGACCGCGGCATCATTGGCGCTGGCGACGATGGTGGACTTGAGCAGATCTTCAAGCCGGTAGTATTGATTGGCGTCCAGCAGCGCCTGGCTGCCGCCCATGCTGGCCGCGCGCTTGCTGCACAGCACCTGCTGATCCAGCGCGATGTCGCCCTTGTCCAGCGCCTCGAGTGCGAGCAGCACGGTCATCACCTTGGTGATGCTGGCCACCGGGCGGCGTTCGTCGGCATTGATGGCGAAGATGACGCGGCCAGTGGATGCTTCGATTAGCGTGGAAGAGATCGCATTGATTTCCAGGGAAGGTTTTGCCTCGATGGGGGCCTGGACGGCGGGCGCGGCCGCGCCAAACAGGCACACCATGCAGGCCAGCAGGGTGAGCACCGCGACGCTGCGCCTGGCAAAACAGGAATCACTCGGAAAATTGTTCATAAAAAAACCTCCCATTGCTCTTGGGCACAGGATGCCCGATGGGAGGTTTTTTCATGCCGTTTGGGTGCAGGATATGCTTGTTTTGTTTGGAAATCAGATGCCAGCGACGATGCCGTCCAGCAATGCGCGGAACGTATGCTTCACGCGTTCGCCGGTTTCCATGACTTCCTCGTGATTCAGCGGCTGATCCAGGATGCCCGCCGCCATGTTGGTGATGCAGGAGATGCCCAGGATGCGCATGCCGCTGTGGCGCGCGACGATGACCTCCGGCACGGTGGACATGCCCACCGCGTCGGCGCCTAGCGCGCGCAGCATGCGGATTTCAGCGGGGGTTTCGAAGCTGGGGCCGGTCATCTGCGCGTACACGCCCTGGCGCAGCGCGATGCCTTGCCGCTCGGCGCAGGCGTGCGCCAGCTTGCGCAGGTCGGGGTCGAGCGCCTTGGACATATCGGGGAAGCGCGGGCCGAACGCGTCCAGGTTGGGGCCGAAGAGCGGATTGGCGGCGGTCATGTTGATCACATCGTTGATCACCATCAGGTCGCCGGGGGCAAAGCCGGTGTTGACGCCGCCCGCAGCGTTGGTGACGATCAGTGTGCTGACGCCCAGCTGCTTCATCACGCGCACCGGCAGCGTCACGTCTTGCAGGCTGTAGCCCTCGTAGTAGTGGAAGCGGCCGCGCATCATCGCAATGCGCTTATTGTGCAGCGTGCCGCAGCACCACTGTCCGGCGTGGCCGGGCACGGTGGAGACCGGGAAGCCGGGCACCTCGCTGTAGGGCAGCACCTTCGCGCCCTCTAACGCCTCGGCATAGTCGCCCAGGCCGGAGCCCAAGATAATGCCGATGTCCGCAAGGCCGCACGCCTGCTCGATCGCTTTCGCCGCGCCCTCGATGCGCGCCATCGCTTGCTGCTGTGTGTTCATGGGGAAATCCTCCTTTGCGTTGCTTACTTCTGTATGGCTTGCCAGAATGATGTGCCTGCCAGCCGCTCGGGCAGACCAAAGCATTCCAGAATGGTCGCGGCGATGTCGGCATACGTGTCGCGCGTGCCCAGGTCGATGCCGCCGGGCAGCGCCTTGCCGTAGACCAGCAGCGGGATGTGCTCGCGCGTGTGGTCGGTGCCGGGGTGCGTGGGATCGACGCCATGGTCGGCGGTGATGATCAATACATCTTGCTCGCCGAGCAGCGCCTCGATGCGCGGCAGCGCGCTATCGAACGCGTGCAGCGCCTGGGCAAAGCCTGCCACATCGTTGCGGTGGCCGTACACCATATCGTAATCGACCAGATTGGTAAATATGAGGCCGCTGTCGGTCTCGGCCATCGCGGCCAGCGTCGCCTCAATGCAGGCAGGATTGCCCGCGGCGTGGTTGCTGCTCGTCAGTCCCTTGTGGCAGAAGATATCCTCGATTTTGCCGACGCCATAGGTGGCGTAGCCCGCCTCGCTGAGCGCGTCCAGCATGGTGCGCGGCGGCATCAGTGAAAAATCGCGACGGCGGCTGGTGCGGGTGAACGCGCCGGGCTGCCCCTCGAACGGGCGGGCGATCACGCGGCCGACGCCCAATGGACCAGTCAGCATGTCGCGCGCGATCTCGCAGAAGCGGTACAGCTGGTCGATCGGAACGATGCCCTCGTGCGCGGCGATTTGGAACACGCTGTCGGCGGAGGTGTAGACGATCGGGCAGCCGGTCGCCATGTGCTGTTCGCCGAGCTGCTCAATGATCTGGGTGCCGCTGGCAGCGTAGTTGCCCAGCGTCGTTGTGCCGATTGCCGCCTCATAGTGCGCGATGAAGTCGGCAGGGAAGCCATCGGGGAACGTAGGGAAGGCTTGGCGCAACACAACGCCGCTCATCTCCCAATGACCGGTGGTGGTATCCTTGCCCGGCGAGCGCTCGGCCATGCGCGCGTAGGCGGCGGCGGGCTTGTCTGCCGGCGCGGGCAGGTCGCTGCCTGCGATATTGGCCAGGCCGAGCCGCCACAGGTTGGGCAGTTCGGTCGGGCATTGATTAAGCACGTGCGCCAGCGTATGCGCGCCCGCGTCGCCATATTGCGCGGCATCGGGCAGCGCGCCGATGCCCACGCCATCGAGCACAATCAGCACAACTTTCCTTTTCAGCATGAGTGCCTCCTTCATAAAAACTTCATGCCGCACGGCATCACAACGAATGCACAAACATCAGGTTGCCGTCCGGCATCGCCCTTTTGCTGCCTTGCCCAAAACCAACCTCGATTTGTGCATAGCAAAAGACCGGTGTAGGTTTATTCTACACCGGTCTTGGCTGCTTGCCAACTATTTAATGCCCATGCGCACATACTCGGCCAGCATGGCGATGAACTCGCCGTTGGTGGGCTTGCCTTTTTGCGGATCCACCGTGTTGCCAAAGAAGCGGTACAGCGCCTCCATATTGCCCTTATTGACCGTGGTCTCGATCGCGTGACGGATCGAGCGCTCGACACGCACCGGGGTCGAGGCAAATTTTTCGGCCAGGATGGCATAGAGCCGATTGGTGATGCCGCGCATCAGCGACACATCGGCGGATACCAGGCACACGGCCTCTCGCAGGTATTGATAGCCCTGGATGCGCGGCGACATGCTGATCTGACCGAGCAAAGAGACCACCATGTGATCGCGGCGATCGCGCGTGGAGCGCGCCAGGCCGACGTCATGCTCGCGCATCAATTGGAGGGCGCGCTGCTTGAGCAGCTCCACATCGACCGGCTTGACCATGAAGTAATCCGCGCCCAATTGCAGCGCCATCGACGCGACGGAATCCTGGCCCATGCCCGATAGCACGATCACGCGCGGCATTTTTTCCAACCGCAGCTGCGGCAGCCGCTCCAGCACGCCCAGCCCGTCCAGATAGGGCATGATGATATCCAGAATCAGGATGTCCGGCAGAAATCGCCCGACCATCTTGAGCGCTTCCAGTCCATCGTTTGCGATGCCGACGACATCAAAATCGGGATCTTCATCCAGACTCAGACGAAGAACATCGCAAAACCATTGATTGTCATCGACAATGAGAACCCGAGTAGCGTCTGGCATGGTTGCCTCCGTGGGCGCGGACCTTGAAAAGCGTGGGAACGCGCTGCTTGCAAGACCAGTTTCGACGCGCAACGCATAATTCCTTCCTCGGAAGCACAAATGCCTCGCTAAAAAATAGACCACCAGCGCGAAGTAGAAGCACGGCGCGGCGTGAGCGATCAGGGTGCACTTCTTAAATCCGGTGAATATCTGCGTGGCATGAAGGGAATTCCACTTTTTCGCAGAATTACTTTCAGCGGAAATGGATCCGTGATTCCAGATTGCGCGATGATTTGTTGTCAAAATTCGACCGAAACAGAGGAGGATCTCTTGCCATGAAGAAGCTCACTTCCTTGGTGCTCGCGGCGCTGCTCGTCGCACTGATGGCAATGCCGCTCACCGGCTCCGCCATGACGTGGGACGCGTACATCAAGACCGGCAACGGCGAGCCTGTTCGCTTGCGCACCGGCCCGACCACCGATTCCAGCGTGCAGACGTCCATGCCGTATGGCGCCAAGGTGGTTATCCTGGGCGAATACGACGACGGCACCTGGATTACCGTCGCTTACAAAGGCTATGACGGCTACTGCATGAAGCGCTATCTTACCTACGACAAGCCCGGCCCCAAGCCGACCCCCAAGCCGAAGCCCGGCCCGAAGCCCACGAGCAAGCCGCCGTCCGGCAGCGAGAATCTGTCTACCCTGTTCAATGGATTCGCGCAGACCAGCTACACGGCGGAAGTTCGCCCCTCGACCCCGGGCGGCATCGTGCACTTGCGCTGGGCGCCATCCACAAAGGCCGGCATCATCCTGGATTCGCATCAGAACGATCAGCTCGAAGTCATCGCGCAGGACAAAACCTGGGCGCAGGTGCGCGAGCCCAGCTCTGGCGTAGTCGGCTTCATGATGCTCTCGTTCCTTACCCAGGTGGGCGTGGGCTCGGGTTCGGGCTCCGGCACCGGTGGAGATAGCTAAATCAATCCGGTGGGTAGACCGGCCGGGCAATATCCCGACCAGAAATGAAGGGAGATTATTGTTATGTCCAAGAAAATTGTGGCGCTGGTGTTGGCGCTGACCCTGCTAACCGTAGCCGTTTCCGTGCAGGCCGAGGCCTTCAAAATGCGCGAGGATTTTGCCTCCTTTGATGTGACGCTGAACCTGCCCGATGGCGCGAAACCGATCCAGCAGCCCGAAGTGGGCTGGGTGGACGTGGACATCACGTTTGATGAGACCAAGCCGGTCTTTCACATGAGTGTTGCGCCCAGCGAGGAATATGAGGACAAGTCTCTCCAGGATTTTACCGACGAGCAGAAGGCGCTGGTGGAGGAACAGGTTGCCGCCGTGTTCTCTGATCCCTCCATCGAATACTTCGTCACGCCGTCGGGCAATACGATCCTGTACGCGTCTGAGCAGGATGCGGAAGCTGGCTATTTTGCCACGATGCAGACGGTTTACAAAGGCTTCTTCTTCTCGCTGTTTGCCAACTATCCGGACTACCATGCGCTGACTGAGGACGACGTCGCCCTCATGCATAAGCTGGTAGAAGGCACGGACATCACGCCGGTCCAATAACCTTCAACATAAACCAGGAGCCTCGCTTCGAGCAAGAAGCGAGGCTTTTTAGACCATCAACAAAGTAGGGTTCCCGCTTTGGGGATGCATGAAAGGGCTGTGGCCTTTCATATTGGATCGTATCGCGAGGCTTTGCCTCGCGGACGGGGCGTTTTCCGCTAGGAAAACACACCTGCCATCACGAGCAAAGCGAGTCACAGCGCAAGCTGTGCAACCGAACAAAATGCATCCCGCATTTTTCTTCGAGGGCATCGACAAAGTCGATGCCCTGAAGAGCCTCGCTTCGAGCAAGAAGCGAGGCTCTTTTGCGTTACGACGCGATTTGCGCGGGTGCGTCGGCTTGCTCGAGCATCCAGTCGATGTACATGCCGTAGCCCTGCGTGGGGTCGTTGACATACACGTGCGTGACCGCGCCAATGATGTACC
>JAVBUY010000204.1:0-3065 GCA_031554855.1 Eubacteriales bacterium
GCTGTATCAGGTCAGCTGGAAGGCGCAGTTCATTTCCGGCGTCATCCACCCGCTGATGAACGCCATCAGCAACCTGGCCTACGCCGCGCTGTGCGTGGTAGGCGGCGTGCTGGTCATCTATGGTCGCCTGAGTATAGGCGAAATTACCGCGTTTGCCGGATACATGCGCCAGTTCACCCAGCCCATCGGCCAGGTGGCCAGCATGATGAACATGCTGCAATCGGCGGTGGCCTCGGCGGAGCGCGTGTTCGAGCTGCTCGACGAGACCGAGCGCATCCCCGATGCGCCCGACGCGACGGCGCTGGCGGAGCCGAGGGGGGAAGTCGCGTTCCGCGATGTGACGTTCGGCTATGACCCGGAAAAACCGCTGATGGAGCACCTGAATATCGAAGTGAAGGCCGGGCAGGTGGTGGCCATCGTCGGCCCGACCGGCGCGGGCAAGACCACGCTGGTCAACCTGCTGATGCGCTTCTACGAGGTACAGGGCGGCAGCATCCTGCTCGACGGCACCGATATCCGCCAGCTGACGCGCGAGAGCCTGCGCGGCACATTCGGCATGGTGCTGCAGGACGCATGGCTGTTCCACGGCACGATTCGCGACAACATCGCTTATGGCCAGCCCGACGCCACCGAGACGCAGGTGCGCACGGCGGCCAAGGCCGCTTATGTCGATCACTTCGTGCGCACGCTGGCCGACGGCTACAACACCATGCTCAACGAGGACGCCAGCAATCTCTCGCAGGGGCAGCGCCAGCTGATCACCATCGCACGCACGGTGCTCACCGATCCGGCGGTGCTGATCCTCGACGAGGCGACCTCCTCTGTGGATACGCGCACCGAAGTGCTCATCCAGCAGGCGATGCGCGATTTGATGCAGGATCGCACCAGCTTTGTCATCGCGCACCGGCTGTCCACCATCCGCAACGCGGATCTGATTCTGGTCATGGATCATGGCAGCATTGTGGAGCAGGGCACGCACCAGCAATTGCTAGAGAAGCAGGGCTTCTATGCGGAGCTGTACAACAGCCAGTTTGGCAACGGCGGCGGCGAAGAGGTATCGGCGTAGCCAACGACAGCGCACAGAGGGAAAAGGGTATGAAAAAGCATATCATCCAAGGCATTGCGTTGCTGCTAGCGGTTGGCGCGATGGTTTGCGCGGCGGTTTACCTGCTGCGCGGCGCTGATACCGGCGACAACGTAGAAATCATCACGGTGGAGGGAAAGGAATTCCGGCGCGCCGGGCGTTTCGCGTTTACCGTAGCCAATGAGCAGGCGACCATCGTCGGCTATAGCGACGACCTGGAGAGCACACTCGGCAAGTGGCCGTTTGGCAAGGGCGTGGTGCGAGACGTTGGCGCGAACGGCACGAAACATGCGCTGGTGATTCCGAGCGCGCTGGGCGGATTCCCCGTGACCCGAATAGGCGTCAACGCGTTTCGCGCATGTGGCAGCTTCGCCAGCGTGGTCGTCCCGGGCAGCGTGATTCATATCGACAACTGGGCATTCATGGGCTGCGATGGCTTGCTGGAGGTCACCCTGTCCGAGGGCGTGACGATGATCGGGTATCAGGCGTTCGCGGAGTGCAGGAACTTGTCCAGCGTGACCATCCCCGCCAGCGCCATCGGTACGGGCGCCGCGGCCTTTGCGAATTGCACGTCCTTGATCAGCGCGAGCATCGGGGACGGCGTCACCGCTATTGACGACAGCTCGTTCAGCGACTGCCCCAGCCTGATCAACGTGACCATCCCGCCCAGCGTCACGCGCATCGGCATGAGCGCGTTTTCGCGTTGCGCTGGCCTGACCAGCCTCTCCATTCCGGACGGCGTGGCCAGCATCCATGAGGACGCGTTCTACCACTGCGATCGGCTGACCAGCCTGTTGGTTCCCGGCAGCGTCCAGGCGATCTATAGCGGCGCGTTCAACAGCTGCATCGGACTGACCAGCGTCACGCTCGCGCCGGGCGTGGAGCAGCTCGGCAATTACGTGTTCTCGCGCTGCGCCGCCTTGACCGAAGCGGTCATCCCGCCGAGTGTGACAGCCATCGGCGACAAAGCGTTTGCAAACTGCTCGCAAGTCGTCCTCACGGTGCAGGCGGGCAGCTACGCCGCGCAGTATGCCGAGGAGAATGGGTTGCCCACTCGGTGAATCGCAAAGCAAAACCACCCAGCGGGTGGTTTTGTTTTGCTATGCTATTGCAGCGCCTGATAATCCAGCGCCCAGCCTGTGCCGTGCTGCGTCAGCGTCAGCGTGGAGGTCGATAGCACCAGCGCGTCGTCTGTGGGGCTTAAGATGTCCAGATCGATCACCCACACCCCGCCGCTGTCCGGCGCGGGCGGCTGATCCGTCCAGTAGCAGATGCGGCCGTCGTTGATGAAGGAATTGCCCACGTTGACCTCGGCGCTGTTCAGGCTGTCCCAGGCGATGAACCCGCCCTGCTCGCAGTGCCAGCGGAAGCGGCAAGCCACCGGCAGCCCATCGCTGCCGGTCAGGCTGGCTTCCAGCATCAGCCCGGGCAGCGTCGCGTCCAGCGGATCATATGCGCCCAGCGTGTCGATGCGCAGCGTGCCCTCCGGCGTCTGCTTTTCCAGGCGCAGCAGCGAGTCCTGCGGGCGAGCCAGCTCCAGCAGATCCGGCGAGTACATCGCGGCGATCATGCCATAGCCGCCATTTTGAAAATAATCGCCCATCTGGTAGCGAAACCATGCGTCGCGCTGATCGGCGGGCAACAGACCGCGCTCGATGATCAAATCGGCGAGTTTGTTGACAAATACTTCGTAGGCCGGTTGCAGGCGCGTTAAGTCGTCGGGCGAGAGCAGCTCGCCGGTTTCGCTGGATGCCAGTGCGCAGGCCGTAAAGCCCACGCAGCAGGCCAGCAGCGCGGCGGCGAACCGCAAAAGATTGGTGCGAAAGTGGCGCATGGAGAACTCCTTTTTAATCGACGAAATAGAGAATGTCGCTAACCTGGCGCGTGCGCGCGCCCGCCGGGGTATTGAGGATCAGGCCGTCAAGGTACAGCAGGCTCGATCCGCCGCCGTCCAGGTTGTAGGCGGTCTGGCAGCCATAGG
>JAVBUY010000146.1:0-3748 GCA_031554855.1 Eubacteriales bacterium
CACCACAGTCTTGGGATCGAGCAGCGGATGCCGCCCGCGCACGATGCGGATGTAACCGCGATTGTTCAGCTTGGGCTGCGCGCCAAACATCCCGCGCGACAGCGCCGCCTTCGCAAAGGAGAAGTCCAGCCGCCCGATGATATCCAGATTGGCCGCCAGCGACGGCGCATTCGGCGCGATCTCGGCGGAAAACGCCGACAGGATGCGGTCAATCTCCGCGCGCTCCTTGGCGATCCATTCTTTCAGGTCGTTGTTGATCTCCACCACCGCCATGGGCTCAATGAACAGCGTCTGGCCGGTGGTCGATTGGTCGTGGATCAGACCGGGCACCTGGCTTCGGTATTCCTGCTTGACCGGGATGACGAACCGGTCGCCTCGGATGGTGATGATCGGATCTTGCAGGTATTTCTGAAAGTTGGTGCTGTGGATCATCGCGTTGAGCTTTTCGCGCACCTTGTCGTGGCATTGGCGCATGTGACGGCGGATATCGGCCAGCGCGGGGCTGGCCGAGTCAGCGATCTCCTCCTCGCTTAAGATCGCGGAGATGATGTCGTTCTCCAGCCGATGAAAAGTAGTCAGGTGCGAGGCCAGCGTGGTCAGCGCAGGCGTGTTCTCACGATCAGTCACCAGCGCATCGCGCGCCACGCGGGACGCGCGCATGCACGCCGCCACGTCCAGCAGCGCGCGCGGCGACAGCGTCGATCCGATCTCGGCGAGCTTCAATTGCTGGCGCACGTCGTCGCAGGCGGATAGCGGACTGCCGCCTAAGTAGCTGAGCAGGATGTGCGCTTCCTCGGTCTCCTGCTGGGCAGCGGAAATCAACCCGATGTCGCAATCCGGCACCAGGTTCTCCGCCAACGCCGCACCCATGGTGGTGATGGCGTGGCCGGTCAGTTGCGCGCGGATCTTGGTGAATTCCAGCACGCGCAGCGTTCGTTCGGTCATGTGTGTTTCCCCCTATTCCACACCCCGGGCAAAGTGCCCGGCGGTGGTGTCTGCGATATCGTCGGCCTGCTCGCCATTCATCGCCGCACGCGCAATGCGTACGATGCGTGCACAGGCTTCGGGTGGCTCGTCGATAAAATCCAGCCGGATGTTCGCGCCCAGCACGGCGACACGCGAAAGGTGCTTGTCCTTTAGCAGCCAGGTGGGCAACGCGTTGTATAGCCGCACCAGGCACCCATGCGGCAAGCGCACGCGGCGCAGCGGAAAGGTGTAGCCCTTGCGATCGGTCATGGGCGATAGCGGCATACCCTGCCCGCACAGATCGCAACCCGCTTGCGCCGTTTGTCCGCGCGCGGCCAGGCGCGGACAATGTGCCAGCAGCATCAGCTGTGCGCGGCCATAGGCGGGCAGCGTCCACGCGCCGCCTTGCGCAGTCAGCTCGGTCAGCTCCGCGGCGTTGAGTTCCGGCGGCAGCGTCAAGCCCACGCAGCCCTGCTCCTGCCACACCCGCGCCGCCCAGCTATTCCAGGCGTGCATCGGCGCGTCCGCGAGCGTGGGCAGCGCACCAAAGTCCAGCGTGCATTGCCCCGGGTTGGCTAATACCACGCCGGACAGCTGCGGCGTATGTGCGCGAACCCAGGCGGCCAGCGCGTCTAGCGCTTCGCTGAACGCCATCTGCGGCAGCACGAACCAAACCGGCGTGTCGCTGTCCGCGATGGCCGCGTCCAGCGCCTCCGTGCGGTAGTCGTCCGGCAACCAGTGCACCAGATCCGCTCCGGCGGCGAGCAGCGCCTGCGCATGGTGAAGATTCGGCGTACGCGCGATCAGGCGCGGCGTGTCGAGCGGTCTGTCCAGCTTCGGCAGCTCCAATGGTAGCATGCGCCTGGCGGGTCTTTCGATCCGCGCGGCCTCCAGCGCGGCCACCGCGTCGCGGCGCAGCGCGTTGAGCGCCGACACCGGCAGGAACGCGCCCTCGCCAGAAAAGCCAAACCGCTCCAGCGCGAAGGGCGTGCCGCCCATCTTGGCGATCTGCGCGTGGGCGCTCGCTTGATCCAGCGCGCGCTGCTGCGCGGCCTGGGTTGGCTCTACCGCATACACGGTCACACGATGCATGCCATCGGTCAGCGCCAGCTCGGCGGGCTGCCCCACGCAAGCGGTCAGTTCCGCGTCCACCGGTACGCGCGCACCACCCTCGGTGGTGCTGGCCTGCGCCGCCTTGCTTTGCGCCGCGTCGGTTAGGCGGTACACGCTGTCGCCCGCCCGCACGCCCTCGGGTACGCGCATCGTCGCGATCTCTCCGACCGCCAGCTCCGGTCCCGCGTAGACAAAATCCAGGTCCGCCTTCCCGCGCACCTGCAAACCGTCGCCATCATGCAGCGGCAGCTCGGCGCGCATCTTGGCCAGCGGGCCATACGCCGACATGATTTTGCCCATGTACAGCCCGCCATGGTTGGGGCGCTCGCTATGCATCAGCGCAGCGTGGTTCTCGCCCAGCGCATAACCGCGCGTAAAACCGCCGCGATGGAACACCTGCCTGATCGCCTGTTTGGCCGCCTCGGTTGTGCGATACGGCTGCCCCGCGTTGAGCGCATCCAGCGCCGCGCGATAAGCCGCCACCACCACCGCCACATACTCCGGCCGCTTCATGCGCCCCTCGATCTTCAGCGCGGATACGCCCGCCGCGTGCAGTGCGGGTAGCTCGTCCAACAGCATCAGATCACGTGTGGACAACAGATAGCCCTGCTTATCGTCCATTTGGTATGGCAGGCGGCACGGCTGCGCGCACTTGCCGCGGTTGCCGCTGCGCCCGCCCACCATGCTGGAGAACAGGCACTGGCCTGACACCGACACGCACAGCGCGCCGTGCACGAACGCCTCTACTTCGATACCGGTCGCCGCCATCTTCACCAGCTCATCTGCCGGACACTCGCGCGCCGCGACGATGCGCTCCAGCCCGAGTTGCTTGGCAAACCGCGCACCCTGCGCGTTGTGCAGCGCCATCTGCGTGCTGGCGTGCAGCGGCAGGTCAGGAAAGCAGCGCTTCGCCATCGCGGCAACGCCCACGTCCTGCACGATGGCCGCGTCGGCGCGCGCATCATTGAGCAAGGCGAGCACATCGTACACGTCGGCCATTTCGCGCTGCTTCACCAGCGTGTTGACCGTCACATACACTTTGCGCCCGCGCACGTGACAGGTTTCGATGGCTTGTTTCAGCCCATCCGCATCGAAGTTGCCCGCGTAGCTGCGCGCGCCAAAGGCCGTGTACCCCAGGTACACCGCATCCGCGCCGTGCGCAATGGCCGCCATCAGCGCGTCGTAGTTTCCGGCAGGGGCAAGCAATTCCATGCGCGTCCTTCTTTCGTCTTTGCTTTTCGTCAAAGAAGGCGCAGCAACGAACCTTTTCGTTCGCGCTGCGCCGATGATGTGTGGATCAGTTGGCGGCAGATTTAGCCGTTTCGCTGCCATGATGGCTCTTGGCCAGCAGCTCGCGCCGCAAGCGGCTGTTCTCATCCTGCGCCTTGATCAGCTCGTCCGCCATATTCATCGCCACCAGCACGGACACCATATCCGGCGGCATGCGCGTGGCCATCGACAGCTCACTCATGCGGCGATCGACATACGTCGCGATGCGGTGGATGTGTGCCTCGCTATCGCTGCCCACAATGGTGTAGTCCTTGCCCGCGATGCGGACGGTGGTCTTGATCTTCTCCATAGGCGCTCCTTATCGGCGGCCGGGCAGCTTCTCGGCCGTGTATTCCTTGCCCTGCGTATCGACGCGGATGGACTTCATCTTCTGCTCGGC
>JAVBUY010000074.1:0-7146 GCA_031554855.1 Eubacteriales bacterium
CTTGAAGTCCGAGCCGTCCGACCACTTCAGGCCCTTGCGCAGGGTGAAGGTGTAGGTCAGGCCGTCGTCGGACACGGTGTAGGATTCGGCCAGTTCAGGGGACAGGGTGGGCTTGCCGTCCACCATCTGCGTGCCCATCAGGCCAGCGTGCGCCAGGCGCAGCACGTTGCTGCCCGCAGACGCGCTGTTCAGCGCAGGGTCGATAGACAGAGGCGTGCCGCCGCCGTAGTAGATGTTGGCGACATTGCTAGCGTCAACCGTCGGCTTTTTCGGCTGCAGCAAGAACACGCAGACGGCCGCGATCACTAGCACCGCGATGATAGCAACGATGATCCAAGTCTTTTTCTTCATGATGTACCCCCCTTATATTTTTGGCTCTGGGTATTTATGAATCACAGCGAGAGCTGCAACCCTTTACTTGGGTAAAGTTTACCTGCAAAAACCATATATGTCAATAAGAAGTTTGGTGCGTCACAGGTTGTGGCAGGCGACGAAATGACCGGGCTTGTGCTCGGTAAACGCTGGCATTTCCTGCGCGCATTGCTCGGTGGCGCGCTCGCAACGCGTGCGGAACGGACAGCCGGACGGTACACGCAGCGGACTGGGCACATCGCCGCCCAGCACAATGCGCCGCGCGGCGCGCGCCTTGGCGGGATCGGGGATGGGCACGGCGGACAAAAGCGAGATGGTGTAAGGATGCATGGGGTTGCGGTTGAGCTCGGCCGCATCGGCCAGCTCGACCATCTTGCCCAGGTACATCACGGCGATGCGCTGGGAGATATGCTTGACCACCGACAGGTCGTGCGCGATGAACAGATACGCCAGGCCGAGCTGCTTTTGCAGATCCTCAAGCATATTGATGACCTGCGCCTGGATCGACACATCCAGCGCGGACACCGGCTCGTCGCAGACGATGAAGTCGGGATTGGACGCCAGCGCGCGCGCGATGCCGATGCGCTGGCGCTGGCCGCCGGAGAACTCGTGTGCGTAGCGCGTCGCTTGCTCGCTGGACAGGCCGACCATGGCCAGCAGCTCATTGATACGGTCGTTGCGCTCTTTCTTATTGGCGCACAGTTTGTGCACGTCGATCGGCTCGGCGACGATATAGCCGACTGTCATGCGCGGATTGAGCGAGGAGTAGGGATCCTGGAACACCAGCTGGGCGCGCCGGCGGAAGTTGGTCAGCGCCTCACCCTTCTCGATCTTGACGCCGTCGAAGTATACTTCACCGGCGGTGGGGGTGTACAGGTGCAGCAGCGAGCGCCCCACCGTGGTCTTGCCGCAGCCGGACTCGCCGACCAGGCCGAGCGTTTCGCCGGGCTTGATGGAGAAGGACACGTCATCGACCGCCTTGAGCCACGTGGTCTTGAGGAAGCCGGTGCTGATGGGGAAGTATTGCTTGAGGTTGCGCACCTCCAGCAGATTGCCGGAATCGGGTTTCACAGCCGTGACAGGTTTCTGGCTCATCACTTCGCACCCGCTTTCTGTAGATTGATGCGCGTGATGGCGCCGCTTTCGTCCGTTTCGATCACGCCCTGCGCCTGGCCGTCGCGCACATTTGCCCAGCAGGCCGATTTGTGCAGGTCGTTGATCCAGACCTCGCAGGGGCGCTCAGTCAGGCAGACCTTCATGGCGCTTTCGCAGCGCGGCGCGAAAGCGCAGCCGCCGGGCATATTGAGCAGGTCGATCGGTGTGCCTGAGATCGGCACTAGCCGCTCCTTATCGTCGCTGTCGATATTTGGGATCGAGCGCAGCAGACCCTTGGTGTACTCGTGCTGCGGATTGTAGAAGATTTCGTCGGCGGTGCCGCGCTCGGCGACGCTGCCCGCGTACATGACGATCACTTCGTCACACATGCTGGCAATGACGCCCAGGTCATGCGTAATCATGATGATCGCCATGCCCAGCTGCTGTTGCAGGCTGGTCATGAGCTCTAGGATCTGTGCCTGGATGGTGACATCCAGCGCGGTGGTGGGCTCGTCGGCGATCAGGATGTCCGGCTCGCAGGCCAGCGCCATCGCGATCATCACGCGCTGGCGCATGCCGCCGGACCGTTCGAACGAATCCTGGTGGATGCGCTTCTCCGGGTCGTTGATGCCAACCAATTGCAGCATCTCGACGGCGCGCGCCTCGGCTTGCTCACGGTTGCGGTCGGTGTGCAGCATGATCGCCTCGATGAGCTGATTGCCGATGGTGAACACCGGCGTCAGGCTGGTCATCGGGTCCTGGAAGATGATCGAAATGCGGTTGCCGCGGATCTTGCGCATATCCTCTTCGCTCATGCCGACCAGTTCTTGGCCGTCCAGGTTGATGCTGCCGCCGACAATGCGGCCCGGGTGCGTCAGGATTTGCAGGATGGAGTAGGCGGTGACGCTCTTGCCCGAGCCCGACTCGCCTACGATGCCCAGCACCTTGCCTTTGTCCAGATTAAAGGAGACGTCGTCCACCGCCTTGACTTCGCCGGAGGGGGTGAAGAACGAGGTTTTCAAATTGCGAACCGATAGCAGGGGCGCCTTTTCCTCGGTGAGTTCGGCGCTTTCTTCGACTAGATCCATCTTTTCTTCTAACATGGCCATCTTCTCTTCCTCCCTTTATGAGCGCAGCTTCGGGTCGAATGCATCGCGCAGGCCGTTGCCCAGCAGGTTGAACGACAGCACGATGAGGAAAATCGAAGCGGCGGGGAAGAACAGCAGGTAGGGATAAGAGACCAGACCGGCGCGAGATTCGGCGGCCAGCGAGCCCAACGAGGGCATCGGGATAGACACGCCCAGCCCCAGGAACGACAGGAAGCTTTCGGTGAAGATCGCGCTGGGGATCTGCATCGCCGCGGTGATGATGATCACCGACACGCAGTTGGGGATCATGTGCTTGCGGATGATGCGCGCCGCCGAGGCGCCGATCGACTTGGAAGCCAGCACGTACTCCTGCTCCTTGATGGAAAGGATTTGGCCGCGCACCTGGCGCGCCATGCCCACCCAATAGAGCAGGCCAAAGACGACGAAAATGCTGATCATGCCCGCGCCCATCTTGAGAATCAACTCACTCTTGGATGTGGACACCCATTCTTTCATCGCGACGGTGAGCAGAATGACAATCAGCACGTCCGGCAGCGCGTAGATGATATCGACGATGCGCATCATCACCATGTCCACCTTGCCGCCCAAGTAACCGGAGATCGAGCCGTAGATGATGCCGATGATGATGACGATGATGGCGGCGATGATGCCGACCAGCAGCGAGATGCGCGTGCCGTAGATCACGCGGATCGCGTAGTCGCGGCCCAGCGAGTCGGTGCCCATAATGTGCGGGAACACGTCGGTGCCGCTGGCGATCAGCGCCTGCTCTTTTTCGGAATACTGGAACGGCTGCAAGTGCTTGCTGACCACGTCCTGCTGTGAGTAGGTATACGGATAGAAATTCGGCACGATGAACGCGATCAGGGCGATCGTGATGATGACGAATAAACATACCATCGCCAGCTTATTCTTGGACAAACGGCGCAATGCATCTTTCATGAAAGAAACGCTCTCGCGCATGGTGACCTGCTGCGCTTTTTCCGCTTCAGTGGCGGGGATGAACAGCTGCGGGTCCGCCTGCATGGACAGGAAACTCTTTTTTGGTTCGGAATTACCTTGCATATTCATCACCTCCATCAACCCAAATCAATGCGCGGATCCATGACTTTATACAGCACGTCGCTCAAAAAATTCATCAGGATGATCATAAACGCGAGCACGATGGTGACGCCCATGATCATCATGTAGTCGGTGCGGAGCATGCTGTTGACAAACAGGCGGCCCAGGCCAGGCACCGAGAAGATGTTTTCGACCACCATGGAACCGGTGAGGATGTAAGCCATCATCGGCCCGGCGTAGGTGATCACGGGGCTTAGCGCGCACTTGAGCGCGTGCTTGTAGATCACTTTCCACTGCGGAAGCCCCTTGGCGCGCGCGGTGCGGATGAAATCCTGACCGAGTACGTCCAGCATGCTGGAGCGCTCCAGGCGCGTGATGTACGCCATGGGGTAGAGGCAAAGCGACACCACCGGCAACACCAAGCCGCCCGGCTGTGTGGCCAGCGTGGGGAACCACTTGAGCCGTAACGCGAAAAACAGCAGCAGCAGCGTGGCCATGACGAATGAGGGCATCGATACCAGCGCCGTCGTAACCAACTGGATAATCTTGTCCGGCCACTTGCCGCGATTGAGCGCGGCAATCGAACCGAAGAGCACCCCCAGCAGGACGGCGAAGATCGCGGCGGTGAAGCCGATGCGCGCCGAATACGCGAAACTATTGGTGATCAACTCGAACACCGTGCTGCCCACCCACGCGGTGGACAGGCCGAAGTCGAGCTGGACGATCCCTTTCAGATAGGTAAGATACTGCACCGGCACGGGCTTGTCAAAGCCATACTTGGCCTCCAGTGCGGCGATGGTCTTGTCGTTTTTTGCCTTTTCCGAGCTGAACGGGCTGGCAGGAATGGCGTGCATCGTGAAGAACGTGATGGTGACAACCAGAAAGATGGTGAGGATGGCCATCCCAAACCGCTTGGCGATATAGAATGCAAACTTGGAATTCATGCCGGAAAAACCTCCTAGGAAAGGAATGGGGAATGATACGCGCAAGGCGTGCCAGCCCGACACCGGTTTGGCAGACCTGCTAAACTGAAGAGAGCCAAGATAATATTACTATTCTATCACGGTTTATCTAGGTATGCAAGACGGATTTGCATAGCAAATCCTGCATTTCTGCATTTTCTTTTTTTATTGGAATGGAAAAACCCGTAATTTGGATGAAAAAAAGTTAAGAGTTGCAGAACGATGGATTGCACAGCACACGACGCGTATACAGATTTATTTTGGCAAATTGTGAACTAAAACCCAACTTGCGCAGTTATATAGATAGCCGGCAATCATGGACAAAGGAGGCACAGGATGGACGGGACACGATTTGCCCAACATGTGGCGCCCTATCAGCGCCTGATGTTTCACGTCGCCTACGCGATGCTGCATAACCAAGCCGACTGCGCCGACGCGGTGCAGGAAGCGCTGCTGCGCGCCTGGCGGCACCACGCACAATTGCGCGGCGACGGTGTGCCCAAGGCTTGGCTGATGAGGATATTGGTCAACACCTGCAACGACGTGCTGCGCAAGCGCAAGCGCGAGCCGCTGCAATTGCTGGGCGCGCTGGCGGCGCCGCAGGTGGATCACCTGCCGCTGCACGATGCGCTGGAGCGCCTGGACGCGTCGCTACGGATGCCGCTGGTGCTGCACTATATGGAAGGATTCAGCGTCGCGGAGATTGCGGAGAGCCTGGACGTGCCGATTGGCACGGTCAAGACCCGCATGATGCGCGCGCGCAACCAATTGCGGACCACCCTGGGGGGAGAGGAGGAGAGCGCATGGCAGACTATCGCGACGCGCTAAACGCCGCGTTTCCGGAGCCGGACGCGCATTTTGTGCAGGTATATGAGCAAACGCTGACGGATATCGCGCGGCAAAAGAAGCCGAGCGGGATGCCGACCAAGCAGCGCACCGTCGTGCTGGTGGCGGCGCTGGTGCTGCTGGCCGCCATCGGCGTGGCCGAAGGGCTGCGCACCGGCGTGCTGCAGATGCTGGCGCACGATATGGTGGCCGCCTGGGGCAAGGTGCAACCCGAGGCGCAGCAACTGGTGACGCCACAGCAGAGCGGCGTGTCCACCGAGCACCTGGACGTGGCGCTGACCGAGGCGCTGTACGACGGCGGCACCGTGCGCTTTGTCTACACTGTGACGCTGCGCGGCGCGACCGAACCGCTGACCGAGGAGACGATGAACGATCCAGACGGCGCATTCATGCGGGCGGTGACCGCCGACGGCGTGTCGCTGTGGGGACCGGACGGGTTTACGCTAGATGGCGAATACATTTCGATGACCGGCGGATCGCGCACAAGCGCCGCGCCGGGCGATGCGCCCGGGCAGGCGGTGTGCTTCGTCGAGATCCTGCTGGCCAGCGAGGGGATCGCGCCAAAGGGAACATTTACGCTGGACGCGCCGGTCTTCTACGGCGAGAACAAAGGAAAGGTGCTGACCATGACGCTGGATGCGGACAACCTGCCCGGCGTGCTTGACCTGACGCCCGCCCAGCCCACGGAGCAGGACGGCGCGACCATTACGCTGCGCAGCGTGGTGCAGTCGCCCATTCGCTTCTACATCGACTACCAGGTCGATCTGCACGAGGGCGCGCCAGAGCGGATCATGCGCGACTGGATGGGCGCGACGATCGTAGATGGGGAGGGCAAGCCAGTGTTTGCGAACGGCGGATCGCTGAGTTGGGGTCCGGCGGCGCCGGGCACCGATGAGAGTCGCCATGCGCTGATGCACAACGAATACGCGATGGAGGATACCGTGCCCGAGCAGCTCTACTTCGCGCCGGACAGCGGCGACGGGGACTTTATCATGGGCGACGAGTTTGTGGCCGATATGAGCCGGGCGATCCCGCTGACGGCGCAAGGAGGGGAATAGGATGAAGAAACGGATCATTGCGGCACTATTGGCGAGTGCGCTGGCGCTGGGCTGCCTGCCCGCGCTGGCCGACGAGGGTGTGACGTATCTGGAACTGAAAGGCGCGATGCCCGAGCGGCTGACCCTGTCGCGCACCGTCAAAGGCAAGACCGTGACCATCGACGCGGAGATCCTGCTGCCGGAGACCGATGCGCTGCCTATTTTGCAGGCTGAACGCGCGGCCATCAACGAGGTGGCGCTACAGGAGAAATACGGCAAGTATGGCGATCTGCTGGCCGGTACTGGGCGCGACGGGCAGCCCAGCGAGCAGTCGCGGCAGGGTCTCTACCTAAGCCCCTACAGCAACGACGATGGCAAGAGCGCGATGGTGGAGGGCAAGAGCCAGTTTGAGATTCCCAAGAAATACGGCAGCATGGCGGACATCGTGTGGCAAGTGATACCCGGGGGGATTCAGCCGGAGAACAACCCACTGTCTGCCAACGCGACGTGCGACAAGTTCCAAGAAGTGCTGGAGGTCGCGGGCGTTGGCGATTTGGATTTCCGCACGCATGGGCAGGTGGTCACGCGCAGGCCGTTCAAAGCGAAGGAAACGCACCACGTCGATCCGGAGCACAAGGACTGGGGATACATCTTTGAGTGGATTCC
>JAVBUY010000012.1:0-9118 GCA_031554855.1 Eubacteriales bacterium
CGAGGCCGAGGTGTTAACCGCCTCGCACGTGTACGGCAAGGTCGAAATCCTGGTGCGCTACGAGGACGCGGCGATGATTCCGCACATGGCCAGCGTGTTGGCACGCGCGGTAGGCTCGCCGATGCGGCCGCGCTTGGAGGAGAAAAAAGTGCGCATGGAGGTGCTGTTCGAACAGGAAGCGCCGCTCGATGTGGACATGGGGCTGTCGCGCCGCGCCAAGCACGGCCAGCAGGTGGCGGGGGACAGCACGCTGGTGCAGCGCCTGACTGCGGGGCGGCAGCTGATTGCGCTCAGCGACGGCATGGGCAGCGGGCCAAAGGCGCGCAGCGAAAGCCGCGCCACGCTGCAATTGCTGCAACAATGCCTGCGCGCAGGCTACTCGCGCGCACAGGCGCTGTCGGCGGTCAACGGCCTGCTGCTGTCCTGCGCGGGCGAGGAGATGTTCGCCACGATGGATCTGTGCCTGCTCGACCTGCACAGCGGCGAGGCGGCGTTTGAAAAGCTGGGTGCGTGCACGTCATTCGTGGTGCGCGGGGGCAACTGCCGCCCGATCGCCGGGGAGACGCTGCCGCTGGGCATCTTAACGCAGGTGCAGCCACGATCCTTTCGCATGCGGCTGCAAGAGGGCGACCTGATCGTGATGACCTCCGACGGCGTGGCCGACGCGTTCCCGGGCGGCGAGGCAGGCATGGCGCATGTGCTGGAAAAGCTGCACGCGCTGCCCGCGCAGTCGATCAGCGACGTGCTGATGCAGCGCGCGCTGCAAAACCAGGGTGAATGCCCGCTGGACGACATGACCGTGCTGGCCGCGCGCGTGACCGCGCAATGGCAGCATCTGTCGCAGCCGATCAAGCTGGCGACTGAGCGCAAGAACCGGCGCAGGAAGCAGCATGCGCAGGCGCAATAAAAAAAGAGCGCGTGCTCTTTCAGGCTGTCGATAAAGCCCCTCTTGCGTTGTCGGCACAGCGCTCGACTTGTTGCCGTATGACACCATACGACGTCGCGTCTCGCTTGTGGCCTCCTTGCAATAGGGGCTTTCTGGACAGCCTTATCACTTTTCTACTTGAACGGATTGTAGAACCGGCCGCCGTTTCGGATATTGAGCCAGACCGCGATCAGCACCAGCAGCACGCTGAGCCCGATCATGACGAAATCCATGGCGGCAAACGGCCGCGCGCGAGACCAGGTGCGCCGCTTGCCCTTGCCAAAGCTGCGCAGCTCCATCGCGTTGGCGATGGTTTCGATTTTGTCCATGCTGGAGAATACCAGCGGGAACAGGATGGCGGTGGCGCCCTTGACGCGTGCGGACAATTTGGCCTTGCGCGACAGGTCGATGCCGCGCGCCTGCTGCGCCTGGCTGATGTCATGGAACTCGCGCTGCACGCTGGGGATATAGCGCAGCGCCAGCGCCACCGAGTACGCCACCTTGTAGCTGACGCCCAGCTTGTTCAGCGACGAGGCGAACTCGCTGGGCTCAGTGGTCACAAAGAAGATCAGCGCCAGCGGCATGATCGAGAAATACTTGATCACCACATTGAACTGGTAGAAGAGCTGCTCGCGCGTCAGGTCGTAGCGCCCGAACAGGTGGCAGATCACCTGGCGGCTGCCATAGATGCGCACGCCTTCCTCGGGAGAGAAGAGGAAGATCAGCACCGTGTTGAGCAGCAGCATCGTGCCGATGAGCACCAGGATCACGCGCAGCTCCTTGAGCTTTGTGCCCGACAGCACGAACATCAGCAGCGAGCCGACGATGATCGCCAGCAGAAAGCGCGTGTCGTAGGTGATCATCGCCGCCACCGACACCAGCACGACCATCAGCAGTTTCGATGCGCCGGTCAGGCGGTGCACCAGTGTGTTGCGGGCCTTGTAGCCCAGCCCGGCCACTTGGTTACTCATCGCCGCGCACCTCCCGATCGTAATCGATGAAGTGCTGCACAAACCCGGCCTCGTCGGCGATGCCTGCCAGCTTCGCCAGCTGATAGAGGCTGGTTTCCTTGAGGCTGGCCTGCTCGGTCAGCGCCAGGTCGCACAGCAGCTTGGCGGGTGACAGGTCGGCCAGCAGCGCCCCGCCCGAGAACACCAGCGCGCGCGAAGCGTACTCCAGCATCAGGTGCATGTCGTGCGTGATCATCAGCACGGTCACACCCTGCTTGTTCAGGCTGCGCAAAAACTCCATGATGTCGGTGTAGTGCCGGAAGTCCTGGCCTGCGGTCGGCTCGTCCAGGATGATCATCTGCGGGCGCATCACCAGCACAGACGCGATGGTGACGCGCTTTTTCTGGCCGAAGCTCAGCGCGGAGATCGGCCACTCGCGGAACGGATACAGTCCGCAGACCTGGAGCGTCTGCTCCACACGCTCGGCGACCTCGGCCTCGGGCACGCCCCGGCTGCGCAGCCCCAGTGCGACCTCGTCATAGATCAGCGTTTTGCTGATCATCTGGTTGGGATTCTGCATCACGTAGCCGATGTGCTCGGCGCGCTCGGTGATGGTCATGGTGGACATGTCGCGCGTGCCCAGCAGCATGCGCCCGGACATGGGCTGCTCAAAGCCGCAGATCAGCTTGGCCTGCGTGCTCTTGCCCGCGCCGTTGGTGCCGACGATCGCCGCCATCTCGCCCTCGCGGATGCAAAAGGAGATGTCGGTCAGCACCGGCAAACCCTCCACCTCGTAGGAGAAGTGCAGATGCTCCACCGTGAGCAGCGCGTCGCGCAACGCGGGCTGGAGCGCGGGGTGCGCGGCGCGATACCATTTCGTTAGCGCGGCTGTGTCTGCGGGGGACAGCACCAGTGACTCGACGCTGCTCGGGCGCTGCGCGGGGGTGACCGCCACCCCTGCATAGCCTAGCGCGGTGACATACAGCGGCTCGCGGATGCCGTGCTGGGGCAGCAGCCGTTGGCTGATCAGCTCATCGGGCCGCATATCGGCGACAATGCGGCCGTCGTTCATCAGCACGATGCGATCCACCGCGCGGTACAGCGCGTCCTCCAGCCGGTGCTCGATGATGATCACCGTCGTGTCGGTTTCGCGCATGATGCGGTCGATTAGGTCGATGGCTTGCTTGCCGGTGGCCGGGTCCAGGTTGGCCAGCGGCTCGTCAAACAGCAGCGCCTGCACGCGGTCAATGATCACGCCCGCCATGCTGACGCGCTGTTTTTGCCCGCCGGACAGATCCAGCGGCGATACATTGAGCGCGCCGTCGATGCCCACCAGTTTGGCGGCCTCGCGCACGCGGTCGATCATCTCCGGCTGGGCCACGCAGTCGTTCTCCAGCGCAAAGGCGATGTCCTCACCGGCGGTCAGGCCGACGAACTGCCCATCTGGATCCTGCAACACCGTGCCCACAATTTTGGACAGCGCAAAAATGCTCTGCTGGTCGGTCGGTGTCCCGCCGACCATCAGCGAGCCGGACTGCGTGCCGGTGTAGTTGAAGGGGATCAGCCCATTGATGCAGTGCGCCAGTGTGCTCTTGCCGCTGCCCGACGGGCCGACGATCAGCACCTTTTCGCCCGGGTAGATCGACAGACAGATGTCGTGCACGGTCGGCTCGGCCTGCGCACGGTATTGGAACGTGAAGTGGTCGAAGTGAATCAGTGGTTCTGGCATGACGAGTGCCCTTTCAACGCATTTTCATAGAAAAAGCCACCTGCGCACAGGTGGCTTTCAGGCTGCCGATAAACGCCCATCTTTGGCGTCAGCGTTTCGCCCGCCTTGCCGGCGTATTGCCCGTACGCCTTCTGCGGACGGACGCACGCTTCCACCACACCTGGGCATTTCTCGGCAATCTGCTTGGTACGCGATTAACCCTTCTTGAGCGAGCCGGACTTGGTGCGGGTCTTGCTGTAGGCGAAGAGCAGCAGCGAGCCCACGATCACCGTGGTCACGATATTCGAAGCGCCCGCGATCAGACCCTGGGTAAAGACCTTGTTGGCCGGTTCGGCATAGATCAGGATATCCAGCACCGGGGCCAGCAGGCCCCAGCCCACCAGGTGCGCCAGCACCGTGACGATCAAAAAGCGGATGAAGTCCTTGGTGGAGAACTTGCCATCGTTGACGTGGATGCCCTTGTAGAAGATGCCGGACACCAGGCCGATGAAGGCCGACACGATGATCCAGCTCCACCACAGGCCATAGCCCAGGGAGAGGTCGGTCAGCACATGGCCGATCAGGCCGATCAACAGGCCGGCGATCGGCCCGAACAGCACGGCGAAGAACGCCAGCACCGCATACTGAAAGCTGATGTAGGTATTGGCGAATACCGGAATGGACACAAAGCGCGCCAGCAGGAAGAACAGGGCAGTGCCGATGCCGATGGCGACGATGGTTTTCACGTTGAGGTTTTTCATGACACATCTCTCCTTCAAGGTCTTGTTGGTGAATCAGTACAGATAACCAAATACGCTCACAGTATAGGGGAAACGGCGAAAAATGTCAATTGTGGGCGGAGCGCAATTCCTGCCGCCAATTCCTAGGTGACGCTCGACAGACATTGATGTATAATCAAACTGACAGAAGCAACCAATGCCCGTGCGAAGGAGTGGAGACCATGAGCCAATCGAAACCGACGATCCTGGCGTTCGACATTGGCACCAGCAGCATCAAGGCATCGATTTTCAGCAGGAATGGCGAGGCACTGTACACCGCGTCGCATGCGCTGGCCACGCACTATCCCGCGCCCAATTGCGTGGAGCAGGAGCCGGAGGACTGGTGGGCGGGCATCGTCGCGCTGTGCCGCGCACTGGGCGAGCAGAACAAGACGCTGCTCGACGGCGTGGCGGTGATCGGCGTGGGTGGACACATGATGGGCTGCGTGCCGGTGGATGGAACCGGCCACGCGCTGCATCCGGCGCTGATACACGCCGACGCGCGCGCCATCAAGCAGTACCACGATGTGCTGTACCAGGTCGGCGAGCAGCACATGTATCAGCTGACCGGCAACCGGCTGGACCCGCGCTCCTCGCTGTGCAAGATGAAGTGGTTTGCCGAGGAACGGCCGGAAATCTATGCCCGCACCGCGCGCTTTTTGCAATGCAAGGATTTCATCGTCGCGCGGCTGACCGGCGACATCGACACCACCGACTATTCCGACGCGGCGCACGGCGAGCTCAGCGACATCACGCACCGCCGCTATGACCAGGATCTGTACAACACGCTGTGGCTGGACGTGGGCAAGATGCCCCGCCTGCGCCGCGGCACCGAGATCGTCAGCGGACTGACCGACGAGGCGGCCAAGCAGCTCGGGCTGCGCGGCGGCATTCCGGTGGTGGCCGGGGCGGGCGACGGCCCCTGCGCCACGCTGGGTGCGGGCGCGATCAAGCAGGGGGACGCGTATCTGTGCCTGGGGACCACCGCGTGGATCGGCCTGTGCGCCAATGCGCCGTGCTTTGACGAAAAGCGGCGCATCTTCAGCATCCCGATGGCCAACGGCGAACAACAAAGCATCACCGGCACGATGCAGACCGCCTGCGCGGCGCTCAACTGGGCGATGGGCATGGTCGGACTGGACGATCCGGCGGCGGCAGACGCGGCAGCCGAAGCGATAGACGCGGGCAGCGACGGCCTGCTGTTCCTGCCCTACCTGGCGGGCGAGCGCTCGCCGATTTTCGACCCCAACGCGTGCGGCGTGTACTTCGGCTTGACCGAGCGGCATGCGCGCGCACACATCCTGCGCGCCACCATGGAGGGCGTGGCGTATGCCCTGTCCAGCATCCTGGAGGTGTTCCGGCAGTACTATCCGGTGCAGAGCCTGCGCATATTGGGCGGCGGCGGCCGGTCGGCGCTGTGGCGCGAGATCATCGCCAGCACGCTGGACGTGCCGCTGGATGTGCTCAATGTGTCGCCCGAGGACGTGACGTCGATCGGCATCGCGGTGGCGGCGGGCATGGGCGTGGGCATGTTCTCTTCAGCGGCCGATGGCACGCGACAGATCCGGGTCGCCGAGACCATCCAGCCCAATCCGGCCTGGAAGCGCACGTATGCACAGGCCTATCCGCTGTATGCGCAGCTCTATCCCAGCCTGCGCGAGGCGATGGAGTTGCGGCGGCGCCTGCTGGAATGATCGAAATCCACGCAATAACGATCGTTTTGATCATGCAAATGATCATTTCATCAAAATGCTTGCGCAAAATGAACATATCTAGTATAATCAGAGAGGTTTGAGCGGCGTCGCTCGAACCTCTCTTGTTGTCAATATGAAGGAAAGGGCGTGCGGATATGAAACAGCGGCAAGCGGCGCTGTGCGACTATATCCTGTCCCATGGACAAGCGACGCTCGACGAGCTGTGCGCGCTGTTTCCGGACAAGACGCCGGTCACCATCCGCCGCGATCTGGTGGAGCTGGAGAAGAGCGGCGCGATCATCCGCAGCCACGGCGGCGCGCGCGCCAATATGCAGCAGCAGGGGCACCTGGAGCCCTTCTTCTTCATCCGCGAGGGCGAGAACGCGCCGCAGAAAAACCGCATCGCCGACCTGGCGGTGTCGCTGATCGAGGAGCGCCGCGCGATCTTCATCGACTCGGGCACGACGACGATGGCCTTTGCCCAGCGCCTGCCCGACAAGAACCTGACCATCATCACCGCCGCGCCCAACATCGCGATGGAGGTGACCGCGAAAAAGCCCAGCTGCTCGGTGGTGCTGACCGGCGGCAATGTGAACCGCAGCACGCTGTCCTGTTCCGGCTTTGGCAGCATGGAGTTCCTGCGCGCGCTCAATATCGATTTGGCGTTCATGGGCGCATCGGGTTTTTCGGTGGGCGGCGGCTTTACCGCCGGGGAGCACTTCGAGTCTGAGCTCAAGCGCCTGGTCATCGGCAAGGTGGCGCGCGTGGTGATGCTGATGGACAGCTCGAAAATCGGGATGAACATGCCGTATACGTTTGCGCAGCCCGAGGACATCGACGTGTTGATCACCGATAGGGGATTGCCGCACGAGATGGAAGCGCTGCTCGCGTCTAAAGGCGTTCAAGTGATAAAATCATAATCAATAACACAGCGAAAGGATGGGGTAGTGTGGCGAATGTCGTATCCATGCCGCAGATCGGTATCTCGGAGGAGAGCGCGATCTTGGCGCAATGGCACGTGAAGAAGGGGGACAGCGTGACCGTCGGCGACACGCTGTTTTCCAGCGAAACCGGCAAGTCCGCGTTTGATATCGCGTCGGAATTTGCCGGGGTGGTGCTGGAGATCCTGGTGCCCGAGGGCGAGGAAGTGCTGATCAAGACGCCGGTGTGCGTGATCGGCGAGGCAGGAGAAAAATATGAGAGCGCCGCGAGCGCGCCTGTCGCGAAAGCCGAAGCCGCGCCTGCCGCGAACCCGGCTGTCGCACCGGTTGCGCAGGCCGCGCCGGTCGCCGCCGTGCCAGCCGAGCGCCACGAGGGAACCGGCGTATCGCCGCGCGCGCGTGCGCTGGCCGAAAAGGCCGACGTCGACGCGATGCAGGCCAACCCGACCGGCCCGGAGGGCCGCATCATCGAACGCGACGTGCGCGCGCTGATCGAATCGGGCGTAGGCCGCGCCGCTGCCGCGTCGACTGCCGCCGTTGGCACCGCTGCCGTGGCCGCGAGCGCGCCGGTGGCCGCCTACGAGGATAAGCCGCTGAGCACCATGCGCAAGATCATCTCCAAGAACATGATGAACTCATTGCAGACCACCGCGCAGCTCACCCATACCGCCGGATTCGACGCGACCGCGATTCAGCAATACCGCGTGCTGTGCAAGAATGACGCGGAACTATCCGGTGTGACGCTGACCGACATGATCCTCTTCGCGGTGACGCGCACGCTGGCCGACTTCCCGGATCTGAACGCCTGGATGCAGGGCGACAGCATGCGCTACTTTGCCGATGTGAATCTGGCCGTGGCGGTGGATACCGACCGTGGGCTGATGGTGCCGGTGCTCTTTGGCGCATCGAAGATGTCGCTGCTGGCGATCTCCAAGGCGCTCAAGGGCGTCGCGCAGGGCTGCAAGGACGGCACGATCTCGCCCGACCTGCTCACCGGCGGCAGCTTCCCAGTATCCAATCTGGGCATGTTTGGCATCGAGCACTTCACGCCCATCCTCAACGCGCCGCAGACCGGCATCCTGGGCGTCAACACCATCACCGAGCATGTGCGCACCAAGGCTGACGGCAGCATCGAGGTGTATCCGCGCATGACCGTGTCGCTGACGTATGATCACCGCGCGGTGGACGGCGCGCCCGCGTCGAAGTTCCTGCAAACGCTGTGCAAGAACCTGGAGAAGTTCCCGGCGCTGCTGGCGAAGTAAGGAGGAAAAGCAATGTACGATCTGATCATTATCGGCGGCGGCCCGGCGGGCTATCACGCCGCCGAGTTGGCCGGGCACGCGGGGCTTTCCACCGTGCTGTTTGAGAAGCGCGCGGTCGGCGGCGTGTGCCTGAACGAGGGCTGCATTCCCTCCAAGACGCTGCTGCACTCCGCCAAGATTTTTGACTACTGCAACGGCTACGGCGCGCACTACGGCGTCACTTGCGAGAACCCGAAGATCGACTATCCCAAGGTGGTCGCGCGCAAGGACAAGGTGGTCAAGAAGCTGGTGGTGGGCATCGAGGGTACGCTCAAGCGCGGCGGCGTGACGCTGATCAAGGAAGCGGCCCAGGTCGAAGGACGCCTGGCAGACGGCGGGTTTACCGTATCAGCGGCGGGGAAGACCTACGAGGGCAAGCATCTGCTGCTGTGCATGGGCTCCGAGCCGATCCTGCCGCCCATCGACGGCCTGAAGGACGCGGTGGCCTCCGGCTTTGGCATGACCAACCGCGAGATACTGGCGCTGACCGAGATCCCCAAGAAATTGGTGATCGTCGGCGGCGGCGTGATCGGGCTGGAGATGGCATCGCTGATGAACAGCGCGGGCAGCGAGGTGACGGTCATCGAGATGATGAACAAGATCGCCGGGCCGACCGATGCAGACATCTCCACGCTGCTGCAACAGGCGTATGAGAAGAAGGGCGTCAAGTTCCTACTGGGTGCGAAGCTGACCAAGATCGCCAAAGATTCCGTGACCTACGAACTGGACGGCAAGGCCGAAACGCTGGCCTGTGACAAGGTGCTGCTGTCCATTGGCCGCCGCGCGGTGACGCAGGGCATGGGGCTGGAGAAGCTGGGGC
>JAVBUY010000038.1:0-3749 GCA_031554855.1 Eubacteriales bacterium
GCCGACCTGGCGGCGGCGCTGAAGAGCGGCAAGGTATTCGCCGCGGCGGTGGACGTGGTGTCGGCCGAGCCGATCGCCAGCGACAACCCGCTGCTCGGCCTGGACAACTGCCTGATCACCCCGCACATCGCCTGGGCGCCCCGGGAGAGCCGCGCGCGGCTGATGCACATCGCGGTGGAGAACTTGCAAGCGTTTTTGAACGGCAGTCCGGCCAATGTGGTGAACAAGTAATCTCAACAATATAGCGAGGAGGCATTGCGATGAATCCCGAAGCGACTCGGACGGTCATCGAGCAAGGGCAGGCGGTGCTGGGCATCGAGCTGGGCTCTACGCGCATCAAGGCGGTGCTGATCGACCCGCAGCATGAGGCCATCGCGGTTGGTGGGCATGCCTGGGAAAACCAGTTGGTGGACGGTGTGTGGACCTATGCGATGGATGACGTGTTCACCGGATTGGCCGCCGCATATCAGGCGCTGCGCGAGGACGTGCGCGCAAAGTACGGCGTGCCGCTGAGGCTCGTCGCGGCCATCGGCATCAGCGCGATGATGCACGGCTACTTGCCCTTCGATGCGTCGGGCAACCTGCTCACATCCTTTCGCACGTGGCGCAACACCATGACCGGCGAGGCGGCGCACGCGCTGACCGAGCTGTTCCAGTTCAGCGTACCGCAACGCTGGAGCATCGCACATCTTTACCAGGCTATGCTGTCCGGCGAAGCGCATGTGCCGAACATCGCGCGCCTGCACACGCTGGCAGGGTACATCCACGAGCGACTGACCGGCCGATTCGTGCTGGGCATTGGTGACGCGTCGGGCATGTTCCCGATCGACAGCGCCACCGGCACCTACGATGCCGCGATGATGCACAAATTCGACGACGCCGTCGCGCCGCGCAAGCTGCCCTGGAAACTGGGCGATATTCTGCCGCAGGTGCTGCGCGCCGGGCAGGACGCAGGCATGCTGACTGCCGAAGGCGCGCGGCTGCTCGATGCTTCCGGTGAGCTGGCAGTCGGCATCCCGCTGTGCCCGCCCGAGGGCGACGCGGGCACCGGCATGGTGGCCACGAACTCGGTCGCGCCGCGCACCGGCAACGTATCAGCGGGCACGTCGATCTTCGCGATGCTGGTGCTGGAAAAGGCGCTGAAGAGAATGCATACCGAGATCGACATGGTCACCACCCCGGCGGGCATGCCGGTGGCGATGGCGCACGGCAACAACTGCACGTCGGATCTGAACGCGTGGGTGTCGCTGTTCGCCGAGTTGGCCGACGCGTTGGGCACAAAGCCCGACATGGATGCGCTGTACGGTCTGCTGTATGGCAAGGCGCTGGAAGGCGACGCCGACTGCGGCGGTCTGTTGGCCTACAACTACTTCTCTGGCGAGCACATCACCGGCCTGAACGAAGGCCGTCCGCTGCTGGCGCGCCTGCCCGACGCGCGCTTTACGCTGGCCAATGTGATGCGCACGCACCTGTACGCCGCGCTGGCCACGCTGAAGATCGGCGTGGACATCCTGACCGGCGAAGAGCAGGTAAAGATCGACCAGATCTATGGCCATGGCGGCTTGTTCAAGACAAAGGGCGTGGGGCAGCGCATGCTGGCCGCAGCGCTCAACACGCCGGTGTCGGTGATGAGCACCGCCAGCGAGGGCGGAGCCTGGGGCATCGCGTTGCTGGCCGACTATCTGGTACGCAAGCAGCCCGGCGAATCGCTGGAAGCCTATCTGGATCAGCGCGTGTTCGCCGGAAAGCTGGGCGACACCATCGCGCCGGACGCGAGCGATGTCGCGGGCTTCACGGCCTACATGCGCCGCTATCAGGCCGGGCTTGCCATTGAGCGCGCAGCGGTCGAGAGCCTGCAATAAAAGAGAACTGCGCTGCAAAGCAAAGCCACCGATCGCTCGGTGGCTTTTACTTATCCTAGAAGAACTAAATCGAATTCCCCTGCGCGTCGAACAGCGGCAGATGCCCCAGCCGGACATAGCCCTTCGGGTTGTCCGCCAGGTTCTTACCCTCGGTGGCGACGCATACGCAAAACGCGAAGTCCTTGCCGGTGGCCTGGCGATAGAGCTCCTGCGCGGCAAGATAGGTCGCGCCGGTCGATACCACATCATCGATGAAGCAGGCAGTCTTGCCCACGAGCAGCTCCTGATCCACGCGATCCAGGATGAGCTGCTGCTCGTTTGTGGTAGTGATCGACTTGACAGTGGTCACCAGCGGATCGACCATGTACGCCTTCTTCGATTTGCGCAGGATCACATAGTGATCGTGGCCGAGCAGCATCGCCATCTCCTGCACGAGGCCGATGGACTTGGCCTCGGCGGCGACCAGCACCTCGCAAGCCAAGCTCTTCTCCCGCATCTGCTCTACCAGCGCCTCAGCAGCGCGGCGATTGACCAGCCCCTGCCCCAGCAGATTCAGCGAATAGAAGCATACGCCCCCCGACGGCACCAGTTCCAGCACCATCTGCATGCCCTGACTCAGTGCCAGCGTCATGGTCTTGGGCAAATTCTCCGGAGTTTTCATCGTTGTCATGTACGTCACGCTTTCTTAGATCCCCAGCATCGGGCCCAGCACGCTGACCAGATAGCCTGCGAGCATGCCGTAGAAGGGGTTTTTGCTCAGAATCGTCATGCCCAGCGCCGCCATGCCCGCCGCGATCGCGCCGGAGGCCACCACGCCGCCCACGCTGGGCAGCACGGTCAGCACAAAGCCGATGACCAGCAGGAAGCCGCTGATCGACTCAGACGGCACATACTTCGCCAGTTTTTCCACCGCGCCGGTGAGGATCAGGATGCCGATGAACGCCATCATCAGCGCGCCGGTTAGCACCGGATGCGGCGCACCGGCGGTACCGGAGATGATGCCTTCCAGCGGCAGTCCGCCAGCCGGTACGCTGACGAAGTCGGCCAGCGCATTGACGATGGTCAGATGATTCAGGTTCTGCGTCGTGCCCGCGATGCTCGCGGTGATGTTGCCAAAGGAAATGTTGCAGCCGATGCCCATGCACACCAAGCCAAGCGCCGCCAGAATGGAGGTCTTATTGAATACGATGCCCTTCAGGCCAGACTTGTAGTCCTGCCATAGCGACTGCTTCTCGCCTTGTTCCTGTACAGTCTCCTCCGCGTGCTGCTTGGTGGAGAACTTGCCGCGCAGCACATAATACAGCGTGGATAGCGCCACCGATACGCCGATGGTATACACCACTGCGTTGGGATCGCTCTTGAGCAGCATCCATGTGCACACCGCCGACACAATCGACACCGTGCTGACCTGCCAATCGGTCTTGGTAAAGGTATAGGACACTTCGCACAGCATCAGTCCGACACCAGCCATCATGCCCGCCACGACGCCCGCGCCAACAAAATCCGCGATCTTGCTGACCCAGCCGAGCAGGCCAAGCGCAGTCATGGCCACCGCTGCGATCAGCAGCGCGGAGATGCGCGCGCGAGTATCCTTGGTATTGCCCGCCACGGTGATGGTTTCGGCCTGCGCCGAGATCGGCGTCACCGAGCCGAGCATCATATTGAGGCCCGCCGCGAGAAAATAGGCAAAGGCCACCGACCTGAGCTTAAAGCCCCTTTCTTTGCCGTACAACAGCTGCGGTATGCCATTGACCGCCACCGCCAGGATGGCCACCAGCATAGCCCCAATCATTGCAAAATCCATGATGCCAACTCCCCTTCTGTTTTAGGTTGTCCAAGAAAAATACGAATGTATTATAGCGCTGATTATCGAATGTTTCAATAGTG
>JAVBUY010000050.1:0-4508 GCA_031554855.1 Eubacteriales bacterium
ATCTCGCCCATCTCGGTGGACGGGCCATCGGCGATGACCTGCCCCTTTTCCACCCCATCGCCAGCGGACACGATCGGGCGCTGGGTGATGCAGGTGGACTGGTTCGAGCGGGTAAACTTGCTCAGCTCATAGCTGGTCAGCGACTTGTCGGCCTTGTTTCTCACCTGGATCTCGCTGGCCGACACCTTCTCGACCACGCCGTCGGCCTTGGCCACGACTACGACGCCGGAGTCCACCGCCGCCTTGTAGTCCATGCCCGTGCCGATGACCGGCGCTTCGGGCTTTAGTAGCGGCACCGCCTGGCGCTGCATGTTCGAACCCATCAGCGCGCGATTGGCGTCGTCGTTCTCCAGGAAGGGGATCATGGCGGTGGCGACGGACACCACCTGTTTGGGCGACACATCGATGTAATCGACGCGGTCGCGATCCACCGAGATGACGTCCTCGCGCCAGCGGACGGTGACGCGGTCATTGATGAACGCGCCGTCCTCGGCCAGCTGCTCGTTGGCCTGTGCGACGTTGTAGTCGTCCTCTTCGTCGGCGGTCAGGTAGATAATCTCGTCGGTCACTTTGTGACTCTTGGTATCGACCTTGCGGTACGGCGCCTCTATGAAGCCGTACTCATTGATGCGCGCGTAGGTCGCCAGCGAGCCGATCAGGCCGATGTTCGGGCCTTCCGGCGTCTCGATGGGGCAGATGCGCGCGTAGTGGCTGTAGTGCACGTCGCGGACTTCGAACGAAGCGCGGTCGCGGTTGAGGCCGCCGGGGCCCAGCGCCGAGAGGCGGCGCTTGTGCGTCAGCTCGGCCAGCGGGTTGGGCTGATCCAGGAACTGCGACAGCTGCGAGGAGCCGAAGAACTCCTTGATGGCCGCCGACACCGGCCGGATGTTGATCAGATCCTGCGGGCGCACGTCGTTGGCGTTCTGGATGGCCATGCGCTCTTTGACCACGCGCTCTAGGCGCGACAGGCCGATGCGGATCTGGTTTTGCAGCAGCTCGCCCACAGAGCGCAGGCGGCGGTTGCCCAGGTGATCAATGTCGTCGGTATGACCCAGGCCGTAGGGCAAGCCGATCATGTAGCTGACCGAGGACACGATGTCGTCGATCAGGATGTGCTTGGGCACCAAATGCGCGGCGTTCTCGCGCACTGCCTGCTCCAAATCCTCGGCAGGCACGGCGGCGATGATCTCTTTCAGTGTGGGCAGATGGACTTTTTCCACGATGCCGCACTTGGTCGGATCGAACGGCAGCCACTTGCTGGCGTCCACGAAGTTGTTGCCCAGCACGCGCACCACGTGGTTGTCGGCCTGGATGTTGACCATGTTCACGCCAGCGTTCTGGATGTCGTGCGCCATCTCGCGGTCGATGGTGTCGCCCGCCTTGACCATCACTTCGCCGGTCTCGGGGTGCACGATGTCCTCGGCGGCGATGTGCCCGGCAATGCGGGTGGCCACGGAGAGCTTCTTATTGAATTTATAGCGACCCACGCGCATCAGGTCGTAGCGCTTGGGGTCGAAGAACAGGCTCTTGAGCAGGCTGCGCGCCGAATCGACGGTCGGCGGTTCGCCGGGACGCAGGCGCTTGTAGATCTCCAGCAGGCCGTCCTCGACCGACTTGGAGTTCTCGTCGCGCGCGATCGTGGCGGAAAGGCGCTCGTCCTCGCCCAGCAGGCTGACGATCTCCGCATCGGTGCCATAGCCCAGCGCGCGCAGGATCGCGGTGATCGGCAGCTTGCGCGCGCGATCCACACGCACCCACATCACGTCGTTGGAGTCGGTTTCGTACTCCAGCCACGCGCCGCGGTTGGGGATGATGGTGGCGGTATGCAGATGCTTGCCCGCCTTATCGATGGTCACATTATAGTAGACGCCCGGCGAGCGCACGAGCTGGCTGACGATGACGCGCTCGGCACCATTAATAATGAAGGTGCCGTTTTCGGTCATCAGCGGGAAATCGCCCATGAACACATCGGATTCCTTGATTTCACCGGTTTCGCGGTTCTTCAAGCGGACAAAAACCTTTAGCGCGGTGGCGTAGGTCATGTCGCGTTCTTTGCATTTGGCCTCGGAATGCTTGGGCGTATCGTCGAGCGAATAATCGACGAACTCCAGCACGAGGTTTTCACTATAGTCGGTGATTGGTGATACGTCGTTGAGCACTTCGCGCAGATCCTCGTGCAGGAAGCGCTGATACGAATTCTTCTGCACCTCGATCAAGTCCGGCATATCCAGCACTTCATCGATGCGCGAAAAGCTCATCCTTGTGCGACGCTTGCCCATCTTTACCTCGTGAACCATGAACGCCATCACCCCTTATTCTCTTGAGCACCGAGACACTTGTCCGCTTCCCCCTATTTTCCCCATTGCCAAACCACAATATACGGTGTACAATGGGTTTAACAACAACGAAAAATGGGGATAGTTGGCACAATGTAGCATACTGATGCAAGATATAAGTCTATCATGCACCCTGCGTGTTGTCAACCATTCGCGCGCATTTGCGCGCGTTTTTCTTTTATGGTGAAAACCTTATCCCCTAACGTCTTGCATTCGTTGGATTTTTTTGTATAATATCGTATGGAATTATGAAAAGAATGAGGTGTGTACATCATGAACGGCTTCAAAAAGTACGCGGCGGAGTTCCTGGGCACTCTGGTACTGGTCTTTATGGGCTGCGGCAGCGCGATGGTGCTGGGCTGCGATCCGGCGGGCGGCCACCTGGCTGTGGCGCTGGCGTTTGGCCTGTCGATCGTCGCGATGGCCTATGTCATCGGCGGCGTCTCGGGCTGCCATATCAATCCGGCGGTGTCGCTGGGCGTGCTGCTGTGCGGCAAGATGAGCGTCAAGGATTTCTGCGGCTATGTGGTGGCGCAGGTGCTGGGCGCGAGCGTTGGCGCAGGCATCCTCTTCGCGCTGACCAAGACCGGCATGCCCGACCTGACCGGCGGCCTGGGCACCAATGGCGTGGCCACCATGGGCATCGCGGGCTCGCTGGTCGTCGAGATCATTCTCACCGCCATTTTTGTCTTCACCATCCTGGGCGTCACTTCAGATGAAGGCAAAGGCTCGGTCGCGGGCATCGTCATCGGCCTGACGCTGGCATTCGTGCACATTGTCGGTATCCCGCTGACCGGCACGTCGGTCAACCCGGCGCGCAGCATCGGCCCCGCGCTGTTTGTCGGCGGCCAGGCGCTGGCCAATGTGTGGGTGTTCATCGTCGGCCCGCTGGTCGGCGCGGCGCTGGCGGCGGCGCTCTACGGCTTCCTCTATAGCAAGCACGAGGCGCAGCCCGCCAAGAAAGCCAAGTAATCCATTCCAGCCACCCCAGCCCATCCCCCTAAGCGCGGAGCGAGCACGCCCCGCGCTTTTTTTCTTTGTCGCGCGAGCTGTTTTGTGATAGTATATGATTACTATGCAAAAGGAGAGAGCTTGTTTGTCTACAAAAGCGACGCCGCATTCTCTTTGCAATGCGCTCTGGCACGACGACCGACCGTTCAAGGCGCGCCTGGCGCTTGTGCTCTCGGTTACGCTGGGCCTCACGTTTACGTTCATCCTGTTCGGCATGCTGGATCTGTTCTTCAACAACCGCAACGTCATGTCGTTCTATCTCTCGGAAATCATAGGGCCCATCCTGCTCGTATGGCTGGGCGCGTTTGCGCTGCTGACCGCATTGCTGCTGCCGCTGCGCGGCCGCGTGCTCAATGGCGCACTGTCGCTGCTGTTCGGCCTGCTGCTCGCCGGGTACTTGCAGGGCACGTTTCTCAACCTCTCGCTGGGGCAGCTCACCGGCGCGGCCATCGCCTGGGACAAGTACCGCGTGCACGCGGTGATCAACCTGCTGATCTGGTATGCGCTGCTCGCGCTGCCTTTTCTGCTGTCGCGCTGGTCACCCAAGCTGTGGCGGCGTGCGCTATTGTTCGTGCCGCTGCTGCTGGTCGCCATGCAGCTCACGTCGCTGGCCTCCTCGCTGATTGCCGCGAGCGGCCAGCCTTCTGCGCGCACGCGCTATCTATCCGAGGACGGCATGTTCGAGCTGTCCACCCAAGACAACATCCTGGTCTTTGTGGTGGATCGCATGGACGGCGCATACATCGACGCCATCTTCAATCAGCAGGAAGACTACTTCGACGATCTCGAGGGCTTCATATACTATCGCGACAATGTGTCGGTCTACACGCAAACCTATCCGTCCATCCCCTACATGCTGACCGGCAAGCCCGCCGATTTCAGCCTGACCGCCGCCGAATACCTGAAAGGCTATCAGGACTCGGCGCTGCTCAAGGCGCTGCGCGAGCAGAACTACACCACCAAGCTCTACATCCAGTCGGGCTACACATATACCGATGCGGCACAACTTTCCGGCGTGGCCGACAACATCCGCGAGGGCAGCGTCCATCTGCGCACCGGCGATGTGATCCGGCAGATGTCGCTGCTGTCGGCCTGTCGCTACGTGCCACATGCGCTCAAGGCGACGTTCTGGCTGCCCAGCAATGTGATGGGCGATGTGCT
>JAVBUY010000119.1:0-10581 GCA_031554855.1 Eubacteriales bacterium
CAGGTCATGCTGGTTTGGCAGTGTGCCTTGAGCACCGGCACATTGATCAGATAGTCCAGCGCCAGCGCACTCTCGCAGACCTGCACCTCCAGGCCACAGGCTTGCTTGGTGACGCTCTTGTCACGCTTGGTGTCGTGCAGCGTCACGCCGTAGCGCTTGGCCAGTGCGTCATAGCCGCAGGCCGCGAACGCGCGCTGCGTGCTGTCGCCGACCCACGCGCCTTCGAGGATGGTGATGTCGGCCACACCCAAACCTTGCAGGAAGCGGATGATGCCCTCGACAATCTCCGGGTGCGTGGTCGCGCCCTCGGACGCGGGGCGGGAGACCACCAGATTGGGCTTGATGCCCACGCGCATGGTCGGCCAGATCGCGTCGGCGATGCGGGCCTCTTGGAGCAGCGCCTCGGTCATGTCGGCGAGCTGCGTGCCATAGGCGATAAAAATCTTCGACACGTTCAATCCCTCCTTGCGTTATTGTGCGCCGGACACCGTGTCAAAAGGCCAGTCGATGATGCCGCCGAAGTCGTAGACGTTTGTATAACCCATCTCGACCAATTGCAGCGCGACATTGGCGCTGCGACGCCCGCTGCGGCAATAGATGTACAGCGTCCGCTGCTTGTCGGGCAGGTCATCGTCCGCACGGTCAGCGATCTCGTAGTCGGGGATGAGCACCGCACCGGGGATGTGCGCCTGGTCGAATTCCTCCGGTGTGCGCACATCGAGCAGCAGGTAATCGCTTCCCTGTTCCATGGCTTGCTGCGCTTGTTGGGCGGTCAGTTTGTGGTACATGGCTTCAGCCTCCTTTGTAGGCGCTGGGGAAAGGGGCTGCGGCGTGGCGCAACCAATGCAGAAAAACGCGGTCATCGCCGCGATAGTCAACAAAAAAACTTGCTTCATGACGGACAACCTCCCATATATTGCATGATACAAACGAAGCGCGAGCCTGTCAAGAAGCGCAAGGAAGCTGTTACAAACTTAACAAATGAAATCTGTTTCCAAGTGCTTTATATCGGCCTCGCGAGTGATATAATGATGGCTGTATTCAGGCTCGTATAGGAGGCGTCCATATGGCGCGCACGGTACAACATACAATGACGATTGGCGGCATGACCTGCGCGAACTGCGAGCGGATCATTGAGCGAAAAGTGCGCAATGCCGCCGGGGTTCAGCAGGCCAAGGTGGACTACACACAGGGGACGCTCGAGGTTTCGTTCGATCCGACCAAGACCAACCTTGAGAAGCTATCGGAGATCATCGCGGCGCTGGGCTATCAGCCGCAGAAAACAGAGCGGGCATCAACCGGGAAAACTGCGCTGCAATTGGCGGCGGTTGTCATCCTGCTGCTCGGCGCGTTTCTGCTGATGCGCCATCTGGGCTTGCTGGACATCATGAACCGCTTTCCCCAGGCCAAAGAGGGCATGGGGTATGGCGTGTTGCTGGTGATCGGCCTGCTGACGTCGCTGCATTGCGTGGCGATGTGCGGCGGCATCAACCTGTCGCAATGCGCGAACGCCAAGAGCGGCAGCGGCGCGTGGGGCAGCATGCGCGCCAGCGTGCTCTACAACTTAGGCCGCGTGGTATCGTATACCGTCATCGGTGGCCTGGTCGGCGCGTTGGGCTCGGTGATCAGCTTCTCGGGCATGGCGAAGGGCATTGTGCAGACGCTCGCCGGGGTGTTTATGATCGTCATGGGGCTGAATATGCTGGGGATGTTTCCCTTCCTGCGCAAACTGACGCCGCGTCTGCCCAAGGCGCTGGCCGCGCGCATCCAGGCCGGGCAGGGCGGACACGGGCCGCTGATCATCGGCCTGCTCAATGGGCTGATGCCCTGCGCCCCGCTGCAGGCCATGCAGCTCTACGCGCTATCGACGCACTCTCTGTGGCGCGGTGCGCTGTCCATGCTGCTCTTTAGCTTGGGCACAGTGCCGCTGATGTTTGGCTTAGGTACGCTGAGCACGCTGATGAGCCGCAAGTTCGCGCACCGCATGGCGCTGGTCAGCGCGGTGCTGGTGGCGCTGCTGGGCGTGGCAATGCTGCAAAGTGGCCTGAGCCTGTCCGGCGTGTCGCTCGGCGCAAGTCCGGTGGCGCAGGTTGCGGCCACGCAGGATGCCGACGAGGCTACGCAGTCGGTGACCAGCCAGGTGTTCTCGCGCAGCTATGAGCCGATCACTGTTAAGGCCGGCGTGCCGGTCGCCTGGACGCTGCATGTCAGCGAGGGCAACCTGAATGGCTGCAACAACGCCATTGTGGTGCCGACGCTGGGCATCGAGAAGGTGCTGGAGGTGGGCGACAACGTGGTGGAATTCACGCCAGCCACCGCAGGCACGATTCCGTTTAGCTGCTGGATGGGCATGATTCGCAGTTCTATCACTGTCACAGAATAGAATAGAGGAGAGAAACAACATGAAAAAGAGCTATGGAATGATCGCGATTGTCGCGCTGCTGCTGGTGACGCTTTCTATTTCCGTTTTGGCCACGGAGCCGGAGGCCACGGTGGTCGCCGTCGTGCAGGCTGCCAGCTACCCGGTGATCACCCTGGAAGCGGGCAAGGAAGCCACCATCAACTTCCAGGTGACCCAGGAAAACCTGAACGGCTGCAACAACGAGATCATTATTCCGGACTTCGCCATCGACCAGCGGCTGGCGGTGGGCGACAACTTTGTGACCATCAAGCCCGAGAAAACCGGCACGTATGCGTACATGTGCTGGATGGGCATGATCCGCAGCACCATCCACGTCGTGGAGGCGGGGAGTGAGACAGTTGGCGTCGCGGAGCTGCTGCCTAATGCCGCCGGAGATCAGCCCGCGTTCGTCTGCCCGATGATGTCGGGCGATGGCAGCTCGGTGGGCAGCTGCTGCGGTCGATAACACATCGGAGGCACGATTTTGAATAACAAGCAAGAAACCTTGACCATTACCGGCATGACCTGCGCGGCGTGCGCCATGCGGGTAGAAAAAACCGTTGGCAAGCTGCCCGGCGTGCAGAGCGCGTCGGTGAATTTGGCGACCGAGAAACTATCGGTGGCTTACGATGCGGACGCGCTGAACGCCGAGGGCATCGACGCCGCGATTGAGAAAGCGGGTTACGGGGTACAGCGCGAACAGGCGCTGCGCGAGGTCGTGATCCCCATCGGCGGCATGACCTGTGCAGCGTGCTCGTCGCGCGTGGAAAAGACGCTGCACAAGCTGGAGGGCGTGGCGTCCGCGTCAGTCAACCTGGCGACCGAGAAGGCGACGGTGCGGTTCGATCCGCGCGCGATCAAGCTGACACAGATCAAGCAAGCCATCGAGAAGGCAGGATACACACCGCTGGCGCTGGATACCGCCGCCCAAGTAGACGAGGACAAGCTGCGCAAGCAGCGCGAGATCCGCGTGATGTGGATCAAGTGCATTGTGTCGGCGGTGTTCGCTATCCCGCTGTTGTATCTGGCGATGGGGCCGATGATTGGCATCCCGGTGCCGGGCCTCCTGGCGCCCAAGCCGCACCCTTTGCGCTTTGCGCTGGTGCAGCTGGCGCTGACCATCCCGATCGTGATCGCGGGCTATCGATTCTATGTGGTGGGCTTCCGCGCGCTATGGCAGCGCAGCCCGAACATGGACTCACTGATCGCCATCGGCACCACCGCCGCGATCGGCTACAGCCTATACTCGCTGGTCAAGATCATTCAGGGCATGGATCATGCAGTGCACGGCCTCTACTTCGAGTCGGCGGGCGTGATCATTACGCTGATCCTGCTGGGCAAGACATTGGAAGCAGTCTCTAAGGGAAAGACCTCTGAGGCGATCAAGAAGCTGATGGGGCTCGCGCCCAAGACCGCCACGCTGGTGAAGGGCGATCAGCAGATCGAGGTTCCGATCGAGGAGGTCGAGGTCGGCGATGTGCTGCTGGTCAAGCCCGGCGAAAGCATCCCGGTGGACGGCACCGTGGAGGAAGGGCGCAGCAGCGTCGATGAATCCATGCTGACCGGCGAGAGCATGCCGGTGGAAAAACAGGTAGGCGACAAGGTGTACGCTGCGTCGGTCAATCAAAACGGTCTGCTGCGCATCACCGCTGCCAAGGTCGGCGCGGACACCGCGCTGGCGCAGATTATCAAGTTGGTCGAGGATGCGCAGGCCGCCAAGGCGCCGATCGCCAAGCTGGCCGATACAGTGTCCGGTTTCTTTGTGCCGGTGGTGTGCGTGATCGCGGTCGTGGCCGCCATCGCGTGGTATATTGGCACGCGCGATACCAGCTTCGCGGTGACGATCTTCGTATCAGTGTTAGTCATCGCTTGCCCGTGCGCGCTGGGGCTGGCGACGCCCACCGCCATCATGGTGGGCACCGGCAAGGGCGCGGAGTATGGCGTGCTGTTTAAGAGCGGCGAATCGCTGGAAGCGGCGCACAAGCTGACCGCCATCGTGCTGGACAAGACCGGCACGATCACCGAGGGAAAGCCCGCCGTGACCGAAACCATTCCGGTAGGCGGCGTATCCGAAGACGACCTGCTGGGCATCACCGCATCCGCCGAACGCGGCTCGGAGCACCCGCTGGGGCAGGCCATCGTGCGCGCGGCAGAGGCGCGGCGGTTGCCCTTCAGCAAGGTGGAGCAGTTCACCGCCGTGCCCGGGCAGGGCATCGACGCGCGCATCGGCGGGCAGCACGCGCTGATCGGCAATCGCAAGCTGATGGACGAGCGCGGCATCGCGCTAGGCGAGCTGGTGGGCGAGGCCGACAGGCTGGCGGGCGAGGGCAAGACGCCGATGTTTGTGGCGCTGGATGCGCGCATCAGCGGCATCATCGCGGTGGCCGACGTCATCAAGCCGAGCAGCGCGGCGGCGATTGCTACGCTCAAGCGCATGGGCGTCGAGGTGGCGATGATCACCGGCGACAACCGCAAGACCGCCGAGGCGATCGCCAAGCAGGTGGGCATCACCCATGTGCTGGCCGAGGTGCTGCCGGGCGGCAAGGCTGACGAGGTGCGAAAGCTGCAAGCGGCGGGCCGGAAGGTCGCGATGGTCGGCGACGGCATCAACGATGCGCCCGCCTTGGCGCAGGCCGATATCGGCATCGCCATCGGCTCGGGCACCGATGTGGCCATGGAGTCGGCGGACATCGTGCTGATGCGCAGCGACTTGACCGACGTGCCCACTGCGCTGCAATTAAGCCGCCGCACCATCCGCAATATCAAGCAGAACCTTTTCTGGGCATTCGGCTACAATGTGCTGGGCATTCCGGTGGCGGCAGGGCTGCTGCATCTGTTCGGCGGTCCGCTGCTCAACCCGATGATCGCCGCGGCGGCGATGAGCCTCAGCTCGGTGTCGGTGCTGACCAACGCACTGCGGCTGAAGCGATTTAAGCCGCAATAATATGCTACACGAAAAGAGCTTCCTTATCAGGAAGCTCTTTTGCTTGTTCATGGCTGATACCAGCTCTGCCGGTATGCGCCGGGGGTGATGCCCTCGTGCCGCTGGAATAGCTTGATGAAGTGACTGGCATTGGGGATGCCGACCTCTAGAGAGATCTGGCCGACGCTGTACTGCGTGGTGCGCAGCAATTCCTTGGCCTGCGTCAGGCGGGTTAAGATGAGGTATTCGTTGGGTGTCAGGCCGGTGTGGCGCTTGAATAGCTTCAGAAAGTAATACTTGTCAATGGCGTATTTTTCGCCGAGCTGGTCCAGCGTGATGCGATCGGCATAGTGCGCGGCCAGGAATTGCTGCGCCTGCTGCACGGTGTCGGGCATGGCGTTGGCGCTGTCGCGGGCGGCATATCGCGAGCCCGCGCACTCCGCCATGATGCCTGCCAGGATCGCCGACGCGCGCAGATCCTCGGTCAATGTGTTTTGCGCGCTGCGGTAGATCGACAGCAGATTGCGCATGCCGTCGGCGACGGTGTGGTGAGGCGGTAAGGTGCCAATGTTTGAGCCATTGTTGAAGGCCAGAAACTGCTCATAATACTTGGCGGAGTTCGCGCCATAGAAGTGCGCCCATAGCACATGCCAGTTGTCTTGGCCGGGCGAGGTGGCGTAGTATTGCGGCAGCGCGCAGTCCAGCCAGAAGAACTGACCCGGGCGCACAATGTGCGTTTGCCCGCGATAAGTCAGCGTGCCTTCGCCGCCCATGCAGCACTTGATCAGATACGACGCCAGTCCCTTGCGCTCGGTAAAGTATCGCGGACCGGCGTAGAAATCGCCGACTTCCTGCACGTACAAGAAGCCGCTGCGCACCTGCGGGCTGGGTGTGGCGGTGATCCAGCTGGAGTTGGTCTTTAAATCCAGCTCATATCGCAAGTGAACATTCGCCATATGCGCGCTCCTTCCAGCATTCGGAAGAATGCCAAGATAGTTGTATAAGTGCACAAGATTGATGGATGCATTTGTGCTAATTCAATAGTATAATACACCATAGAGTAACGGATGGGAAGCCTCCATGTATGTTAAATGGAAAATGGCTTGTTTTTTGTTACGCTTTTTAGGAGGTGCGGTATGCAGCGGTTTGCGTGGAAAGCGCGCGTGTTGCCTGGGATGCTGGCGGAGTATGTCAAGCGCCATGACGAGATCTGGCCGGAACTGACCGACGTGCTCAACGAGGCGGGTATCCGCAATTACACCATTTGGAGCGTCGGCGACGAACTGTTTGGCTATTACGAGTGCGACGACATCGCCTTTGCCTCCCGCGTGCAGGCCGAAAGTCCGGTCATCGCGCGCTGGAACGTATACATGAAGGAAGTCATGGAAATGGAGATGGACCCGAAGACCGGCACCGCGGTGCTGCTCAACCAGGTCTTTCTGCACGAGGGGTTATAAGTATGGCAGAGTGTTTGCTGGAGCTTCGCAACATCTCCAAGACCTTTCCGGGCGTGAAGGCGCTGACCGACGTGCACTTCAAGCTCTATCCGGGGCAGATCCATGCGCTGATGGGCGAGAATGGCGCGGGCAAGTCAACCTTCATCAAGGTCATCACCGGCGTACACCAGCCCGATCCAGGCGGAGAGATGTTCCTGGATGGCCAGCCAGTGCGCTTTAGCACCCCCAAGGAAGCCACACACGCGGGCATTGCCGCCATCTATCAGCATGTCACCTGCTATCCAGACCTGTCCGTCGCGGAGAACATTTTCATCGGCCACGAGGAAGTGGATAAAGCAGGACGCATCCTGTGGAACAAGATGTATAAGCGCGCGGATGAGTACCTACAGCGCCTGGGCTCTAGCATCGACTCGCGCGCCATCATGGGCACGCTGTCGGTCGCACAGCAGCAGATCGTGGAGATTGCCAAGGCGATTTCCACCGACGCGCGCATCCTGATCATGGACGAACCGACCGCCGCGCTGACCAAGCGCGAGAGCGAAGAGCTATACCGCATTACCGAGCAACTGCGCGACGAGGGCAAGGGCATCATCTTCATCTCGCACCGCTTCGAGGAGATGTACCGCCTGGCCAGCCATGTGACGGTATTTCGCGATTCGAAGTACATCGGCGACTGGGACGTGGACGGCATCTCCAACGACAAGCTGATCTACGCGATGGTGGGTCGCGAGCTCAAGCAGATGTATCCGCCCAAGACCGCCGACGTTGGCGATGTGCGCTTTTCAGTGGAACACCTGAGCAAGGTGGGCTATTTCAAAGACGTCAGCTTCGACGTAAAGGCGGGCGAGATCGTCGCGATCTCTGGCCTGGTCGGGTCGGGGCGCAGCGAGGTCTGCCAGGCGATCTTCGCCTACTGGCCGTATGATCAGGGCGCTATCACGCTGGATGGCAAAATCGTCAGGCCCAAGAGCCCGCGCGAGGCGATGAACCTGGGCATTGGCTACCTGCCCGAGGATCGCCAGAAGCAGGGTCTGATCCTGGACTGGACCATCGGCCGCAACATCACGTTGGCGACACTCAAAGAGTATGGCGGCAACGGTGTGCTCAATGTCAAGAGCGAAGATGAAGCGGCGACCAAACTCTCCAAGCTGGTCAACGTCAAGGCGACCGGCATTGAGGATCTGGCCAGTTCGCTGTCCGGCGGCAATCAGCAGAAGGTCATCGTCGCCAAGCTGCTGGCCTCTAAGCTCAAAGTCATCATCATGGATGAGCCCACCAAGGGCGTGGACGTCGGCGCGAAGTTCGCCATCTACGAGATCATGCGCAGCCTGTCCAACGAGGGCATCGCGATCATCATGGTGTCCAGCGAGATTCCCGAGGTGCTGGGCATGTCCGACCGCGTCGTGGTGATGCGCGAAGGCCGCGTGACCCGCGTGCTGGACACCGCGACTGCAACGCAGGAAGCAATTCTGGAGGCCGCGATGCTGGCCAAGGAGGCGAAGGCGCAATGATGAAAAAACTCAAGTTGGGCAGCTTTCGCCAGTTGGGCCTGCTGCTGTTCATCATCGTGCTGGGCACGCTAGTGCAGATTGCCAATCCCAAGTTCCTCACGCCCACCAACCTCACCAGCATCCTCACCAATACCGCCATCATCGCCATCCTGTCGATCGGCATGCTGATCGTGCTGCTCACCGGCGGCATCGATCTGTCGATCGGCTCAAACATCGCGCTATCCGGCATGGTGGCCGCACTGCATGTGAAGATGAACCCCGGCATTCCGCCGATGCTACTGTTGCTCGAGGGCACACTGGTCGGTGTGCTGTGCGGCATGGCGATCGGCGCGCTGGTCGCCAAGCTCAACATGCTGCCCATCATCGCGTCGCTGGGCATGAACTACATCTTCCGTGGCGGCGTGTTCCTGCTCTCCGGCGGCAAGTGGGTGAGCGCACACCAGATGAGCGACGGCTTTAAGGCCATTGCCACCGGCAAGACGCTGGGCATCAACAACCTGGTGTGCATCGCCATCGTGCTGTACATCGTCGCGCAATACTTCCTCTCCTATACGCGCACCGGCCGCCGTTTCTATGCGGTGGGCTCGAACTGCGAGGCGGCGCGCGTATCGGGCATCAGCGCAGTCAAAACCAAGTTCCTGGCATACACCATCATGGGCGCGCTGGCCGGTCTGTGCGGCGTGCTGTGGGTGAGCAAGTTTGCCTCCGCGCAGCCGGATACCGCCATCGGCTATGAGATCAACATCATTGCCGCGTGCGTCATCGGCGGCGTGTCGATCGCCGGCGGCTCCGGCAAGGTGGTCGGTGTGCTGCTCGGCTCGATGCTGATCGGCATCATCAATAACGCGCTGCCGCTGATCAACTTCGTCTCCGAATTCGCCAAGTCGTTCATTCAGGGCTCGATCATCCTGATCGCCATCCTGCTCAATACCCTGGTCAAGCGCCATTCGGACTATCGCACGCTGGTAAGGAGGCAAATCTGATGGACATGAGGCGCCTCTATAAGACCTATAACTGGGAACTGACGCTGATGCTGCTGTTTGTCGCGGTCAATGTGATGAACATCTTCATCTCGCCGTACTACAGCGTGCTGGATCTGCCCAGCGCGAGCAACACCTTCATCGACAAAGGGTTTCTGGCGCTGAGCATGACCTTTGTCATCGTTACCGGCATGATCGACATCTCGGTGGCATCGACCATCGCGCTGTCCGCCGTGGTGATGGGCGTCACGTTCAATATGGGCCTGCCGATGGGCTGGGCTGTGGTGCTGTGCCTGGCTGTGGGCACCCTGTGCGGCATGTTCAATGGCCTGCTGCTGGTCAAGTTCAAAGAGCTTGCGCCCATGATCGTCACATTGTCCACGCAGATCATCTATCGCGGCATCGCGCTGATCATCCTCAAGGATCAGGCTGCGGGCAAGTTCCCCAAGTGGTTCAGCTTTTTGGGCTGGGAGACCATTCTAGGCCTGCCGGTCATGCTGGTCGCGTTTATCCTGTGCTTCTTGGTCTACGCCTTTGTGCTGCACTACACGCGCTATGGCCGCACGCTGTATGCCATCGGCAAGAACCCGACGGTCAGTCGCTTCTCCGGCGTGCACGTGAACCGCGCGATCTTCATCAACTACACCCTCAACGGCCTGATGGCGGGCATCACTGCGCTGTTCCTGGCCAGCCGCATGGGCTCGACGCGCCCGAATATCGCGATCGCGTACGAGATGGACGTCATCGCGATGGTGGTGCTGGGCGGCGTGTCCACCGCAGGCGGCAAGGGCCGCATCGGCGGCGTGCTGATCTCGATCTTCATCGTCAGCCTGATTCGCTACGGCCTGGGCCTGATCAACATCAACCAGCAGATCCTGATGATCATCATCGGTGCGCTGCTCATCCTGTCGGTCGCTGTGCCCGAGATCCGCGCCATCGCCGCGCAGCGCCGCCACGAAAAGCGGCTCAACCGCGAAGCGCAGCCTCACTCCGCGCAGACGTGATGCGCACCTAAATTTGTGTCCATCGCGCGGGGCGCGGTGAAAATAGAAATGAGGAGGAACTCAGTCATGAAGAAAGCCCTGTCTCTGGTTCTGGTTCTCGTGCTGGTGCTGTCGATGTCGGTCGTCGCGCTGGCCGATGGCAATCGCTATGCGATCGTCGTCAAGAACACCGGCAACCCCTACAACGACAAGGAAGCGGAAGGCTTCGCGAACGGTTGCGCGGCCATTGGCGCTGAGGCCATCATCAAGGCCCCCGCGAACCCCACTGCCGAAGATCAGATCGCCATGGTGGAAGAGCTGATCCA
>JAVBUY010000096.1:0-5380 GCA_031554855.1 Eubacteriales bacterium
CCCCTTGCCAAGAGATGGCAAACACGGTACAATAAACAAACAGGCACAATGACAGGAGGGCGACCGTATGATCACGAAAATCCTCGACACCGCCAAGGAAAAAATGGGCAAAACTGCCGAGGTGCTGCGCAATGAATTGATGGCGATTCGCGCCGGACGCGCCAACCCGCAGTTGCTCGACCGCATTCAAGTGGACTACTACGGCACCATGACGCCGCTGACCCAGATGGCCAACGTATCCGCGCCCGAACCGCGCATGCTTACGATCTCGCTGTGGGATGTGAAGGCGCTGGGCGCGGTGGAAAAGGCGATCCTCAAGAGCGATTTGGGGTTGAATCCCACCAACGACGGCAAGGTGATTCGCCTGGTGCTGCCCGAGCTGACCGAGGAGCGCCGCCGCGACCTGACCAAGCTGGTCAAAAAAACCACCGAGGAAGCGAAGGTCGCTATTCGCTCGATCCGTCGCGACGCCATCGAGCACATCAAAAAGCTGCCCAAGGACGCCGGGTTCTCCGAGGACGACGTCAAGAAGGCCGAGGACGACATGCAGAAGATGACCGACAAGGCCATCGTCGATCTCGACCGCATCTGCGGCGACAAGGAAAAGGAGATCATGGACATCAAATGAACCTGCTAGGCTGGCCACTGGAAAAGGCGCTGGGCGTATTGCGCGCGAAGGGCATCGAGCCGGAGGTATCGCGCATCCTGGCGCCTCGGCGCGATGGGAAGCAGGGTGCCTGGCGCGTGGTGCGCGTGCGCGAGGAAGGCCGGGTGGTGGATGCTTGCGCGTTCATCACCACGGTGCCGCAAGAGCCAAATCGAATCTAGCACAGGGCGAGGTTCACCTCGCCCTTTCGGCTGTGTAAGCAAGGAGACACAATGGGCTGGTTTGAGAAAAAACAGGCGGAGCAACCAACACACCTGGACACGGAGCGTCTGCCCAAGCATGTGGCGATCATCATGGACGGCAATGGGCGCTGGGCCAAGCAACGCATGCAGCCGCGCGCGTTCGGACACCGCGCCGGGGTGGAGGCGCTGCGCGCGATCATCCGCAACAGCAGCGACATCGGCATCGACGCGCTGAGCCTCTACGCATTCTCTACAGAGAATTGGTCGCGCCCCGCCGACGAGGTCGGCGCGCTGATGGGGCTGCTGCTGGAGTTCTTTGGCCGCGAGATCGACGAGCTGCATCAGAACAAAGTGCGCATCATCATCCTCGGTGACGTGGACGGCATGCCCAGTCCGCAGCGAGAGGCGCTGATGGCCGCGATGCACAAGACGCGCGACAACGTAGGCTTGAAGCTCAACATTGCATTGAACTACGGCAGCCGCGCGGAAATTGTGCACGCGGCCCAAAAACTGGCGGCGCGGGTAGCGGCGGGCGAGCTGGCCGCCGACCAGATCGACGAGGTGCGCTTCGCCGAGGAGCTGTACACTGCCGGATTGCCGGAGGTCGATCTACTGATCCGCACCAGCGGCGAGCAGCGGCTGAGCAACTTCCTGCTCTATCAGTGCGCGTATGCTGAGCTGGTGTTCACGTATGTGCTGTGGCCGGATTTCACGGTGGCGGCGTATCACGAGGCCATTGCCGCCTACCAGCGGCGCGACCGCCGCTTTGGCGGATTAACCGAGAGCAAATGATCCACGCTGTACCAAGGAGATGAGGAATATGCGCACAAGGATAGTCACCGGTGTGCTGGCGCTGGCCGGCGTGACGGCCATGCTGTATTTTCGCGGCTGGCTGGCCAATATCGTCGTCGTTGCGCTGATGGTCATGGGTCTGATTGAGGAATATCAGGCGTTTGAGCGCGTGCACAAGCCTGTGGCGTGGCCTGCCATTATCGCGGCCATCCTGGTGCTGCCCGCGTTTTTGACGCGCGGCATCGCGATGATCGCGCCACTGTTGGTGCTGACCACGCTGCTGGTGATGCTGGTGGTGTGCTTTCGCAAGGAACCCAATTGGGTGGACGCGGGCGTGTCGATCTATCCGCTGATCACGGTATTTCTGCCCTTCTCGCTGATCTTTGTGCTGCTCAACGACGTCAGCCAGCCGCGCGGCAGCCACATCATTGTGCTGGTGCTGGTGATCGCGCTGGCGGCAGATATCTTTGCGTATTTTATCGGCGTGCTGTTCGGCAAGCACAAGATGTGCCCCGAGGTCAGCCCCAAGAAAACCTGGGAGGGCGCGATCGCGGGACTGGTGGGCAGCGTGCTGGGCGCGATCGCCACGACCACCATCCTCGTGCGGCTGGGCTACAACATGCCCAAGCTGTTTGATGTGATCGTCATCGGCGTCCTGGGCGGCGTGGCGGCGGAGGTCGGCGACCTCAGCGCGTCGCTGGTCAAGCGCCATTGCGGCATCAAGGATTTCGGCAGCATCTTCCCCGGACACGGCGGCGTCATGGACCGCGTGGACAGCATTCTGTTCACGCTGATGGTGGTGTGCTCGTATGCGCTGGTGCTGCCCACGCGCATCCTGTAAAAGACCATAGATAAGGAAAGACGCATGCGAGATATTTGCATTTTAGGCTCGACGGGCTCCATCGGCACTCAGGCGCTGGACGTGATCGCGCGGCATAAAGACTTGTTCCGCGCGACCGCGCTGGTGGCGCATAGCCAGGCCGATCTGCTCTTTGAGCAGGTGCGGCGCTTTCGTCCGCAGATGGCAGGGCTGGTCGTGGAGCCCGAGCGCGTCCCCGACGACCTGCGCTTCTGCGAGTGGGTCTTTGGCGAGCACTGCCTGACCGAAGCGGCGACGCGCGCGCCTGCTCATAGCGTGTTGGTGTCGGTGGTGGGCTTCACAGGTTTGCAGGGTGTGATGGCCGCACTGGGCGCCGGGCGCTCGGTGCTGCTGGCCAATAAGGAACCGCTGGTGGCCGCCGGACAGTTGGTGACGGAGGCAGCCCAAAAGGCGAACAAGCCGCTGTTGCCAGTCGATAGCGAGCACAGCGCGATTTTCCAATGCTTGCAGGGCGCGGCGGGTAACCCGGTGCGACGGTTGCTGCTCACCGCGTCGGGCGGGCCGTTCCGCACGTGGGACAAGGCCGACATCGCGCGCGCGACGCCGGATCAGGCGCTGAAGCATCCCAACTGGGCGATGGGCAGGAAAATCACCATCGACTCGGCCAGCATGATGAACAAGGCGCTAGAGATCATCGAGGCCAAGTGGCTGTTTGGCGTGACGCCAGAACAAATCGAGGTACTGGTGCATCCCCAGAGCGTGCTGCACTCGGCGGTGGAGTTCATCGACGGCGCGGTCATCGCGCAGTTGGGTACGCCGGACATGCGTCTGCCCATTCTCTACGCGATGGCGTATCCGAATCGGCTGTCCACCGGCGGCGACTATCTGGACTTTACGCACATGGGGCAACTGACCTTCGAATCGCCCGATCGCGAGAAATTCCCGGCGATTCGGCTGGCCTACGAGGCGCTGGCGACGGGTGGCACCGCGCCGTGCATCCTAAACGGCGCGAATGAGGTGGCGGTGCAGGCGTTCCTCGCCGGACGCATCGCCTTTGGCGGCATCGCCGACTTCGTGGAGCAGGCGGGGGCGCGCGGGCCCGGCGGCCGCGCCGATACGCTGGACGCGGTATACGCGGCCGACCGCGCGGCGAGGGATGCCGCAGAGCGCTACATCGCAGGGAAGAAATGACGTCGGCTTGCGTATGATAGCCGGTAAGCGCGTTTGCGCATAGAGAGGGAGACACACATGCAGCTACAAACCATTTGGTACGTTCTCGCGGCGCTGTTCATGCTGGGCGTGCTCATCACCGTGCACGAACTGGGGCACTTTCTGGCCGCGCGGATGACCGGCATGGCAGTCAACGAGTTTTCCATCGGCATGGGCCCTAAGCTGTTCTCACGCAAAAGCAAAAAGACCGGCACAACGTTCTCGCTGCGCGCGTTCCCGCTGGGTGGGTTCTGCCTGTTCTATGGCGAGGATGAGGAGATGGACGACCCGCGCGCCTACAACCGCCAGCCGGTATGGAAGCGGTTTCTATCCGTGCTGGCCGGACCGACCATGAACTTTCTGGTTGCGATCCTGCTGTTCATTGTGATGCTGGCGGCGGTCGGCCAGCGCGTGCTGGTCGATCAGCCGATTGTCGGCAAGTTGATGCCTGACAAACCGGCGATCATGGCCGGACTCAAAACCGGCGACCTCATCACCGCGATCGACGGCGTGGCGATGGACACGCGCGAGCAGGTATCCAATGCGATCGCGGCCTCTGGGGGTAAGCCGGTGCAGCTCACCATCCAGCGCGCCGGTCAGGACATGACGCTGGACATCACGCCGACCTATGTCGCGCCGGTGAATGGCGAGGAGCAGGGACGCTACCTGCTGGGCATCGAGTACGCGTACACGCGCCAGCGCCTGCCGCTGGGGCAAGCGATCGGTGCATCCTGGCAGCAGTCGGTGGAAGCGGTGAAGCTGATGTATACGTCGCTGTGGGGCATGGTGACCCGCGGCGAGGGACTGGATGACATGACCGGGCCGGTGGGCACGGTGGCGCTGATCCAGGAGGAAACCGCCAAGAACGGCTTTGAGATGTACATCCTGCTGGCGGCGATCATCAGCATCAACCTGGGCTTCGTGAACCTGCTGCCCATCCCCGGGCTGGATGGCAGCCGCCTGATATTTTTCGCGGTCGAGGCGATTCGCAGAAAGCCGATCAACCGCGACCTGGAGGGCACGATCCATTTCGTTGGGTTTGTGTTCTTAATCGGGCTGATGCTGGTCTTTACTTACAAGGACATCGCGCGGTTGGTGACCGGCGTATAGCGCACATAGGAGGGCACATGGCGGAGCTAACGAGGCGGATACAGGTAGGCGCGGTGCCGATCGGTGGCGGCGCGCCGGTGAGCGTACAATCGATGACCAACACCCCGACCGACGACGTGCAGGCGACGTTGGCGCAGATCCGCGCGCTGGCGCAGGCCGGGGCGGACATCGTGCGCGTGTCGGTGTACGATCAGGCCTGCGCGGCCGCAGTGCGCGCGCTGGTGGACGGCAGTCCGGTGCCGCTGGTCGCCGACATCCACTTCGACCACACGCTGGCCATTGCCGCCGCAGAGAATGGCATCCACAAGCTGCGCATCAACCCGGGCAACATCGGCGGGGCAGACAATGTGCGCCGCCTGGCAGACTGTGTGAAGGCGCACAAGATCCCGATCCGCATCGGCGTGAACTCCGGCTCGGTGGAAAAGGAGATGCTGCGCAAGTATGGCGGCCCGACGCCCGAGGCGATGGTGGAGAGCGCGCTGGGTCATGCCAAACTGCTGGAGGATTGCGGTTTTTTTGATATCGTGCTGTCGATGAAGGCCTCCAGCGTGGCCAGCACCGTCGCGGCGTATCGGCTGGCCGCCGCGCGCTGTGATTACC